>JBGPDC010000123.1:0-16803 GCA_041482115.1 Terriglobia bacterium | reverse complement strand
TCCAGGACGAATACTTCATCAAGCGCAAACTCTATCCCAACGTGGATTTCTATTCCGGCATCATTTACCAGGCCATGGGCTTCACGCCCGACATGTTCACGGTGCTGTTCGCCATCCCGCGCACCGTCGGCTGGCTCGCCCAGTGGCAGGAAATGCTGGAGGATCCGGAGCAGAAGATCGCGCGGCCCCGGCAGCTCTTTGAAGGTCACCTGCTGCGGGAGTTTGTGCCGGTGCGGGAACGGCTGCCGCATCCCGTCCTGGCTTCCGCGCCGCGCGCGTAAAGCCAGCGGTCAGAAGCGGGACGGCCTGAGCGCGAGGGAGCGGGCCCTGTCGCCCGGGGAGAAAGCCGGGCGGCATTTCGAGCCCTGCCCGCTCCCTCGCACTAACTCCTCAACGCCGGCGGTTACTGGTTATTGCCCCCGCCACCCTTCTTCGAAGCCCCGCGTCCGCCGCCGCCGGCCGCCTGCCGTCATCTGACCAAATATGGCCAGTTCTCGCCGTGGCGAACCGGCGCGTTCCTGGCGATTCGCAGCCTTTCCGCTAACGGCTACCGGCGTGCCTCTTGTTAGAACGAGGTCAACGACATGAAACGGTTTCTAATTTTAGGCAGCTTGCTGCTGAGCACCGCCTTCTTGATTGCTCCGGTGGCGGCCTTAGCCGACGACAAGCACCGTCAAGACAAGCGGTACTACGATCGCCAGGCCCGCGACTATCACACCTGGAACGACCAGGAAGATCGCGCTTACCGCGCCTACCTGATGGAGAACCACCGCGACTACCGCGAGTTCCGGGTAGTGAGACGCAACCAGCAGACGGAATACTTCCGGTGGCGCCACAGTCACCCGGATAACACCCTTTTCAAAGTTGAGATTCGGTAGGCGACGATTAGTTTGCCGCGCCGGCAATCCCTGCCGGCGCGTGCCCGGGTCACAGCACCGCGCGGCGTCAGCAAGCGGCGCGGGAATGGACGCCAAAACCGCCCTCTGAGCGCCGTTTTGCGGCCTCCGACTTTAAATCAAACGTTTGATTTAATCAAACGTTTGATTTACTTCCTCGCCGCCGCAGTCGGTTAGGCTGACATGGTGGCGCGAAGTCGGAGGCGAGCCGTGAGCCAGGTGGCCTGGGAACTGGAGCACTCCGTCGAGACCGCAGCGACTCCGGCCTTTGCCTGGGCCTACATGACCAACGTGGCCAACTGGGACGACCCGCCCGCCGAGTTCGAACTGGACGGCCCTTTCGCTGCCGGCTCGCGCGGCGTCACCCGGGTGTCGGGACAGGAGCCGCGGCATTGGCGCCTTCGGGAAGTCACCCCGCCGAGGTCGTACACCATCGAGGCGCCGCTCGACCGGGTCTCTTTGTCGGTCGAGTGGCGGTTCGACGGCCTCCCCGGCGGGCGAACGCGGCTCACGCAGCGCCTGGCCCTCGAGGGCGAGAACGCCGCCGCCTACGTCGAGCAGGTCCGGGCGGCGTTCACGCCCACTCTTCCGGCGGGAATGAACCGGATCGCCGCGGCCATGGCGCGGGCCGAGGCTGGCGCCAGCCGTGCCGGCTAACCAGGCTTCGGCTTGTAGGTGATGCTGAGTGGGTCGAACATAGCTTAGGATAGACCGAGGGGAGTTCCATGAAGGCGGCTGTCATTGCGGCTTGTGTCCTGGGTTGGTCGGGCGCGAGCCTGTTCGCCCAAGAGCCGCGCTCCCCGGCCACGGACTCCGCCAACTGGAGCGGGCCGGCGGCCGCGGCCTATCTCGACAGCCGGCTGTCCTGGTGGATGAGCTGGCCGCAGGCGGCTCGCGATCATGAAACGTTCTGCGTCTCCTGTCACACGGTGCTGCCCTATGCTATGGTTCGGCCCGCCCTCCGGACCGCTCTCGCCGAACCAGCCACCTCGCCCCTGGAGCGCCGGCTGCTGGACAACGTCACCAAACGGGTCCGGATGTGGACGCAGGTCGAGCCTTTCTATCCGGACGAAACCAGAGGTGTCCCCAAGACGGCCGAATCGCGCGGGACCGAATCCATTCTCAACGCTGTGGTGCTGGTCAGTCTCGATGCGCCCGGGAACGTGCTCAGTCCCGACGCTCGGCTCGCGCTCGACAATATGTGGGGGCAGCAGTGGAAGACCGGAGCAGCCCGGGGAGCCTGGTCCTGGCTGCAGTTTCACAACTCGCCGTGGGAAGGCGATTCCCAGTATTACGGAGCCACGCTCGCCGCGATCGCCGTGGGTGACGCCCCCGGCTCCTACCGCTCCTCGGCCGCCATACAGGACGGTCTGCAACTCCTGCGTGACTATCTAACGCGGGAGCGTGAATCGCAGATCCTGTTACATCGCGTGATGCTGCTCTGGGCGTCGGCCCGGACGCCCGGGCTGCTGACGCCGGCGCAACAAAAGTCCATCATCGCGGCAGCGCTCGCCAAGCAGCAGCCGGATGGGGGCTTCAGCCTTTCTTCGTTCGTCGGAGCCTGGAAGCGGAAAGACGATACACCTCTCGAAACCCAGAGCGACGGCTACGCCACCGGTGTCGTCAGTTACGCGCTGCAGCAGGCGGGTGTGGCGCGCGATCAACCCGAGTTAAAGCGGGCCCTGAGCTGGCTCGCGCGCCACCAGGATAAGACAGACGGTCGCTGGCTGGCGTATTCGCTGAACAAGCAGCGCGACCTGTCCTCCGATGTCGGCCGGTTCATGAGCGACGCGGCTACCGCGCATGCCGTCCTTGCGCTGATCGGTGCGAAGTAAAGGCGATTCGTTCGGGCCGCCCCGCTGCGCAATTACACCGACTGGTCTTTGAGTGATCCAATCTTTGCCCCTAAAGCGCGTTTTACGTTTATGTCGACGTGGTATCGCGGCAACACAGCAGCGGTAAGGGCTTCCTCAGACCACACCTTCTGCAGATCCTGCATTGTCCACTGACTCGAACCACGAAGTGCTAGGGCACCCATGATGGCTTCAACAAGCTGCTGCTCGAACCACTCATGGACGGCGGATTCTACCACGGTTCTTGCCCCTGGGGCGTGCGAATACCTCTGACACCAGCGCTCTACCATATCCGTGAATACTCGAAAATCGGCATTGGCCATCAGCAAATTCTGCTCCGGCAGATACTTGGCTGCGCGGTCCTCAAGGTCCGGAGCGACTCGAGTCCCATCCTTAACCGAGATCCAATCGGTTTTTGGTTCCGGAATCGCGCTCCTGATTTCCTCGCCGGGACTTCCAATCGGTGTCTGAAAGAGAGCGTAGATGTCACCTGCCGCGCCGCCGGCACCACCGCGCTTACCCCCGCCGTTGCTGGAGGTTGTCCCGGTGTCCTGATCCCTTGCTGTCCCAACGAGAGTCGACTCGTCGATGGTCGCGGACCCGGTCGCGGCCGGTCGATAACGGCTGAACTTAAATAGGTCAAGAACCTGCTTGAGCCTCTCCCGAATTGACTGGCGGTGATCATGACCCGTTGATGTGGCGCTTACCTCGTCTACGAGGCGCTTGATGGGCTCGGGCATTGCCACGCGGAATTCAGCAGCCCATTCCACCCAAGGTAAAGGCTCATCATTCAGGAGGAGGTTGGTACGGGCCGTGTTTGCGACGACGCGATTCTCTCGACCGTTCCTTGGTTCCACGTATATGACAACGCGCTGATGGCCGAAAATCACACCGAACGCCTGCAACCTGGCCACGCCGCCTCTCCCGCCTTGCACTTCGTAGAGTTCATCCTGATAGAGGGCGGCCATGTGGCCTCCGCTGATTTGGTGTCCCGCGTCTAGATCCAGTTTCTCGTTGAGTATCCACCAGTGTGCCGTGGCGCTGATCAGTTCGACGGTACTAGCATGCGTGCAATTCTTGTCAAGCCAGGGCTTCATGCCAGTAACGGTGCGGAGGAAGTTGTGAGAATCGCCCCTGGGCAACTCCCAGCCTTCTCGGGCTTTAACAGCGATCCCTTTCGGAAACCGGAAATACCTTCCATTCAGGTAACGGAGTATCCACCGAGACGGCATTGGCGTTCCGGGAGGGGCTTGCGTACTGTTCTCGTCATCATCATTTCCGACGAGGATGACCATCGTCCCGTGCTTGTCTATGGGCGCCGGTTTAATCGTGTCGTCAATTGCGGTCCAATACTCGGCGCTGCCGTCTGGGCGATCAAATCGTCTCAAACCGTAAATCCCAGTCGACGGATCACGCCAGACATGGATCATGTAGCCGTGCCCGTCCTTCCAGCTAAGGTAAATCAAACCGATGCGGTTCCGCGGAACCGCTGCGATCTTGGCACCGACGCCGAAGTTACCTTCAATCGATTGGCTGTGGACTGATGCCGAGAGGCTGTTGATGTACTGAACCATCTCTTCACCAGTCATCCCAATACCGGTGTCGATAACGGCCAACTTGTACTGGCCAGTGAGCGCGTGGCGGTTCCAATCGACGTCCCACATGATTTCGCCTTTGCGCGCGGGCGAAGCCAGGATTGCTTCGATGCCGTTCTGGGTTAGCTCACGGACGAACTGGAGCGGGGAACAATCCCTGTGAAGCCGCTCGATCATGAAGGTCATGTTTTCGACCTTCATCTCGAGGGTCTGGCCGGAATCACGCCCGCGGATGGAATGCAACATGTCGCCTCCTCCGGAGAAGTAGGTGAACGACTTCTCCTGAAATTGAGTGCATGTATTTCCCACAGACGGAAAGGAGGATCTAGCCCCTGCGGCCCGTCCGGGTCAAAACACGCAAAGGGATGCTACCATAGAGTCGAAGACAACTTCAAACTAAATCGGCGGTGTCAGAATTGGGTTGGAACGGCCCGTGGCTATGCCATACGAACAACAGGAAAAGAAGCCTAAACTGGGCATCACCCTACCGCCCAAAGAGCGGGCGGCGGGTGATGCCCAAGTCGTTACGTACCGCCTCCGTGGAACCCCCGAGCATCCATCCCGCTCGCTCAACCCCCTCCAACGTCCGAGCCTTCTACCCCACCCGCTCCTCCGGGAAGTATTCAAAGCCTCTTACCTTCAAAGCATCCACCGCCTCCCCCAGCCCGCCGGCCACCACCCACAGCAACACCACACTCTCCTCGCCGCCCGAGCCGACCGTCCCTGACCCCGGCGCGCCCAGCACTCCGAAGTGTCCGAGCGAAGCCCGCTTCGCTTCGTCCTTCTTCTTGCCGCCGCGCATGTCCCGAACCTTGGCGGCCATCGCCCGCGCACCCGCCGCCACCACGCGCGCCTGCTGCGCCTGGGGCAGCCCCGCCAGCGCCGAGGCCATCGATACCGCCAGCTTGCCCGAGTTCACCGCCTCGCTCAATTCCTCGCACCCGTGCTTGAGCACCTTGCAGGCGTGAATCACCAGGCGCGGCGACACATTGACCATGGTCGCGGCTTCATCCCGTGCTTTCAATCGTTTGGACGTGAGCAAATTTGCTCCCCGGCCCTCGGCCGCTTTACGTCGCGCCGCGATCAGCGGCGTGAGCCGCGCTGCCACCATCGCGCGCTGCGACTCTCCCAGGTGCCGCCGGTGCAGGTTCCGGCTCACCGCCAGTTCCGGCAATTCGCCCTCTCCCTGCCACTCGACGTAGCGCGCCTCGACGCCCGCCTCTTTGCACGCCAGGTACCGGTTGCGCCCATCCAAGATCCAGCCCGCAGCGTCCACCAGGATCGGCTCGTACAGCCCGTTCTTCTTGATATCGGCCACCAGCTCGGCGAACGCCGCGCCGCGCATTAGCGGAAACAGGTTCGCGACGGCGTGAAACTCCCGCTCGGTTATATTCTCTGACATTCGGGAAAACCCCCTCTATAACCATCGTAAGGGGTGTGTCCAGTGCCAGAGCCCGCGCTGGCCGGCGGCGAAAACGTTAAGCGGCGCGGCACCGCGCACTTGCGGCCTTCAAATTTTCTTCAAACGGCTGTGACCGCCATTAAAGGCCAGCGCTTCGGCCGGTGCTCGCACCAATTGCGCTTGCTAATGGACAAGCCCGGTGGTGAACCTGGGCCTCGTGCTGCACGATGGTGCGCCGAATGCGGTCCTGCTCCCCGGCGGCCGCCGTCAAGGCATCCGCAACGGTGGTCCATTCTGGTCCTCCGAACGCAAGTTCCTCCGCTCCCAGCAGCGTCACGTGAGCGGTCATGGCCCGCGCGTAGGCCCCCCATAATTCCTTGCACTCCTGGCAATAGCCAATCTTCATACTGTCCTCCAGTGGGGGGAAACTACGGGACCGATATGGGAATTCTAGCGCCTTTGTAGCAAAAACCAACAACAATATTTGACCTTAATCGGTTAATGGTACCCGGGTACCAAGGGTGTTCCGAAAACGGAACAGGAACGTTCAGAACCCTTCTTCCCGCAGCCGCTCCACCGTCAGCCTGCGGCGCGGCTCGAGGTCCATCGCGCTCAGCAGCTTCTCGACGTGCTTGGCGAGGACGTCGCATTCAAGATTTACCCGGTCCCCGGGACGGTAGCTCCCGAGCGTCGTCATCTTGTACGTGTGCGGAATGATCGCCACCGCCACCCGGTCCCCTTCGAGCGAGGCGATGGTGAGGCTGATGCCGTCGATGGCGATGCTGCCTTTGAAGACGAGGTAGCGCAGCAGGTCCTGCGGCGCGCGGATTGCGAGCCACCAGTTGCCATCGCCCACTGGCTCGAGCGACAGCAATTCCCCGGTACCGTCCACGTGCCCCTGGACGATGTGGCCGTTCAGTCTTCCGGTCGCGGCAAGCGGGCGCTCGAGGTTGAGGCGGTGGCCGGCGCGCAGTTTCCCCAGGTTGGTGCGCTCGAGCGTCTCGGGAGAGAGATCGGCGGAAAAGGTTCGCTTGGTGATCTCGACCGCCGTCAGGCACACGCCATTCACCGCGATGCTCGCCCCCGCGGCGAGATCGGAGAGCACCTGCTCGGCGCGCACCGTTAGCCGCGCCCCGGCGGGTCCCGCGGCCAGGGCCTCGACGGTTCCCAATTCCTCGATAATGCCGGTGAACATATTCTCAGCCCCGCAGCTTTTCGAGCGTCTCGTAAAACTCCGGGAACGACACGGACGCCGCTTCCGCGCCATGAATAGTGCAGGGACCCGCGGCCCGCAGCGCCGCCACCGCCGCCGCCATCGCGATGCGGTGGTCGCCGCACGAGTCCAGCTCCGCGGCCCGAAACTGCGCGCGGCCCGGGATGGTCATGCCGTCCGGCCGCACCTCTACCGCCACCCCCAGCCGGCCCAGGTTCTCGGCGATCGTCGCGATGCGGTCGGTCTCTTTCACGCGCAATTCCGCCGCGTCCTTGACGACCAGGCCCTGCTCGGAAAGCGCCCCCAGCACCGCCAGCACGGGGATCTCATCGATCACCGCCGCGGTCAGGCTGCCCTCGATCACGCCCCCCCGCATCGCCGAGGCGCGCACGAGCAGGTTCCCGACCAATTCGCCCGCCTGCTGCTCCACCTCCAGCACCTTGATCTCGGCGCCCATCCCGAGCAGCACGTCGAGCAGCGCCGAGCGCGTCGGGTTCAGCCCCACGCCCCGGATCACCAGCTCCGAGCCGGGCACGATCAATCCCGCGACCAGAAAAAACGCGGCCGAGGAAAGGTCCGCCGGGACCGCCAGCTCGCGCCCGCGCAGCATAGGAAGTGGCCGCAGACGGATCTCCCGCTGGCGCGTGCAAATCTCGGCCCCAAATTCGTGCAGGGCGAGTTCCGTGTGGTCCCGCGTCCGCACCGGCTCCCGGACCACCGTTTCGCCCTCCGCGTAGAGCCCGGCAAACAGCACCGCCGTCTTCACCTGCGCGCTTGCTACGGGCAGGTCGTATTCGATGCCACGCAGCGGGCTCCCGGTGATGCGCAGGGGAGGGAAGTCGCCGTCGCGGGCCGTGATGCGGGCGCCCATGCGGCCGAGCGGCTCGAGGATGCGGCGCATCGGCCGGCGGGCGAGCGACTCATCCCCGGCGATCTCGCTCGTAAAGGACTGCGCCGCGAGCAGCCCCGAGAGCATCCGAATGGTCGAGCCGGAGTTACCGGCGTCGAGCCGCCCGGCGGGGGCGCGGAAGCCGTCCAGGCCGGCCCCCTCGATGCGCACCGTGCGGTCGTCTTCAGAGACCGGCACGCCCAGGGCCCGGACGCAGTCGAGCGTGGAGTGGCAGTCGGCCCCCGACGAGAAGTTCTTGATAACCGAGGGCCCCTCGGCGATCGCCGCCAGCATGGCATAGCGGTGGGAAATGGACTTGTCCCCCGGCAGGCGCACGACCCCGGTGAGGCGCTCCGCCGGAGCGATGATGGAATCCATGAACCCTGATTCTATCAGGGCCTTCGGAGGGGGCCGGAGGACGCCTTAGTGCGTGCGCAGGCGGCGATAGACGATGATCGCCACGAAGGCGAAGGCAAACACGCCGCAAAAGAGACGGAAGTCTTCGGGGGTCATACAGCCCTTCGCGGCCGGCGGGGTCCCGCCCGCTTTTTGGTAGCCGCGGCGGAGGGGAACTCCGCTACAAATTTGGGTGGCCGCCCCCGCCGGGGCTTGCCGCTGGCCACCGATTCCAGGGCCCAAATCGCGTAACGTACTTCCTTGAGATCGTGTTGCAGCCCTTGAATGGCACGTCTTAAGAGATTCTCGTCCACCGGTATCTGGCCTCCTGGTAGTCTTATCGGCCATTTGTGGATGGTGTGGTTCAGATCTCTTTGCCCGGCAGTGGCCCGGCGGCTTTTACGAAACTTTTACAAGTTTAAAACCACTCCCCGCCGGACCGGCCCTAGTATCGAACCATGGTGCAGGAGAAAAGTCGGATCGTGGCTTACGGCCAGAATCGAGAAGGGGTCATTCTTATGTCGGTTTACCAGGACTCGCACCTGACCATCACCTTCGGCCGGCAACGGGTCGAGCTTGACGGCAAGGTTGTGACGCTCACGCGCAAGGAATACGAGCTGCTGGCTTTGCTGGCGCAGAACGCCGGGGAAATCGTGCCCCGCGACAGCCTGCTGCGGCTGGTGTGGGGCTATCACGAGGGCGTCCGGACGCGTACTCTCGACGTCCACGTGCGCCGGCTGCGCAAGAAGCTCGCGCCGCTCTCCGGCCAGTACATCGAGACGATTTTCGGCGTGGGGTACCGGTTTCAACCCTATCGCCTCAGGCCGGAGCCGTTGGTGCTGCGCACGGCCCAGCCGCTGGCAGCGCTCGCTTAATCGAGGGTGTAAGGGCCCTCGCCGGAGAGAGACAGGTCGCGGCCGCGGTTGTCCTTGGCCGAGAGCCGGAAGCTGACCGCCCGGGGAACGTCACTGCCCTGGAATTGAAAGCTGCGCTCTTCGCCCGGCCGCAGGGTTCCCTCGTCCACCTCAATTTTCTGCATGCTCAAGAGCGCCTTGGTGGTGGCGAAAAACTCAAAAATCAGGACCAGGCCGGAAACCGTCTTTTCCCCGGTTATTTTGACGGCGCCGTCGTAGGCGATGACGCCTTCCTGCCGCACCGTCGAAAGGCGCACCACCTGTACGTCCTTGGCCCGGGGCGGCCGCTTGTTGTTCTGCGGGGCCGGCGCGGCCAGCGCGACCCACAGGAACTCCCGCCTGCGCATCATTGGCAAGACACAAGTTTAGCCTTCGCGCGCGGGGTTGCCAAGGGGCCCGTCCTGCGGGTAGAGTCGTTGGTCGTTAGGAGAATCCGTTTATGACCCGACGGCAGTGGTTGCGAACCGGAGCGACGGCGCTGGCCGCCCCGGTGCTGGCGCCCGGCGCGGCGCCCCGCGATATCGTCATTTCGAGCGCGAACGGCGAGCGCTGCTGCGCCCGCGCTTTCGAGATCCTGCGCGGGGGCGGGGACACGCTCGACGCCGTCATCGCCGGCGTGAACATCAACGAAGAGGACCCGGAGGATAACAGCGTCGGTTACGGCGGGCTGCCGAACGAAGACGGCGTCGTCGAGCTGGACGCCTGCGTGATGCACGGGCCGAGCCGGCGCGCGGGGTCGGTGGCTTCGATCCAGGGCATCAAGACGCCGTCCAAGATCGCGCGCCTGGTGATGGAGCGCACCGACCACATCATGCTCGCGGGGCGCGGGGCGCTGGAGTTCGCCAAGCGGCACGGCTACCAGGAGGAGAACCTGCTGACCGAGAAGTCGCGCCTGGCGTGGCTGGTGTGGAAGGAGTCGCTGCGCGACCGGCAGGGCCGCGGCAACTGGGGTCCGGGGCTCGACGCTCCGGCGCCGGCGGCGCCTCCGCAGGCGCGGGCGGAGTGGCTGGAGTGGGCCCGGGAGATGAGCGTCCACCCGCCGACCGGCACGATCAATTGCCTGGGGCTGAACCGCAAGGGGGGAATGTCGGGCGTGACGACGACGAGCGGCCTCGCGTGGAAGATCGCCGGACGCGTGGGGGACTCGCCACTCATCGGAGCCGGACTGTACGTCGATCAGGACGTCGGGGCGGCGGGCTCGACGGGGCGGGGAGAGGAGAACATTCGCGTCGCGGGCGCGCACACCATTGTGGAGGCTATGCGCCAGGGCCGCAGCCCGCGCGAGGCGTGTCTCGAAGCGCTCGACCGGGTGGCCCGCAACTTCAACCGCGACCGCCGGAAGCTGGAGCAGTTCCACCTTTACTTTTATGCGCTGCGGAAGGACGGAGAATACGCCGGCGCGTCGTTGTGGAACCGGGTGGAGCGGCAGGGGCGCGTGGAGGCGCCGCGGTATTGTGTTAATGACGGGGGGAGGAGCCGTCTCGAAACGGCGGCGCATTTGCTGGAGAAGTAGGCGATGCCGAGCTCGTGGGAGCGCTGCTGGAAATCAACTCCGAACGGCCGGCTGGCCGGCCAGGGCCAGCCGCTGGCTCACAGCACCGGCGAAGAACTCGACGATAGCGGACATCTCGGCGAGGGCCGTTCTCGCGCTGCTCGATCGGAACCGGTGAGTGACGGCAAACAGCAGGCTGGTCAGGCGGAAGTGAACCATCAGGAGCTGCTGTTCCATCGTATAGCGGCCCCCGGACTCTCCGACATGCCGCAGCAGGTACTTGAGCACTCGATAGTCCTGGCGCAACTGTTCCCCGAGGATGGGAAGAGCTGCCGCGGTGGTGGGAGCGTACAATTGCTGACGCACCTGCAACAAGCTCAACCCGTTAGCTGCCGCCACCTTCCGAGTGCCCTCCGCGGTCAGAGGAGCAGTCTGGAGAATAAGGCTGACCGTGCAACGGAACCAATAAACGAACAGGGACAGAGAAACCGCGGCAATGGCGAGCGACACCATCATAAGAAATTCGCTACAGGGCGAACGCGTAACATCTTCATCTGTCAAGTATTGTGAGGCGGATAGCGATGATTCGCAATCTGTCTTTGCTGCCTGTTCCGGGCCGGCTGGGGCGGGGCGGGCGAGGGCAGGGGCACTCGCGCCTCTCTGGAGGAGACCGATCGCTAAGGGAAGGCCCGTAGCGCTCCGGTAGTACGCCTTCCTCGCGGGCTCGCTAAGTATGTGAACCGCTGCAAGACTCTTGAGGGTCCCAGCGCCGGCCGCCGCCGAGCTGTTCTGGCAACGCTTCTCGCGGGAGCCGTGCTCGGGCTGGGATCGGACTCGGCTACTATCAGTTCGCGGTTCCGGCTGTGACAGCGTATACGGAATTTACGTCGGCGCCGACGTCGGTCCACTCGGGGGCGCCATCGCTAGGCAGCGTGGCCCGGCCTTTGTACGGGCTGGTGCTAAGCAAACGCCAGTCGCCCGGCCGGCTGGCGAGATCCTGGAAGCCGACAGCCTCGAGCGAGGGCGGGAAGCAGTCGATGCCGTCGCAGCTCGAAGTGCCGGCATACTGGCGGGCGGCGCCGCCTATCACCACGTTTTGGCGGACTCGGGCTTGGGGGAAATAGGTCGCGAGGGTATCGTCGCCAGGAGCGGTACCGGTGCCGAGAATCGCGCCGAGGGTGAGATTGTTTTCGTACACAAAGCCCACCGTCGGACGGCCCTCCGCCACGATGGTGTTAGTCGCTTCGGGCGCGGTATTGTGCCGGATGACGACCGTCTCCGTTCCGTTCAACAATTGGAAGATGATGCCGCGGCCTCCCCAGCGGGGTCCCACATCCTCGAAGAGATTGTGCTCGATCAGGAGGTTCCGGGTGCGCTGGCTGTTGTAGATATCATCGCTGCCCAGGATGTTGATCGCCGAGGCGACGCCGCGGACCACGTTATAACGAAACCAAACATTCTCCACCACCGACCAGGGAGCGGAGCCTTCCTGATTGCGCGGAGTGAACAGGATGGCAAAACCAGTTTGCGCCGCCGCCCAATTGTTCTCAAACACGTTGGCTTCAATTAGCAAGTGCCGGGCGTTCTTGAGCTCCAGAAGGTTCTTGACACGCCATGGTCCGGATTCCTTCCAGGCCAGCGGTTTGTAAAAATAATTATTCTTGATCCAGATATCGGAGGGCACCAGGTTGGGAATGGCGGGATCTTCGCCGCCGAACATGAGATTCTCACCGGCTGCCTCCAGATGATTGTTGAGGATTCGAATAGGACCCGGAGTATTCCAGCTAGCGATGGCCTGGGAGTCGTTGTAGGCGTCCTTCAGGTCCTCGAAGTAGGAGTTGGTCACGTCGGTGTCGCGGGAATTTAGTGCGATGCCGCGACGGGCTCCGGTCACCCGATCGCCATGCAGATAGCAACGATCCACGACAATCTTATAGGGCAAGTCGTCCACGACCCGTTCCACGCCCGTGCCGAGGAGGACCAGATTGGCCAGGTGAATGCCGCTGCTGGGCAGCATCTCGAGACCGACGATCCGATAGTGGTGCGCTCCCGGCTGCGTGCTAAGAATCGGCCCGAAGTCGGAGACCAGTTTCGGAAGCGCGGCGCTATCGGAGGGATGAATTCTTGTCCCCGGGGCGGGCAACTGGTCAATTGCGCTAGTGCGGATCGTGATCCAGCAGTCCTCCTCGGAACGGGTCCCAGGGCAAGACTTGGCGGGCAGCTCGAAGGCTCCCGAGTAGGTCCCCAGCGCGTATCCGGCTGCGAACGTCCCACCGGCCTGGAGCACGATCGTATCTCCCGGGAGAGCGGCGTTGAGAGCGGCCTGCAGGTCTCGCCCGTTGCTTAGAGGATCACCGGCGGCGGACACCGACAAAATAGCTGCGCCCGCCGTTCCATTAGAAACAAGGAACGCCAGAGAGACAATAAGTAGTAGGACTACCTGCGGCATTCAATCACCTTGTGAAGAGGGAGGCGCCGAAGACAAGCGCTAAGAATAGCCTGGATTCAACAGTGGGGGAGGAATCGTCCGGCGACTTGGTGCTAATAGACACGCCGGGTGGATCAAGGGGTACTGTTCGAGACGGTTGGGGCTCGAGAAGTGCACAATAGCTAAGGATGCCCCTGCGCCGAGCCCTTCTCGCGACGCTGCTCTCGGGAGCCGTGCTGTGCACGCCGGGGTGCCGGCACAGCCGGAAGCTGGTAGTCGATCACGATGGGGCGATTGACGACTATGTGGCGCTGGTGATGGTGCTCAGCGCGCCGGACCGGCGGGTCGCGGGCGTCACGATCTCCTTCGGGAATTCCTATCCGCCGGCGGCGGTGGAAACGACGCGGCGGATCCTGCTGAGCCACGGGAGGCAGGCGCGGGTCGGCGTCTACCGGCCGGAGCAGCGCGGGAAAAACGAATTTCCACCGGAGTGGCGGAAGGCGAGCGCCGCGGTGGACGATATTCCCGGCCTGGAGGCCGCGCGGCGGGAGTCGGCGCGCGATGCCGTGACCATGCTGCGGCACCTGCTCAATGGCGAGGGCATCCACAACATCGATGTGCTCGTGACCGGACCGCTGACTAATGTGGCCAACGCCTTGCGGGTGCGTACGAGCCTGGTCCAGAAGATCCGCCGGCTGGTGGTGATGGGAGGCGCGGTGCGGGTTCCGGGCAACGCTCCCGGAGGGCTCGCGGAGTACAACTTTTACGTGGATCCCGAGGCGGCGGCGTACATCCTTTCGCTGGTTCCTGGGGGTCTGCGCCTGGAGTTGATTCCGCTCGATGCGACGGCCGCGCTTCCGGTGACGCCGCAATTCCTAGAGCGGCTGCGAGCTGGAAAGAACGTCTCCCTGCGGCAGGCGTCGGCCATGCTTGGTCTGGCGGCGCCGCAGCCGTCGGAGCCGCCCAGCTATTTCCTGTGGGATGGCGCCGCCGCGCTCGCGCTGCTGAAACCGGAGGTTTTTGCGTTCCAGGACCTGAAGCTGAAGATACTGCCGGAGGGCCGCCTGGTGGAGGCTCCCGACGGCTACGGGCCGGTGCGGGTGGCGCTGGGGGTGACGCCGGGGGCGCGGCCCCTCGACGAAGTGGTTGCTATTCTGGAAGAGAGCCGCCGCTGACTCCATGGATTACCTGCCGCTGCCGGTGCCGGACTTCTTCGACGCCTCCCGCGTGGGCCAGGTATGGCGGGTGCCTTACCAGGAGCGGGCGCGGCAGGCCGAGGAGTGGGCCCGCGAGCATCGCATCCCGCCGGCCAGCGCCGACCGGGTCCGCCTCTGCCTGCTGGCGATCGACATTCAGAATACTTTTTGCCTGCCCGATTTCGAGCTGTTCGTCGCGGGGCGCTCGGGCCAGGGCGCGGTGGATGATAATATCCGGCTGTGCCGGTTCATCTACCGCAACCTGGGCGTGCTGACGGCGATTACGCCGACGCTGGACACGCACACGGCGATGCAGATCTTCCATCCCGTGTTCTGGGTGAACGCGGCGGGGGAGCACCCTGCCCCTTTCACGGTGATCACGGCGGAGGAGGTCGAGAGGCATGCGTGGCGGGTTAACCCGGCGATGGCGGGCGCCATCGGGCAGCCGGAGGCCGGGGAGCAGGACGGCGCGGTGCTGGAGAAGCACGTCCGGCACTATGTCCACCGGCTCACGGAGGGGGGCAAGTATCCACTGATCGTCTGGCCCTACCACTCGATGCTGGGAGGCATTGGGCACGCGCTGGTGGCGGCGGTCGAGGAGGCCGTCTTCTTCCACTGCCAGGCGCGGCGCAGCCAGACCAGCTTCGAAATTAAGGGCGTCAACCCGCTCACGGAGAATTACTCGGTGTTGCGTCCTGAAGTGCTGGACACTTACGACGGGCAGCCGATCGCCCGGAAGAACACGGCGCTCATCCAGAAGCTGCTGGCGTTCGATGCCGTGATCATCGCCGGGCAGGCCAAGAGCCACTGCGTGGCGTGGACGATCGACGACCTGCTGGCGGAAATTTTGCCGGTGGACCCGCGGCTCTTCCAGAAGCTCTACCTGCTGGAGGACTGCACCTCGCCCGTGGTGAGTGGGGGGGTGGATTACACGGATCTCGCGGACGCGGCCTTCCGGCGGGCGGCGGAGGCGGGCGTTCACGTGGTGCGCTCGACGGACCCGATCGACGCGTGGCCGGGCCTGCGGCTATGAATTGGATCGCGGGGGCCGGCCTGGCGCTCGCGCTGCTGGGCGGAGGGTGCCGGTCTGCTTCCGGTCCGCCACGGGAGACCGTCGAGGGGATCGCGCGCAACCTTTTCGAGCGCGCCGTGAAGGGAGAGGACGTCCCGATCAAGATTCCGCTGACGGGCCAGGGGAGGGCGGCGCCGAAGCTGGTGCAGGTGGACGTGCTGCCGCGTCCGCGCGCGTACGTGGAGGGCAGGGAAGTGTTCGACTACAACGTCCGGCTGGAGTACCTGAACCGGATCGAGCAACTGGAGTCCGCCACGTTCCTGGTGCGCCTCGAGCAGCGGGAGGGTGTGTGGCAGACTTCGTTTCCAGGAGCGCCGGCGCCTTAGAGGCGAAGCTGAGACTATAATCGGTGCCATGCTGCGTTGCGTCCTGCTGCTGTGCTGCACGCCGTTCCTGTTCGCGCAAACCGCCGAGGTGACGGTCCTCCTCAGGGACTCCGAAGCCGCGTGGAACCGTGGCGACCTGGAGAAGTTCGCGTCCTACTACGAGGACTCGCCCCTGACCACGTTCATCGGCAAGACGGCGACGAAAGGCGGACCGAAGGAGGTCCTGGAGCGGTACAAGCGGGGCTATCCCACGCGCGAAGCCATGGGCACGCTGGCGTTCTCCGAGATCGAGGTGCGGCCCTTAGGCGCGGAGTTTGCGCTCGCCCATGGGAGGTTCGCGCTCGAGCGCACCACGGCGGGCGGCGGCAACGCCTCCGGGCGTTTCACACTGGTGCTGCGTAGAACGCGCTCCGGCTGGAAGATCATCCACGACCATTCGAGCTAGGAGCCCGTCCGAGAATTGCATCGCGCCATGCCTGATGTGGGAGCGCCCGCGTAGCACGAATGTTTCGCACGAAGGTCGTTTCGGCCGCCCTCACGACCGATTTCGATCCTGGAAGCTTCGGGACGGCGGTTTTGGACGAAAATCATTCCCCGACCCTCCCGCTAGATCTGCTGGGCGGCCCAGAGCCGCAGAATGTTATGCGTCAGGCACACCAGCGCCCACTCCCCTTTTACTTTCTCTTTGCCGCGTAGTAAGAATTGGCGGAATCCGCGCGCCTGCTTGATCTGCCCGAACACCGGTTCCACTACACACTTCCGCGCCGCGTAGATGGCCTTGCCCACCTTGGTCTGCAGCTTCCGCTTCATGCGCTCCACCCGCGTCGCGCCTTTGGGCAACGGGCCTCGCTTCGCGGGCAACCGATGCTCCCCATGCTTCTGCTTGCCGGTGGCGATGAATCCCTCGATCTTGCGCTCCGGTTGCTCGGCCGATTCCAGATACTCCAGGTTCTCGTCCGAACAATACCCGCTGTCGGCCAGGATCCCTTCCGGCCGCTGCCCCGACTGTTGCTCGATGGCTTCCACCATCGGCTGCAGTTGCTCTTTGTCATTGGCCGCTTCGGTCACCGTCTGCCCGACGATCAATCCCCACCCCGGCTCCACCGCCGCCTGCGCGTTGTAGCCCTGCAC
>JBGPDC010000122.1:0-16807 GCA_041482115.1 Terriglobia bacterium | reverse complement strand
TCGCGCACGAACTTCGCGCCGGCCCGGATGCGCGGCTCGCTCCGCAGGTTGAGTCCCGCCTGCACGATGCGGTTGTACTTGCGCGCCGCCTCGACCATCTTCCGCCCCTCGCGCAGGCAATAAGAGACCGGCTTCTCGGAGTAGACGTCCTTGCCCGCCTGGCAGCCCCAGATCATGTGGAGCGCGTGCCAGTGGTCGGGCGAGGCGACCGTGATGGCGTCGAGGTCCTTGCGCTCGAGCATCTTCCGGATGTCCGTAAAGGTTTCCGGCTTGCGCCCGTAAAGCCGCTCGACCTCGGCCACCCCCTGCGGGAAGAGGCGCTCGTCGATGTCGCACAGAAAAGCGACGCGGACGTTGGGGACCTTGGAGAAAAAGTTGTAGTGCTCGCGCCCCCGGCCGTGAATGCCCACGACCCCGAGGTTGACGGTTTCGTTCGCGCTGCGCTGCGGAAAGGCGGGACGCAGCGCGGCGGCGCCGGCCAGCGCCGCCCCCTTCACAAACTGCCGACGGCTGGGAGATGACATAACATGCACATCATACTCCCGGCCGAAGTGGGAAGCGCGACCCTGCCTACTGGATCCAGAGCGAAAGGGAATTGGCCGGCACTCCGCCGATCTTTATGGCCACCGCTCCGCTCTCGTCGCAGTACCAGTCGGCTTCGCAGGTCATCGTCCCGAGGATTTCGGGCAGCAGCCGGATATTGATCTGGTCCACGCCGGGCGCCTCCTGGGGGCCGGCGTAGACGACCGGAACCCGCAGGCCGTTGATCGAGACGGTGACGTTGTTGGTAGTCGCGCCAGAGAAACCGGTTCCGAAAAAGCTCAAATAAATCGGACGGTCGCCCGCCGTGGAGAGCGGAATCGGCTCCGCTTCTACCGGAACCTGGGTGCCATCCGGCTCTACCATCACCGCGGTAAACAGTGGCCAACCTCCCGCTGTGAAGAACCCGGGCGCGACCGCCTCCACTTGCATGCTGCCGGCCTCCGAGGTTCCGCTATCGCCCACGATCGCGAGCGTCGCTTCCCCGAGTGCAGTGCCGGCGGGAACCCGGAAGTTGATCTGCGTGGGGGAGACGTACAACAGCGGCGCCAGGTGTGTGGCTCCGGTGCTGTCGCGGACTTCGAGATTGATACCGCCCAGGCTGGTGGGCCACGGTGGTGTCGCGCCGGTGCCGGTGGAGGGCGTGGGGGCAAACAGGGTCGCCAAAGATCCCGGCGCGACGATCGCCAGGTCGATGGCAGCCGAGACCGCCCGCCGCAAGGCCGGTTCCCATGGGGCTCTGCCCAGCAGGACCGATACAGCGTTAGAGACGTAATTCGCGCTAACCAGGTCGAGCCGGCCATCCCCGTCCAGATCGACCGGGGTCGTCAGGCCCGCCGAATATCCGGATCCACCAGCCACGGACTGCTCCACCGGCGGCAACAGGGTCCCGTCGCCCCTGCCGGCACAGATGGCGATAGAGTTAGTCGAGTAATAAGACATGATCAGGTCGGCGTAACCGTCGCCAGTGAAGTCGGCCGCGGCCATGGGAAATCCACGGACATTGCTGGCGTAGGGGAGCAGTGCCTGAAAGCTGCCATCCCCTTTACCCAGCGCGATGCCGCCCGCGGTGTACAGGTCCGGTAGTTTGTCGCCATTGAAATCGGCCACGAGAAAAGAGTACGACGAGGACCCCGGAGCGCCCTGGAGCGGTGTCCGGATTTCGGGACCGAACGTGCCATCGCCCTGCCCGAGAAAGACCAGGAACGTAAGGGAACCGGCGGTAACAAGTTCGGGGTAGACGCCGGGCATCGGGAGCAGGCCTACATCGGTCCGGCCGTCGTGGTTGAAGTCCGCGACCCGCGCCTGGACCGCGGCCAGCGGCGTGACCATCGCACCGGAATGGAAGGTTCCGTCGCCGTTGCCCAAGAGAATGCGAACTCCCCGAGTCGTCAACCCGCCACTGCTCCAGGAGGCGTCAGCGATCAGCAGATCCATCTTCCCGTCGCCATTGAAGTCAGCCGCGGCCAACGCTTCTTGATCTCCGATGGGGCGGGGAGGCAGAAACGTGCCGTCGCCGCGGCTGAGGAACAGCAGCCCGCTGCCCACCAGGTCGTCCTTGCCGTCGCCGTTGAAATCGGCGCCGGCGGCCAGCCAGAAAAATCCGCCCAAGGAAGACGCTTCCGTCCGGATCGGGCGCTCAAACTTGCCGCCGCCCGCATTGAGTAAGACGAAGAGTCCTTCTGCGGTGCTCACTGCCAAGTCGGTCCGGCCGTCACCGTTGAAATCTCCAGGGATCACGACGCTGGGCTGCAGCCCAACGAGAATGTCTTTACGAAAGAAAGCCGGCTGGCCCAGCAGATCGGTGAAACTGCCGAGGCACAGCGCCAGAAGGCAGAGGACCACCCCACGCTGCAGAAGCGAGATCCGCAAGCAAGGCGGCCATATTGTTTTCATGGTCCACCTCCGCGCCAGATGTAACCGCGAGGAGTGGAGAGCCCTGGCCGTTACTGCTTCCGCCCGGCGGAAGCCCCCGATGTACAAACAGCCGGAGCGCATCAACCCAGGGCGATAACAACGTGACGGCCCCAGTTTATCAGTGTGGCTCTTGAGGACAAAGAAAAAATATTACGTTCCTAAGCGGACCTCTTATGCCAACAGGATCGACAACCTCCACGAATTTTCCAACTCGCTCCGCAGTCAGGTATAGTTCCGCGCGTCGCTGGGACTGGGGGCTGCGGTATCCGGCGGGCCGAATCGTTCACCTTGGCGGGGGCGCCCGAGTAAGTGCCGGTCGCAATGCGCTCGCGCACCTCGCTCACTAACATCTCACCGAGCTTCTCGCTTACAAGGGAAATTCCTTCGTGGTGGGATCCAAGGACCTGGCGAACGATGCGGGTGATCTGAAAGCGGTCGCTCACCTGCACGCCGTCGCTGGAGCCGGCGGCGATGATGAGGCTGGCGCCGTTGGCGATCCGCGCGTCGATCTCGGCCTTGTCGCTTGCAGCCGGGGGATCTGCTCCTTCATCTGCCCAGCCAGGTTAGTGACGATCCTAAACTCGAGCTGCTCATATCCAGACCGCCACCCGCCGCGGCGGGATTCCCGGCGAACCGGGCTCCCCAGTTCTTGCTTTGGCCGGAGCCCGTCCCCGGCACCCGAGCACAGGGGCGAGTCAAAGACTGTCATATCAGCTCTGTCTATTGAATTTCTCACCAGCTTTCGCTATACTGCGACCGCTATTCAGAGGGGTCCGCGAGGGGCGGAAGTAGCAGTTTGTTCAAAAGGGGGGTTGCATGTCTATCCGTCGTACAGCCGTAAGCGTAGCGGTTTATTTGACGTTGTCCGGTGTTTTGCTTTTCGGACAATCGGAACGCGGGACTATTTCGGGCACGGTCAGTGACCCGACCGCCGCGGTCGTCCCCGGCGCCAAGGTCACGGCGACCAGCCTGTCGACCAACTCCGCCTTCACCACGGTCACCACCGGTACGGGCAGCTACACCGTCCCGGCGCTGCCGCCGGACACCTACACCGTGCGCGTCGAAAAGGAAGGTTTCAAAGCGGCGATTCGAACCAACGTCACCGTCAACGCCTCGACCAATACCCGCGCCGACCTGACGCTCGAGGTCGGAACCGCGGTGCAGACCATCGAGGTGCAGGCCGCGGCCGTCTCGCTGCAGACCGAGGATGCCAAGGCCGCGACGACGATCACCAACCGGCTGGTCGACCAGCTTCCGCTGGTCGTCGGCGGGGCGTTGCGCAGCCCCTTCGACCTGGCGTCGTTGACGCCCGAGTCGAAGAACTTGAGCGACAACAATTTCATGCTCGGCGGCGGTCAGGCCGCCAGTTACGGAACCCTGCTGGATGGCGTCTCGGCGAACACGACACGCGCCCTGACGGCCTCCTGGGTGGCGGTGAATACGCCGTCGGTCGAGGCCATCACCGAGTTCACGGTCGAGTCCAACGGCTTCAAAGCGGAATCGGGCCACGCCGGCGGCGGCAGCATGAGCTTCGCTTCCAAGAGCGGCGGCAACAGTTTCCACGGCGACGTCTACGAGTTCTTGCGGAACGACGCGCTCGACGCCAATCGCTTCTTCAGCAATGCGCTGGGCCAGAAGAAAGCCGTCTACAAGCAGCACGATCTGGGGGTGACGGCGGGCGGCCCGATCGTGATCCCGAAGATCATTCACGGGCAGAACAAATCGTTCTTCTTCGCTTCCTATGAGGCGTTTCGCAACCGCAAGGGCGCGACGGCGACGTCGGCCACGGTACCGACCCCCGAAATGTATAACGGCGACTTCAGCAAGTGGGTCGATGCCTCCGGCAAGCTGATTCCGATTTACGATCCCACGACGACCGCGACGGATCCCTCCAGCCGCACCGGCTTCACCCGTACGCCGTACCTGAACAATCAGATCCCCAAGAGCAGCTTCGACCCGCTGGCTGTAAAAGCGCTGACGGCCTTCCAACAGAGCGGCGTTCTCACGGGGAACCTGCCGGCCGCGCCCGGTACCAGCCCGTACGTGCGGGCCAACTACCTGATCACCCAGGGCAGCAACACCGAACCCGTCGACAAATTCAGCATCAAGGGCGACCACATCTTTTCCGAAAAAGACCGGCTCTCCGGCTATTATGGCCGCACTCGCACCTACGTCAAGCCGGGGGCGCAGGGCGGCCAGGGCGTTCTGCCCGGCCTCTATGCCGACTACAACGACACCCAGCGCCACAGCGACGTGTTCCGCATGAGCTGGGACCACACCTTCAGCCCGACGCTGCTGAACCATTTCTATGCCGGCGGCAACAACTGGCGCGAGAACCACGATCCGCCGCAGGCGACCGTGAAGAGCGGCATCAGTTGGAAGGACAAGGTGTGCCTCGCCGGGGTGCCCAATTGCGACGAAAACCTGCTGCGGCTCAGCTTCAGCGAAGGCTATACGACGTGGGGCGGCCAGGCGAACAACGGCTCGGAGAACACGATCTACTCCTTCAACAACGACCTCACCTGGATCAAGAGCAAGCACACCTTCAAAATCGGCGCCATGCACCAGCGGAACCACTACAACGGTTTCGGCCGCCAGTGCATCGCCGGCTGCACCTCCTACGCTTCGAAGGAGACCGGGTTTCCCGGCGATCCAAATTTCACCACGGGCGGCGGCAATCCCTTCGCTTCTTTCCTGCTGGGGTATGTCGACAGCGCCAGCGTCGATACGATCCGCTTTATCGGCCAGCAGTGGCCCTACTTCGCCGGCTACTTCCAGGACGATTGGCGCGTCAGTCAGAAGCTGGTGCTGAATCTCGGAATCCGCTGGGAGACGACGCTTCCGCCGGTCGAACAGGAAGACCGTTGGATGGATTTCTCTCCGACGCGGCCGAATCCGGGAGCGAACAACATTCCGGGGGCGATCATCTTCGCCGGGACGGGTCAGGGCCGCGAAGGATCGCGCTCGCTGGCCGACTCCTGGTTCAAGGGTTTTGGTCCGCACGTCGGCCTGGCCTGGTCGCCGAATGCCAAGACCGTGGTCCGGGCTTCCTATGCCCGCTCCTTCGCCGTCACCACGACGGTGACCGGCTCTACCCACAATACCGGGTTCTCGACGGCCCCCGGCTACAGCAGCTCCGACAACGGCGTCACACCGGTGTTCCGGCTCTCGGGCAGCTTCCCAGCCTTCCCGCTGCCGCCCTTCATCAACGCCTCGGGAGCGAACGGCCAGACCCCGGGGTGGTGGCAGAATGGCGAAGCCACGCGGATGCCGGAATACAACGTTTGGAACCTGTCCTTGCAGCGGCAGCTCACGAGTTCGATGGTCCTCGACCTGTCGTACAACGGCCAGGCGGGCTCGCACCTGCAATCGGCTTTGCTGAACATCAACCAGGTGAATCCGGTGTACTTGCAGTCGCTCGGGCCGGCGGTGCTGAACAGCAACATCAATTCCGCCACGGCCATCGCCGCGGGCATTGCGAAGCCGTTCCCCACGTTCACCGGATCGGTCGCGCAGGCGCTGCGGCCCTTCTCGCAATTCACCGGCATCGACACCTGGTCCGGAGCGGGCGATCACAGCGGCCACTCGACCTATCACGCCGGCATCGTCAAGCTCGAGAAGCGCTACGCGGCCGGACTGACTTTCCAGACGTCGTACGTTTTCTCGAGGATTTTCACGGACTCGGATAGCTACTGGGTGACGGACTACGGGTTCCGAGCGGCAGACCAGTACAACCGGGGCCTCGAGAAGTCGATTGGCGCCTTCGATTTGACGCACAACTTCAAAGCCGGCGGGGTGTATGACATACCGCTCGGGAAGGGGCACAAATGGCTGGCCAGCGGACCAGGCTCGTGGGTGCTGGGCGGCTGGCGCATAAGCTCGACTCACTATTACGGGAGCGGCCTGCCGATCGGCCTCGACTCCGGCGTGGATCTGCCGATTTCGCCCAACGTCACCGCCCGCCGCGCGCCAACAATTACGACCTATGACAACTGGCGCGGTCCGACGGCCAGCGGCGGCTTCGATCCCAATCCGGCGGCGCCGAGTGGGGGCGACCGGTTCCTCGAGCCGCGCTCCTTCTTCCCGGCGCAACCGACCGACCGGTTCGGCAACTCGACGCGGTTCAATCCGAAGCTGCGGCAGTTCCCGAACTACAACGAGAATATGTCGCTCGCGAAATCGTTCCCGATTCGCGAACAGATGCGCGTCGATTTCCGCTGGGAGGCCTTCAACGTGTTCAACCGTGTGCGCTTCGGCACCGGCCCGACTAAGCTGAGCGATCCGAACCTGGGCCGGCTGACGAGCAATACCGACCTGTTGAACACGCCGCGTACGATGCAGTTTGGCTTGAAGTTCTACTGGTAGACCCTCCGAAGCGGGGCGCCGCTCACTCGGGCGCGCGCCCCGCTTAACCATCACCGTCCCACCGTCCCACCTCCCAATTGATTTTCCGACCCTGGAGTGTCACCCTGGATTTCCAGGGTAAGGGAGGGTTGCGATGATACGGCTAATCCTGATGCTGGCAGTGGGAGCCGGTTTGTGCCTGGCCGCCGACGCGACGGGCAAATGGTCGGGGACGATCGTGACGGAGAGCGGGGAGGCGCCGGGGTACATGGTGCTGGAACAGAAGGGCGCGGCGGTGACGGGCACGGCGGGACCGAGCGCCGGGATGCAGCGCAAGATCGAGACCGGCACTGCCGAGGGGAATCAGGTCACGGTGGAAGCGCGGCCGGGGCCGGTGACGCTCAAGTTCGTGATGACGCAGGAGGGTGACAAACTCACGGGCGAAGTCTTTGAGGATGGGCAGCGCGTCGGGACGGTGACGCTCCAGCGGGTCAAGGGGTAGAGTGCGCGGATCACGTCCCGCCACGCTGCACGGGCTGGACCGGGACAGACTGGCGAGGGCCGGGCAGTTCTACCAAACGGCACAGTGCGACAAAGTATGGCAGGGGGATGAGACCTTGCCTTGTCGCTTGCATGCCGCCCGTGCGAAGGGTTATTCCAGCGGGGCGTGGTGGAGAGGCTTCTGCGGCGCCCGGCCAGGGGTCCTTCGAAAGTATTGCTGGCGATCTGGATCGCCTGCTGGATGTCGGAATGTCCGGCCGCAGCACCCCAGTCGGGGCCCTGGGAACAAAGGATTCGAGAAGCCAACCGGTTGATTCTCCAGGGCAATTACCCTGACGCGGAGAAGAGTCTGGCGGTGGCTCTGGCGCTGGCTCAAAGCAGCGGAACCAATGATTCACCGCTGGCGACCACGCTAAACAATATGGGCTCGCTGTACCAGGATGAAGGCCGGTATGGACAGGCCGAACAGGCTTACAAGCGGTCGTTGCAAAGTTGGGAGGCTCTTCGGGGCTTCGACGGGCCGGAGCTGGCGCCGGTCCTAAACAACCTGGGGTCTCTGTACCTTCGACTCGGGCGCTACGGGGCCGCGGAGCACTTCTTGCAGCGCTCTCTGGGTATTCGCCGGAGAGCACTCGGTCCCACGCATCCCGATGTGGCGCGTCTGCTCAACAACTTGGCGCAGGTCTCCCACTCGCGCCGCAAATACTCTGAGGCGGAACGAATGTACCGTGAGGCGTTGGCCATTTGGGAGAGAACTGCCGGACCCGAGTCCTCCGAGACGGCGATATGCTTGAATAACCTCGCCCTGCTGTGGAAAGACCAGGGCCGGCTGGCCGAAGCCACGGCGCAACTGGAGTGGGCCCGTTCCATTCTCGAGAAGAACCTCGGCCCGGATCATCCTGCCCTCGCCCGAGTGTCTTTGAACCTGGGACTTCTCTACTCGCAGGCGGGTCGCCCGCAGGAGGCCGAAACCTTCCTGAAGAGGGCTCTGGAAGTTGCCCGGGAGCGCTATGGCCCCGAGCACCCCGAAGTCGCCTCCATCCTGTTCGGCTATGCGTCGGTACTGCGGCGAGCCAAGCGCAGCGGCGAGGCAAAGGCCTTTGAAAAGCAAGCCAGGACCATGGGCGTAAGGCACATGCAGGAGAACCTCAGTCTCCGTACCATCGATATCACCGACCTGCCTACGCGAGCGAGAAGGTAGAAGGCATTACAGAGCAGCTACCGGAAATTCTCGACCATCAGGATGTCACCGCCACTCGGCTCGACGGTCCGATAGACTATCGCGCGGCGATCGGGAGATAGAACAAAGGCGCCGCTCACGCGCTGATCGATTGTGGCAATCCACTCCGTTTGCAGGTCAGAGAAGCGGCAGAAACCAAGCGCATAACTTTCGGCGGGTCTACGCTCGGACATGAAATAGATACCATCTGCCTCCACGGCGAAATTCGACCGCCAGAGGTAGTCCACGATCTTCCGTTCCTCACCGCCCTCCGTAGGAACGCGCCAGATGCTACCGATTCCCGGCTCACCTTTCCGGTAGTACAGGAACCTTCCATCGGCGGATTCGAACACCGTTCTGTCGCTGCCTTGCCTGGTAACCTGGAGGGCGTCGCCGCCGCGGGCGGGGACTTTCCAGATTTGAAACTCCCCGGTGCGGCTGGAGCTGAAGTAAATCCACCGCCCGTCATGAGACCAACTGGGGACGTTGTCGTTGGCCGGATCCGTGGTCAGGCGGCGCGGCTTGCCTCCGTCCGCGCTGACAACATAGATGTCGAGGTTGCCCCCCGGGGAGCAATCGAACGCAATCTGCTTTCCGTCCGGAGACCAACGGGCAGAGCCCGTTAATGGTCCGTCAAAATAGGTCAGGCGAACAGGTTTCGAGCCGTCCATATCGCTGGCCCAGATCTCCGAGTGCCCGGAGCGCTGGGAGTCGAAGGCCATGCGCCTGCCATCCAGGGAAAACGCGGGAAGTCCATCAACCCGCGTAAAGGAGGTCAGCCGAGTGGGCCGGGCGGGTTTCCGGCCGGCGGGTGGGAGTTCGAGGCGCCAGACCTGCGGGTCCTGATTCTCCTGTGTATAGGCCAGCCGGTCGCCCTGGCGTGAAATGGTGAGGTGCCGGAAGGCGCCGCCGATCGGAGTCACCGGCTGCCACGACCCGGACCCGGACAGCGGGATTCGCCAGATGCCGCGATCGCTTTCAAACCAGTTTACGCACAGAATGGCGCTCCCGTCGGCGGTCCAGTTCAGGTTCGAGATGCCCCAGCCCACCGCCGACGTAAGCAGCTTCGGCTCCCCTCGCGCGCTAAAGTCCTGGGCAAGAGACTGCACGTAAACGCTATGTAGGTGGCCCTGGCCGAGTCTTACAAACGCCAGCTTTTGCCGGTCCGGGGAGATCGACGGGGAACTGTCGCCATAGGACTTCCGGGGGGCGTGCGTCAGCGGCCGTTTTTCACCGCTCTCCACCGACAAGAGGAACAGAGAGAAGCTCTCTTCCGGCACACTATGGTCAACTACGATCAGCCCCTTGCCATCCGGCGTCCACGTCAGAAAGGGAGACGGGAAATTGGGAAGCGGCGGGGTACTGACTTCGCCCAACTTGCGCTCCGGGCCACCGAGGGCCGGGACGAGATAGACTCCCTGAGTGGTTCCGGACAGGGGGCGCAGGAAGGCAATCCAGCGCCCTTCCGGCGACCAGGTGGGAAACAACTCCTCCGCCGGATCGTCGGTCAGGCGCAACGCCGTGCCGGGCTCGAGGAGCTTCACATAAACGTCGAAGTTGTCCTGCTTCTCGCCATTCCACGTAAAGGCGATCTGCTTGCCGTCCGGAGAAAACGAGGGATATCGTTCGATTCCGTTGTAGGTGGTGAGTGGAACCACCTGCATCGCAGGACGAGGTACTGCCTCGACCCGAGCAATGCGCCAAAGGGCCAGACCGGCGAGGGTCAATATCAGAAGGAAGGTGGCGACCCAGAGCCGCGACCGGCGGCCGGCTACCTCGACCGTGACGTCGGAAGTGGTGTCAACCCTCTCGCCTTCGAGTTGATCGTGCCGGCCGAGCCACCAAGCCTGCAGTTCCGACTTAGAGCCGTCAACCGTACTGAGCTTTTCGTGGAAGTGGCGATGGACAGGCAAACCCTCTCGCTTCTCCCAGCGTTGCACGGTCCGAACATCGCGCTTGAGAAAAGCGGCGATCTCTTTCCACGACTCTAATCTGTCTTTTGAGTCCGGGATTTCCATGTCGACCGCCTGGTTGCTGCAAGTATAAACCAGGATGCCTCCGGCCACGGAGGCGTTCCCGGGCGACGCAGAGGCCAACTGTTTGCTTACCCGCTATTGCTGGCCGCCCTGCCATAGCGTCCGACCGGGTTCGAGCCACCCCCCCATTTGACCTGCCCGGCGTGCTTTCCTACACTGGAAACAGGAGGGGCGGTTGCACGACCACGACCACGGCTCGCCGGGCCATCACCACGACCATCCGGGGACCGGCGCGCGGCTGAAGCTTTCGCTGCTCGTCACCGTCGTCTTCATCGTCGTCGAGGTTATCGGCGGCTTGAAGGCGCAGTCGCTGGCGCTGCTTTCCGACGCCGGCCATAACGTCACCGACGCGCTGGCGCTGCTGCTGGCCTGGTTCGCCTACTATGCGGAAACCAGGCCGCCCAACGAAACGAAGACTTACGGCTACCAGCGCGCCGGGGTGCTCTCCGCCTTTGTCAACGCGCTGGGGCTGATCGTGCTCGCGGGCTTCATTTTCTATGAGAGCTACGCGCGCTTGAAGGCGCCCCCGGCGGTGAACGAGAGCATCATGATCGGCGTGGCGGCGGTGGGGTTCTTCATGAACCTGGGCATCGTGCTGGCGCTGCGCGCGGCGAGCCACGGCGACCTCAACATTCGCAGCGCGGTGATCCATCAATTCGGCGACGCCGTGGGCTCCATCGGCATCATCATCGGCGGCGTGCTGATGGCCTGGACGGGCGCCCACTGGATCGACCCGGTGCTCTCGATCCTCATCGGCCTGCTGATCCTGTGGACGGCGCGGGACATCATCCAGGAATCCCTCAACATTCTGCTGGAGGGGCTGCCGAAGGGACTGCGCCTGGAGGCGGTCACGGGCGCGATGCGCGAGGTGGCGGGCGTCAACGATGTGCACGACATCCACATCTGGAGCCTGGCGTCGCATAGCCACGCGCTGAGCTGCCACGTCCTGATCGACGACCTGCCGCCTTCTTCGAGCGAGGCCATTCTGCGCTGCGTGAACGAAATACTGGAGCAGCGCTTCCAGATCACGCACACGACCATTCAGTTCGAGCACGTGGGGTGCGAGATCTCGGAGGCGGGCTGCGCCGCGGTTCGCGTCGAGCGGCGTACATGACGCTGGGCCTCGACGTTTATACCCTCCGGGCGTTCGAGTGGACTCCGTTCCAGTTTCTCGATTATGCGGCCGGGCTGGGCGTCCAACTGGTGCACTTCTCCGAGGGGCGCTTTCTGGGCGGACTCGACGAGGACCACCTGCGCCGGGTGAAGGACCATGCCGACCGCCTGGGGCTCGCACTCGAGGTGGGGATGATGTCGATCTGTCCCACGTCGCACCGGTTCGATGCGGGGCGGGGGACGGCGGAAGAGCAGATCATCCGCATGTTGGGGGTGGCGCGGACGCTCGGCTCGCCGCTGCTGCGGGCTTTTCTAGGCGACTGGCGCGACCGGCCCATGGAGCGGCACATGGCGGCGGCGATTCCGGTGCTGCGCGCGGTGCGGAGCCGGGTTCTCGACGCCGGCATGAAACTGGCCATCGAGAATCACGCCGGGGACTTGCAGGCGCGCGAACTGAAGATCCTGATTGAGGCGGCCGGGACGGACTTCGTGGGCGCCTGCCTGGACTCGGGCAACCCGGTGTGGGCCCTCGAAGATCCTTTTCTGACACTGGAGACGCTGGCCCCTTATGTACTGACTACGCATATTCGCGATAGCGCGCTGTGGGAAGAGCCGGATGGCATCGCGTTCCAATGGATGGCGGTGGGGGAGGGTACCATCGGCATCGACCGCTGGATCGCCAAATTCGCCGAGCTGTGTCCGGGGCGGCCGCTGTCGTTTGAGATCATTACGGGGCGGCCGCCGACGCTGCACCGGGTGTGGGACCCGGAATTTTGGCGGGCCTTTCCGTCGACGCCGGGCTGGGAGTTCGCGCGGTTTCTGCGGCTCGCCCGGGCGGGTTCCGCGCCGGCGCTGCAGCCGCCTTCGTCGGCGGAGTCCGACCGGGCGGCGCTTGAGCGCAGCGTGGAGTGGTGCCGGGAACACGCCTTGAATCAGATCTAAGCATAAGCAAGATAGACACTTAAGCGGACTCTAACCCGATCCTGCGTGAACGGGCTTGCTACAACCGCGGTGGGTGAGGTATATTACCTCTTCCGCGTCCAGGGGACCCTAGGAGAGGTGTAGCGCTCACATTGAGCGGTGCGGTCCAGCTACGCCGCGATAATGGTGTTCATTTTGGAGGAAGCGATGGTTCGAAGAACAGCACTATTGACCTTGGGCTTTCTGGTCCTAGCCGTTATGCCTTCCGGTGCGCAAAACCTACTCGTGACTAACGCAGACGGTGGTAGCGTATCGAAGTTGAATTCTTTCGCCCGGGCAGTTACGGGCACCGCGAGCGTGGCTGTCGACTCGACTCCCTTGGTGGTGGCTATCAACCCAGCCAATACTCTGGCGGCCGTGTTCAGTTTCACGGCTGGTCCTCCCCGGGTGGATTTCTTCGACATAACCGGCAACACTCCGGTTCTTTCCGGCAGCTCGGTATCCTTGACCGGAACTTTCTTAATGGGCGTGTCCGGGTTGGACATTGCTTTCTCCTCGGATGGCGCCTGCGTCGTGGTCGCTCACGGCCCGGGAACTGGCCAAACTTCTTCGATCGACGTCGCCAACCGGTTAGAAAGGAACGTGCTTGGAGGCACTGGCCCGCGAGCGGTCGAGACCGTACCGAGCCACCCGACCCTGGTGTTGGGAGCCGGCGGCATCGTTGTGACTGTACGAACGCTCTCTGCGAATTGTACGCTTTCCGGAGCCACAAACTTGACCATTGGCGTCAACAATGAGAATATTCGGGCCTTCCCCAACGGGCAGGGAGCACTGGTGGCGGATAGCGGTGGTGGTGGCGCCGTCCACGTGCTGAGTATTGCCGCCAACGGCACGGTGAGTTTCGTCAAGACTATCGTCATAGGCGGTGGTCCACAGTCGATCGCGATCACGCCCGAATCGGGTCACGCCTTTGTATACAAATCAGGCACCGGGAAACTTAGGGTCCTGGCGATAGACCCGTCCAATACGGTCACCGACACGGGTTTCGAGATCACCGTTCCGGCGAGCCCGTTCGGCTTCTCTGGCTTCGATTTTGTGGCCACGGACGGAAACACGGTCTTTGTTTCAGGTACTACTTCTGGTGGCAACACTGTCACGATGGTCGATGTGCCTACCAGTACTGTGGTTGGAACCGTAGTGACTGGGACGACGCCCGCCGGCATCGCCTTTGGCGGCTGCGGCCATCATACGGTGCATGGCCATCTCTCGACTGCGGTGCCCAGCCACCTCGGTAACTTCGACGTGCACCACGGGCAGCACGGACACCTGGTAACTGCGGCCGCGACCTGTCCGCCGCACGCTCCGGGCCACACGCCGGGGCTGGCGCCGGATCCGTCGGAAGGCCTGTTCGATGCGAACGCTTTCGTGAACCTGCCTGCGCCGGGGGCCGGCATTGGCGATCCGGGCGCGCTGCAGAATTCAGGAGCGCAGGTCGTGCAGGCCAAGCGCGGTACGGTGCAGCAGTTTTTCGTTCCCGCGGACGGCTTGTTCCTGGATCCAGCGGACGAGCGGCCCGCGGCCGGCTTCACGGCCCCTGCTTCCGGTACCCCGCTCTACTTCACAACCGGCCTGCCGGAAGTTCGCATCGGCGGGGCGGCTGCCCGGGTGCTCTTCAGCGGCCTGGCCCCGGGGCAGACCGGCGTGTGGCAGATCAACGTTCTGATTCCCGACGGAGCACCGGCCGGGAGAGTGCCCGTGGCGATCTCCTACGAGGGGGACGAACTTCCCGGGCTCGAGGTCGTTGTCGAGTAGCGAATTTCGCATCCGGCGGAAGGAATCTGCAGCTCTCCGCGCCCCTGGGTTGTGTTCGATAGGGACCTGATTCGTGAGATCCTTTCGCGGGATCGTGCCTGGTCGCTCTATGCGCTGGGGGACCTGGCGGCGGGTTACTTCGAGCGCTGTTCGTGGTTCCTAGACGACTCCGAAGCTTTGATCCTGCTGTATCGCGGATCGACGCCTCCGGTTCTGTTCGCGACCGGGGAGCCTGCGTTGGTGGCGCGACTGCTCCCGGAGATCAGGGAAGAGAGCGCCTTCTACCTGCACGTCCGCCCCGAGATTGTCGAGCTCCTGGCGGCGGACTACGAGATTCAGGGGTTGAAGCACATGTGGCGCATGACGCTGGAGGCTTCGCGGTATAAGGCGGCCCCGTGCGAGGAGGTCCGGAGGCTGGGAGATGCTGACCTGGCGGCGCTGCGAGAGCTTTATGCGGACGGCCAGGCCGCGGGCGAGGCGCCGGACTTCTTCTTTCCCGAGATGCTGGAGCAAGGCGTTTTCTTTGGCGTGGAAGAGGGGGGGAGGCTGGCGGCGGCTGCCGGGACGCACCTGGTCGTCCCGGAGGAGGGGGTGGCGGCGGTCGGCAACATCTATACGCGGCGGGGCTATCGCGGGCGCGGTTGGGGGTCGCTGGTGACGAGTGCGGTGGCCGGGGAGCTGTTGCGCCGGGGAACTCCGACCATCGGGTTGAATGTCAACCAGCAGAATCAGGCCGCGATACGGGTCTACGAGAAGCTGGGGTTCGCTAAGTATTGCGCTTTCTGCGAGGGACTAGCGGAATGTCGCAGCGGAGACGTAACTAGGACCGCTCCGTCGAAAGTCACACGCCAGGGCTCGGGATGGTGAGGGGTGTGAGCTGGACGGCATAACCAAGTTTCCGTAGTTGTTGCACCATCCTCTGGGCGCGGCGCTTGGCGGCCTGCGGGGTGGTCGCCAAGCCTCGTTCCTGATAGCGGGCGCCGTCGTGGAGGATCTTCCAGATCAGCTCCGCCATGTGACGCACGACGGCCCAGATGGCTTTGGCATAGCCGAGCCGGGGCACCAAGCGGTGAAAGAGGGCTTGGAACCGGCTGTTCTTGGTCTTCACCGCGGCCTGGGCCGCTTGACATAACACCCGCCGCAGGTAGCGGTTGCCTTTGGGACAGCGTCCGCTGCGGTTCTCTCCGGCGCTCTCCTCCCGCCCCGGACAGGCTCCGATCCAGGAACTGAATTGCCCCGGAGTTGGGAAGGTGGCCGCCGAGGGGCCTACTTCAGCCACAATCTGCTGCGCCGCGATCACGCGTATACCGGGCATCTCCGCCAGCCGGGCGATGGCCTCCTGGTGGGGCCGCATCGTTTCGGCCGCCAGGATCGTGAGCGCCTCCAGATGGCGGTCGAGGAAAGCGAACTGCTCCAAGTACAGGCCCAAGAGTTGGCGGTGAATCGGGCTGAGGTCTCCGGTGACCGCATCCTGCAACTGCTCGCTGGTGCACTTCAGCCGGTCGTCACCCAAGGCCGCCAGCTGGGCGGGGTCCTTCTCGCCAGCGGCCAGGGCCGACAAAATCCGCCTCCCGCTGGCCCCTAGCAGATCGCTGATAACGCTGGATAACTTGATACGGGCCTCTTCCAGCAGGCATTCCAGTTGGCTTTGTAGCCGCACTTTGTCCCGCGTCAGTTGTACCCGGCGGCGCGTCAGCGTGCGCATCTGCCGCTGTTCGGCCTCCGGCACGAAGCTCAAGATGAGCTCTCCCGCGATCAGCCGACGCACCAGCCGCTGCGTGTCACGGAAATCCGTCTTCCGTCCCTGGGGCGCCCGATTGGAGTGGGCTTGCGCCAACTGCAGCCGGCACTGCGCCTCCAGGGAGAACCACACCGGCTTCCAATACTGCGCCGTGGATTCCATGACTGCCTCTTGGACGCCGCGCGCCGCAAGCCAGGCCGCTAACTGTTCCAGTTCACTGGCGGTGGTCCCGAACCGCCGACAGTCGAATTCCAGTTCCTGCTGGGCGGCGTCGGCCACAGCCACCATCAGCACCTTCTGGTGCACGTCGATTCCAGCTACCATGTAAGACATTCGCTTCTCCCGGCGTGGAAGCGGAGAACGCGCGAACACGGAAATTACGCACCGTCTCGTGCTGCCGCCTCCCGCCGGGGGTTAACGGCGCACACTCATTGGTCCACACGCGCGTTCCGGGTCAAACTCCCTACGGCCTCGCCTGCGCCAGAGCGGAAACGACCTTGACCGTCCACGCTCCCCTCAAGCTACCGCATCCGGCCAAAGACTTTCATCCCCTTAGGTGGGCCACAGGCCCATGCAACACTCCCTCACGGTCGCGGCTCAGAATCAGTGCCTCGGAGCCGCGCGCGTTTGGAAGGGGGCCAGGGTACGATACACTAGGTGCTG
>JBGPDC010000121.1:0-16810 GCA_041482115.1 Terriglobia bacterium | reverse complement strand
GCCGCCGACGGCGAAGTAGGCGGTATCCATGAACACGTAGGAACCCGCCTCGAGCTCCGTGAGGCCGTTGTCCTTGTCGATGTTGTAGGTGCCGGTCGAGCCGCCGCTCACCAGCTTAATCGGCAGCCCGGACTTGCGGCACAGCTCGGTCGTTTCCCGCAGGCCAGCCAGGTCGTTGGCCGATCTCTGGCGGCGCGCTTCGAAGCCGTGGGTGTGCGAGGCGCCTCCGGAATATCCCATGAGGCCTTGCAGGTGCAGGTGCTTCGACTTGTCTACCTTCTGGGCCAGCTCGAGCGCCGGCTGTCCGGGCTGCATGCCATGGCGCTTCAGGCCGGCGAAAACGTCCACCACGATCTTGCATTGGGCGTTGGCGGCCGCCGCGGCATCCTCGACCCAGTCGGCGATGATCGGGTCGTCCACCACGAACATGAAGGTCGGGTCCCGCTTGGTCAGCGCAATGGCCCGGGTGATGTTGTTGACGCCGGCGGGCTGCTTGGTCCACAGCACGTTCTGGAGACCGGCGTGGGACATCAGCTCCGACTCCGCAATCGTGGCCGTGGTGAGACCGATGGCCCCCAGGGCGATCTGGCGCTTGGCGACATCGACGCTCTTGTGAATCTTGACGTGCGGGCGGACGTTGATGCCGGTCGCCTTCGAGTGGTCGGCCATCTTCTTCACGTTCTGCTCGAACATCGCCTTATCGACGACCATGCAAGGCGTAGGCAGAATGTCCTTGGTCATGCCCCGGAAGTCCCGGCGCGCGATGCGGCTTTCGAATTCCGAAATAGGGAATTCGGGAGTGGATTTGGCGGCCCGGGCGCTCTGGGCGGCCCACAGGCTCCCGGCGGCCCCAGTGGCTAAGAACTGTCGGCGTGATGTCACAGACGAACCCTCCTTTAAGATGGGTTTATTATAGCGCCGGTGGGGGGCCCGTCGAAGGCTGCCAGGACATTATTTGGGGGGCGGCGCCGGCCGCCAAGAGGGCACTCTGTGTCGGGCCAAAGAAAGGCCCTCGTTAGGCCGTCTGCGTCTGCGGCATATGACCGCCCGGCGCCTGCAGGCCCCTCCTGCAAGTTGAAATTACAGAACTCTTACAATCGGCCGGCGGGGTCCTTGCTAGCTTGAAGCCTGGGAGCTCCTAAAGCGTGAACCTCTTGAACACTGATCTTCCTAACATGTCCGATCGCGAAAAGATGAACTGGCCCACCATCGTGGCTCTAGCGTTTTTCCACCTGGGGGCGGTAGCGGCGCTATTCATGTTCAATTGGCGCGCCGCCCTGGTGGCGGTTTTTCTCTATTGGCTGACCATCGGTCTGGGCATCAGCATGGGTTACCATCGCCTGCTCACGCACCGGTCGTATCGGGTGCCGTTGGCGCTCGAATACTTCTTCGCGTTATGCGGCTCTTTGTCCCTGCAAGGGGGACCGATTTTCTGGGTTGCCACGCACCGCATTCACCACCAGAATTCCGACCTGCCCGGCGATCCGCACACCCCGCGGGAAGGCGGCTGGTGGGCGCAGATCGGTTGGATGATCTTTGGGGATACCAATCACAATGCCACCTGGAAGCTGGCGAAGTATGCGCCCGATCTGGCGAAGCACCGCTTCTACATCTGGCTGAACAGTTACGACTGGGTTCCCATCACGGTGCTCGGGTTGGTGTTGCTGGCGGTGGGCGGTCTTCCCATGATGCTGTGGGGCGTCTGTCTGCGGGTCGTGGTTGGTCTCCACGCCACCTCGCTGGTCAACTCGGTCACGCACCTGTGGGGCAGCCGCCGGTTCGCCACGCGGGACGATTCCCGCAACAGTTGGTGGGTGGCGATTCTCACCTTCGGCGAGGGCTGGCACAACAACCACCATGCGCATCCCCGATCGGCGCGGCACGGGCTCGCCTGGTACGAGTTCGATCCTTCCTGGCTGCAGATCCGGATGCTGAAATGGTTGGGCGTAGCCAAATCCATCCAGGTCGCCAAAGTGACCAGCCGGCTGGCCGAAGAAGAGGCCGCCTAGTATCTGCCTCCGAATAGGCTCCCCCTCCCCGCTGCGCCGCAGCCCCGGTTCGGCGTAAGCTGGAGAGTATGGTAGTCGCGGGCCGGCAAAAATCCGTCGCGTTTTTCATAACGCTGGGCGTCGGCCTCATCCTGGTCATTCTTTTCCTTTACGTCGGCTGGGTCCTGCTCAACTGGCGCACGGGCATCCTGCTCTTTCTGGGAGTGCTGCTGCTGGCCCTGATCATCAGCGGGATCGTCCTGAACACGACCTTCCTGGTGCGGGAAATCCGGCGCAACGCCCAGCACGATGCCTTTATCAACGCGGTCACCCACGAGCTGAAAACTCCGGTAGCCTCCATCCGGCTGTACCTCGAGACCCTGCAGGCCCGCGCCGTCGACGAAGCCAAGCGGAAAGAGTTCTATCGCATCATGCTCGACGACAGCGACCGGCTGCTCTCTACCATCGAGCAGATCCTGCGGACCGGCCGCATCGGGGTCACCGGCCGCCAGTTGAATCTCTCGCCGATCGATCTCGATAGCCTGGTCGAGGGGTGCCTGGCGCGCGCCCGCACGCTCTACCACGTCCCCCCCGAATCGCTCCAATACCATCCGGCGCCTTCCGTCCGGATTCTGGGCGACCTCGATGAAGTGCAGGCGGCCGTCTCGAACCTCATCGATAACGCCGTCAAGTACTCGCGAAACGACGTGAAGGTGACGGTGGAGACCACCGAGCTGGATGGGAAATACGCCCTGGTGAAGGTGCGGGACCAGGGGTCAGGCATTCCCAAAGGCGAGCTGAAGCAAATTTTCAAACGCTTCTACCGCGTGCCGGGGGCGCTCGCCTCGGGCGTGAAGGGAACCGGCCTGGGACTCTACATTGTCCGTTCCGTGGCCCAGCGGCACGGCGGCCGCGCCTGGGCGGAGAGCGAGGGTCCCGGGCGCGGGAGCACCTTTGTGTTGCAGCTTCCAATCGCCAAATGAGCCGCATTCTCGTAGTAGAAGACGAGCAGCACCTGGCCGACGGGCTGCGCTTCAATCTGGAGGCCGAGGGTCATGAGGTAGAAGTGGCCGATACCGGCGAGGCGGCGCTCGAGTTGCTTGCGGCGGCGGCCCCGTTCGATGTCGTCATTCTGGACGTCATGCTGCCGGGCAAAGACGGCTTCACCGTGATGTCCGAAATGCGCCAGTCCGAGCAGTTCGTTCCCACTCTTATGCTGACCGCCCGGGGCCACCCGGAAGACGTGCTGAAGGGCTTCGCGGCGGGAGCCGATGACTACCTGACCAAGCCTTTCGAGCTGGCCATCCTGATCGCCCGCATCCGGGGCCTGCTGCGCCGCCGGCTGTGGTTGCTGGCGTCCGTGAACGGCTCGGGCGCGGCGCCCAAGACGGACACGTTCACCTTCGGCGACAAGTCGGTCAATTTCGACTTGCAGGAGCTGCGCGTGCGGGACAAGGTGCACCGCCTCACCTTGATGGAAATGAACGTCCTGCGGTACGTCATCCAGCGCGAGGGCAAGCCGGTGTCCAGGAAGGCGATGCTCGATGAAGTCTGGGGCCTCCACGAAGACACCGACACTCGCGCCATCGATAACTTCATCGTGCGCCTGCGGCGCTACATTGAAGAGGATCCCACGCGCCCCCGCCACCTGCTCACGGTGCGCGGCGTGGGCTACCGCTTCGTGGCCTCTCCGAAGTGACAGGAACCGCTCCCTCACGGTCGCGGCTCGGTTACGGCGTTCGTTGGTGGGAGCAGTTTTCGTTGATACGAAGCAGTTACTGAGCCGCGCGCGTCAGCAAGCGGTCCTGCTACGCGTTCAGCACGCGGTTCATGCGGTCCAGGGCCTCGTCGATCTCGGACGTCTTCGTGAATCCGATGGTGACCGCGTCCACGCACCCGAGGTTCATCGCGAATTTCATGGCGGCGTCGCGATCTTCGGCGCGCGTGAAGCGGCCCTCGCCGCACAGCTTCATGCTGATCACCCCCATACCCTGCGCGTGGACCTGCTTCGTGTGCGCCACCACTTCGTCCACCTGGCCGGGCGCCTCGCTATCCCGCATCTCCGGCGTGTCCATCTTCGTGCCGTTGTGATTCATGCGGATCATGGCGATTTCGAGCCACGGGTTGCCCGGGAAAGTCCGCAGCGCCGGCAGGCCGTGCACGGAGGCCCCGTAGGTGTGAAGTACCCCCCGCTGCTTCGCCTCGGAAAATCCATCTTGCAGACTCTTGTAATCGGCCGCCCAGGTCGGCGGGCGCAGGCAATGCAGCAGCAGGATGTCGATATACTCCGTCTGGAGTTGCTTCCGGAACTGGTCGATTTTGGGCGCGGGATCGCCCGCGGCCGGCGTGCTGAACTTCGTCATCAGCCGGTAGCTGTCGCGCGGCAGGCCCTGAAGCGCGATACCGAGCATCTCGGGCATGCCGCGGTAGCTCTCGGCCGTCTCGAAAAAGCGGATGCCGCGATCGTAAGCGTACCGGACGAGCTTCGTGAACGCCGCCTGCCCCAGCTCCCGCTGCGCGCGGCCGCTGAAGGTCCCGGTTCCCAGGGCGAGGCGCGTCACCTTTACCTTCGACTTGCCGAGGGTCACCCAATCGGTGGCCGACCGTTTGGTAGTTTGCGCAACCGCTCCGGCCGGGCCGATGCCGGACAGGAGGGCGCCGGCCACGCCGGCTTTCAGGAAATCACGTCTGGTGGATCGAGCCATCGCTGCTCTCCTTAGTGCCACTTTACCACCTGTGGCGCGTGCCATACTGGACTCATGGGCATCTTTGAGGAACGCCGCGAGGCCCTCGAGCAGCACGAGTTCATGATGGGCAAGACGCGGGGCCAACTGGCTGTCACGCTCGACCTGCTGACCGAGGCGCTAGTGCTGGTGGGCCAGCACGGCGTCTATTGCCACAGCGCGCGCGATCCCCGCAAGCCTGCTATGGACGTGCAGTTGATCGGGAAGTCCATCACCGATGCCAAGGAGCTGGTCGCGAGCGTGATGGAGGAGCTGAAGCGCAACGGCGCGCCTCCCTCCGCCCGGCTGCAGGGCTGAGCGTCACGCCGCGGTAGCCACGGCGGCCTCGCGGGAAGCACTCCCCAGGCAGGACGCGACCATATAGTAAAGCGACTCCCAGGCCCGCCGCATGCTCCCCGTGAAGGAGTCGCCGAGGCCGCGCTCGAGGGTCCACAGGAGCGCCGCGCCGACCGTCACGTAGTACTCGTCGCGCACCCCGTGGGCCAGGTGGCGGCCGAGACTTTGGATGGCGGGAAGCAGTTCATCGACATGGTCGATCCCTTGGACCACGACAGTGAGAGCCTGCATCAGCTGGCGGCCCTGCTGGGCCAGGTCGCCGCGGAACATCGGCCGCAGGGAAGGGTCCAACTCGAACAGCCGGCCGTAAAACAGGTGGGCGGCGGCCTCGGACTTGGGCTGCACCTGCTCGAAACTTTCCCGGATCATTTTCTTCTGCGCCCAAGTAAGCATCGCTGCTTCCTCCCGCCTGTACGGGCGCAAGACCGGACTGCAATCGATCACGGCGGGCTAACTTTTTTTCAGGTAACGGCCTGGAAAAGGAGAACGCCCGGTGCCGGCGCTTTCCCCGTTGGGGGCCGAGTCGTAGATCGCAGTGAACTGAAATGGTTGGCGAGCGGCCTGGTCTACATCCTTGACCAGCATGGGGGTGACAGTCCCACCGCCGGAGGCGGCGAACGGGGGGGCCGGACGGGCGGCTGCGAGGGCACCAACAACGCCGAGGGCCAGGGTGAGCTTCGTGATCGTGTTTTTCGTTTTGCGTTTTCTTACGCAATCACTAGAACGGGCGCAAAGAAACCGCGCGATCGATCACGAATCGGAAGAAAGATTTTCGGGCAGGAGCCAACTGGCTCAGCCGGCGAGGGAGCGGGGAGCGGAGACCACCGGCAGCTCCCGGATCTCGGAGATGCGCGAGGTCCGCACCACGCCGTGGATCGGGTGGTTGAACTCCAGCAACATGCCACGTCCGATGAAGTGCAGGCGCAACATGGCGCCTCCCCAAGTGGAGCCGTGGATCCTGACCAGCACCGGCTCCGGGCAGAACGTGGGGTGACCGGAAATCCGGGCGCGGCCTTGGCCGCAATTCTCGATCCGGTAGAGGTGGTGCTTCGTCTCTACTTCCAGTTCGGCGCCGATGGGGAGGTCATCGAGGAAAAAGCCGCCTTCGGTTTCAGAGCAACAGATGTTGTCATTGATCTGGTCGCCCAAGTTGGGATGCGGCGTGAACTGGCCTACTACCGGGTCCATCTGTCTAGATGAAGAATGCATGTTCGCCTCTTATTACCACTTATCGGACCAGCACGCCGGTTGCCAGTCCTTGATTTTCATGGACGCCACGACGCGGCCAAAGGGTGCAGCCCGGGAGGGCTGGGGCAAATCACCCAACCCCCGCTGCCGCTGCGGTGCCACAGGTTGGCCCAAAGGATGCAAGGTTCTCGGGGGAAGGATCGAAGCCATGAGTCCACAAACGCACTACTACCAGACCGAGATCGAATGGGTACAGGGAAGGCAGGGGAGATTGTCGGCCGAGGGCTTGCCGAGGCTAACGGTCTGTACGCCGCCGGAGTTCAAGGGGGAGGCCGGATTCTGGACCCCGGAACATCTCTTGGTCGGAGCGGCCGAGACCTGCCTGATGGCGACATTTCTGGGCATCGCGGAGAATTCCCGGCTGCGGGTAGCGGGCTACCGCTCGACGGCGCGGGGGACCCTCGCGTGGGTCGAGGGCGGCGGCTACCGCTTTACCGAGATCGTGCTGGGCCCGGTGGTGGAACTCGAGAACGAAGAGGATCGCTCGCTCGCCCAGCGCGTAATGGCCAATGCGGCCAAGGGCTGCCTGGTGACGAAATCCATGACGGCGTCGGCACGCGTGGAGCCGACTTTCGAAGTTCGGCTGCCGGCGGCAGCCTGAGCGCCCGGCCGGCGTGCTCCTCGGTTCCGGCACGAAAATTGCTGTAATTTTCAACGGAAGAGGAGGCGGGCCATGTTGAAGATCCAGCAAATCCTGACGCCGGTGGATTTTTCCGAACGTTCGGCTGCCGCGGCCAGGCATGCGGTAGCGCTGGCGCACCGCTTCGATTCAAAGTTGGTGTTTCTCCACGTCATTCCCTCCCCACCTCTGGAGCTGGCGGGATTTGAGGGCGGCTACTATACCGCCCGCCTGCAGCCCCCGGGTGAAGATGCCTTGAACTACTTCACGGCGCGGTTGGATTGCCTGGTGAAAGCGGCCTCGCCCGACCGGCCGGTTGAGAAGGTCGTCCGGGAGGGGGACCCGGCGCGAGAAATCGAGAACCTCGCGGACGAGACCGGCACTGACCTGATTGTGATGCCGACTCACGGCTATGGGCCGTTCCGGCGGTTCATTCTGGGGTCGGTAACGGCCAAGGTGCTGCACGACCTGGAGTGCCCCGTGCTCACCGGGACCCACGTCGCCGAGATCCCCACCGCCGACCCGCGGCCCTACCACAAAGTGGCCTGCGCGGTGGACTTCAGCGACCACAGCGCGAAGGTGCTGCGCTGGGCGGCGGATTTCGCGGCGGCCTGGCAGGCCTCGCTGGTGCTGATTCACGCGGCGCCGTCCCTCGACATTAGCGGTGACGCCGGCCAGCAAGCGGCGGGCGAGTGGCGGGACCTGCTGATCCGCGGCGCCCGCGAGAAGGCCGCGGAGCTGCTCGAAAGGACCGGCTGCCGGGCTGAGACTTACATCGACAGCGCTCCGGTCGGGACCTACGTAGCCGACGCCGTGCAAGCCTGCGGGGCCGACGTGCTCGTGATCGGACGCAGTGTGGGCGAGGGTCTCCTGGGACGGCTCCGCAGCAATGCCTATACCCTGATCCGCGAATCCCCGTGCACCGTGGTCAGCGTCTAAGGCGGAAAGCAGTTACTGAGCCGCGCGCGTCAGCAAGCGGTTTCGCAAGGGCCGTGATTTACCGCCTAAGTGGACCAGCTCAAGATTGGGAGAACAACTGCGGAGCGACCTCGTAGAGGTAGCGCCGCCAGACCTGCCAGGTATGCGCGCCTTCCGTCGCCCGGAAGGTGTGCTTGACGCCGTGGGTCTTCAAGAACTCTGAGAACGCCTGATCGGCGGCGAACAGGCTGTCATCCGTGCCGCATCCAACCCACAGCAGCTTGAGCTGGTCGTTCACTTTTTTCGGGTTCGCGGCTACTTCCTTGAAGGACTCTGCCACATTGCTCCGCGGCACCGCCGCGCTGAAGCCGGCCACGCGGCTGAACAGTTCCAGGTGGCCCAGTCCAATGCGAAGCGCCTGGCCGCCTCCCATCGACAAGCCCACGATGGCCCGTTGGTCGCGGTCGCTATAGACGCGATAGTTGGCCTGCACGAAGGGGATCAAGTCCTCGACCAGATCGCGGGAGAAGCCGCTGGCCTGCCGGTCGGGGTTCGGAAGGCCCACGCCGCCGGAGTCGTTCGGCGCGTAGGCGTACCCAAACGGCATCACCACCACCAGCGGACGCAGCTTGCCGTCGGCCAGCAGGTTGTCGAGGATCCGGTTGGCGCGCCCGAGCGAGGTCCAGGCGGTGTCGTCCGCGTTGGCGCCGTGGAAGAGATACAGCACCGGGTAGCGGCTGGTCTCCTGGTCGTAATTCGGCGGGGTGTAAATGTGCACGCGGCGCTGGCTATCGAGCGACTTCGAGGCGTACCAGCGCACCTGTACCGCGCCGTGCGCGACCGGGCGGGCGTCGTAAAATGCCGCGCCGTCGCCCGGCACCTCCAGCAGGCTGGCGGTGGTCGAAGGCCGCGAACCGGTCTTCACAACCGGGTTGTTAGGGTCGATAATCTTCAGACCGTCCACCAGGTATTGGTAAGCATAGATGTCGGGCGGCAAGGGGCCGACCGTGACGCTCCACAGGCCCTTCCCGTCTTTTTGCAGCGGCTTCGACCCGCTCATGAACTCGCCGCTCACCGTCACCTCGCCCGCTTTGGGCGCGAGCAGGCGGAAAGTGACCCGGTGATCGGGCAGCACCTGCGGGGAGGCGACCGACTCCGCCACCGCCGGTGGCCGCTGGGCGAGAATCCCGAACACGACCATACCGGCGGCTAAAACCACCATCGCAAGGCGTCTCATAGACCGCACCTCCACCCAACCTAAGACCACCCAATCATACCAGCGGCTCAGGCGCCCAACCGGACCTTTCGGGTCCGGTTGGGTTGGGTTATAGTCCCCAAAGTTGGGCGAACACCCCCAGCCTGTGCTCACGCCACATCCTAAGCGGTAAGATCCGCAGGCCTTAGCGCGCGTAGGCAGTGTGGAGGCCGGATTGCAACCTCTAGCTGTAGGAGGGGAAAGTATGTGGACTGAATGGATGGATATGATCGTCGCGCTGGTGGCTTTCATTGGCTTCCCCTTTCTGGTGATCGGAGCGGCAGCAGGCCTGCTAGTGTTGTTCGACCATCTCCTCCACCATAACCACCACGGACACCATCCGGCCTAGCACCGCCATTGGCCGCCGAATTGCTTGTTTCGTAGGGGAGGACGGCCATGTTTCGGATGGAAAATATCCTGGTCCCGGTGGATTTTTCCGAGCGTTCGCTGGCGGCCGTAAAACACGCCGCCGCCCTGGCGCGGCGCTTCAACTCCCACATCACGCTGCTGCATGTCGTCGTGCCGGCGCCTCCGGAATACTCGGGCTTTGAAGGCGGCTACTATGTGCCGGTCGTGCGTCCCTCCAGCGAGGAAGTCGTGAAACACTTCCGCCAGCAGATGGAGTGCGTGGCCCTGAAGTCCGGAGCGGACCGGCCGGTGGAGAAGATCGTCCTCGAAGGCGATCCCGCCCGCCAGATCGAAATGGTGGCGCAGGAAATGCGCGCCGACCTGATCGTGATGCCGACCCACGGCTACGGACCCTTCCGCAGGTTTGTGCTGGGGTCGGTGACGGCCAAAGTGCTGCACGACCTGGAATGTCCGGTGCTGACGGGAGCGCACGTCGCCGAGCTGCCGGCGGCCGACCCGCTCCCATACCACCGCGTGGCGTGCGCCGTCGATCTGAGCCCGCACAGCGAGAAAGTGCTGGCGTGGGCGACAGGTTTCGCGGCGGCGTACGGCGCCAAGCTGGCGCTGCTGCACGCGGCGCCGTCGCTCGAGGTCAGCGGGCATGCCGGGCAGTACCTCGGTTCGGAGTGGAGAGGAGCGCTGCTCGAGGCGGCGCGCGGCGATTTGGAGAAACTGGCCGCCCGGGTGGGGGCCACGCCGGAGGTATTCGTCGAAAGCGAGTCGGTCGGCGAGTTCGTCCCGGCCGCCGCTAAGGAGTACGGCGCCGATCTGCTGGTGATTGGCCGCAGCGCGAAGGAAGGTCTGTTAGGCCGCCTGCGCACGAACGCCTACGCGCTGCTCCGGGAATCACCCTGCGCGGTGGCCAGCATCTGAAGGAGGACTGTCATGATCGCAGAACTGAACCTGATGCCGTGGATGATCGTGTGGGCTCTCGTGACCACCGTGGTGCTAATCCTGGCTTTCTACCGGCTGAAGGTCGTGTCTCACGAGTCGCCCGGGATCCACGTGCTCGAGAAACCCGAAGTGAACGTGGAAGAGCAGATGCTGTCCCAGAGATTGCTTCGGGTGGATTCTCTCGGCAAGGCCCTGACGATAGTCTCGGCGCTGCTGATCGTCGCTATCGGAGTGGTCTACGGCTACCAGAGCTACCTGAAAGCTTATGAAGTCATCGGGCACTGAGTCGCCCGCCAGAGGAGCGCGCATGTCACGGTTCACAGAGTTGATTCGTCCTCATGAGACGGTGCGAGACGTGGTGCAGCGGTTCCCGCAGACGCTGCCGGTGTTCGAGCGGGCCGGCATCCGGGTGTCCTGCTTTGATTGCGCGATCCGCACCGCCGCCATGCGCGGCGGGATCGACCTGGCGGGCCTGCTGACCGAGTTGGACCGGGCGGCGTGCGGCGACGCCGTCGGGGCGTCCTAAACAGCCCCGGAGGCCGGCCGGCACCGGCAGCATCGAAACGGGCCGGACCGGCCGCCGCCCGGCCACTCCCATTCCGCCACCCAGGGACTCGGGAACTTCGCTGTCCCGGGAATCGTAGTTACAACCGTGAATCGCCATCAATTCGGAAAGATCCTCCTGACGCTGGTGCTGGTGGCCGGTGCGATTATCTCCTTTCCGCTGGACTGGAGCGCCAACCACCTTCTCAACCCCGCCTGGCATCCACACGCGCGCTTTCATGGCGCGCTCTTGTTGTTCCTGCTGAGCGGCGTCTCGGCCACGGGAGTGTGGATGCTGTGGCGGAAATCCAAGGAACCGGAAGTTGCCATCCGCGCCGCCGTCTGCATTTCCGCCTCGTTCTGGACGCCGTTTTTCTACATCACCTTCCTGCTCCCCAGCTCCACCCCGTGGGCCGGAGATCCGGGCGCCGTTCCCCGCCTGGCCGGTAGTCCCTTTTACCCCAATATGTTGGTAGCCGGCGTCTTTCTGTTGTTCACGGGCATCGCCTGGTGGCTGGCGCGAGATTTCGGCTGCAAATTTGCAGCGGACGGGAAGGCCCCTGGATTCAAGTGATTACAGATCCCACCCCCCCAGGAGTAGGATGAATAGGGGGAGGCGGAAGCGATGAGCAGTTGGGAATTTGGGCTTTTCTGCCTGGTGGGCTTCACCCTGCCGGTGCCCCTTCTGGCGTGGCTCGACCGGGTGTCGTCCCGCGGCAGGCGAAGCTAATGTACGCCGGCCACTTTGCGGCCGGTCTGGCCCTCAAAGCAAAGCAGCCTCTCGCGCCTACGTGGGCTCTCCTGCTCGGCACCGGGTTCCTCGACGTGCTGTTCGGCATCTTTGTGATGTGGGGCGTCGAGAGGGCCACCATGACCCCAGGCGTCAGCCCGGGATTCGTCCTCAACTCTATCGACTGGTCCCATTCGGTCGCGATGTCGCTGGTGTGGGCGGCGCTCTATGCCGTCCTTTTCTGGCGGCGCGGGCGAGCCGTTGCGCTCATGCTCGCGCTGGCAGTCTTCTCGCATTTCCTACTGGACCTGCCGATGCACCCGCCCGATATGGCCCTCTGGCCCCATTCGGAGACGCATCTCGGACTCGGCCTGTGGCGCCGGCTGCCCGTCGGCTGGTGGTGGGTGGAACTGGCGTTCATTACCGCCGCTTGTGCGTACTACGTGGTGCGGGCGAGGCGCGAACAGACCTTCGGCGGGCGCGCCTGGGCAGCCTGCGCGGTCGTCGGGCTGCTGCACGCCATGAACTCGCCGTGGCTCTCGCCGAGCAGGTAACCGTCGCCGGGCGTCCTACGTCGGCAGCTTCTGCTTGGCCTCGCCGCTCTTGGTCGTGAACAGAGCGTTAATCCCCTTCTTCGCCAGATCCAGCAGTTGCTCCAGGGTCATGTCACGCACCATCTGGTCCTCCCGGGTGAGGATCAGCAGGGCGCACTTATCATTCTGAAAGAAGACCTGGATCGCCTTGTCGAGGAAAATGACCTTCGAGATGGCCGCGACCCGCCCGACGGGAACGGCCACCGGGTTCTCCTGTCGGGTGAGAACGTAAAGCGCCTCGATTACCTTCCCCTCCTCGATGAAAATGTTCTCAGAAGCGGGGATAGCGCGCCGGGCGGTGTAAGCCGCCTTGTTCAGCTCGATCAGCATGTCCGCCGGACGAGTGTCAACCGCCGCAATCGGAGCGTCTTTCTCCGCTTGCCCCGCGAGTGGCACCGGCACGAGAAACAGGAACAGAGCCACCGGGAGGACCAGCCACAGGTAGCGCATAGGCACCTCTCCCAGATACGAGAGCAAACCGGTGGCCAAAGCCGAAGCGGGCTTGGGCAGCGATGCCCCTGGGCGTGCTGCAATAGGGACAGGAGGCCTATGGGCATCGGTCATGTGGCGGTTATCGGCGGCGGGACCATGGGCGTCGGCATCGCCCGCACCATCGCGGGCGCCGGCCTCGAAGTCACCCTGATCGAGAAGGACGAGCCTTCGTCCACGGCCGCCCACGCCGCACTTACCGAAAGCCTGGAGCAGGAGATCGCCCGCTGGGGCCTGACGGCCGCGGAAAAACAGGTCACGGAGCGGCGGGTCGCGTTCACTTGGGAGATCACGGAGGCGGCTCGCGCCGACCTGATCGTCGAGACCGTCACCGAGGACCTCGATCTAAAGAACAAAATCTTCGCGCGGCTCGACGAGATCTGCGAACCGGGGATCATCTTCGTCACAAATACCTCGACGCTTAGCATTACCCAGCTCGGCTCCCGGACGCGGCGGCCGCAGCGGTTCGTGGGGCTGCACTTCGTCAACCCGGTGCCCAAGACCCGCGTGGCCGAGGTGATCCGGGGTCTCGCGACCTCGGATGAGACCGTCGAGCAGGTGAAACAGTTCGCCACCGCGCTCGGAAAAACGGCGATCGAGGTGTTCGAATATCCGGGGTACGTGACAACGCGCCTGATCCTGCCGCTCATCAACGAAGCCATCTACGTGGTGCTGGAAGGCGTGGCCACCGCCGAGGACGTCGATACCGCGATGCGCCTCGGTTACGATTTCCCGCTCGGGCCGCTGGCGCTCGCCGACCGCATGGGCCTCGATGAAGTTATGAGCTGGATGGAGCACCTCTTCCACGAGCTGGGCGACGCCAAGTACCGGCCGTGCCCGCTGCTGCGGAAAATGGTGCGGGCCGGGCGGCTCGGCGTCAAGACCGGCGAAGGCTTCTTCAAATATTGATGCCCCTATGAAAATCCTGGTGCTCAACTGCGGCAGCTCTTCGGTGAAGTTTCAGTTGATCGAGACCACTCCCGAGCTGATTGCCGCCAATCGGGACCGCCGGCTGGCCCACGGCGCGGTCGAGAAGATCGGGACCGACGAGGCCATCGTCTCCTGCGAGGTCACGGGCCGCGCCGGCCTGAAGTTCAGCCGCGAGATCCTGGAGCACAAGGCCGCCATCGAGGCGGCGGTCGGCTGCCTCACCGACCCGTCGGGCGCCGTGCTTCGCCACCCGGAGGAGATCGAAGGCATCGGCCATCGCGTGGTACACGGCGGGGAGCGCTTCACCCAGTCCGCTCTGCTCGACGACGCGGTGGTGAAGCAACTCGAGGACCTGATCGATCTCGCGCCGCTTCACAACCCGCACAACCTCAAGGGCTACTACGCGAGCCGCGCGCTCTTCCCGCACGCCCGCCACGTTGCCGTGTTCGACACCGCGTTCCACCAGACGCTCGCCCCGCACGCGTTCCTCTACGGGCTGCCCTACGTGCTCTACGAGCGTTACCGGATCCGGCGCTACGGATTTCACGGCACCTCGCACCGTTACGTCTCCTACCGTTTCGCCCAGCTCCACGGCCGGACGCGCCAGGACTACAAGCTGATCACCTGCCACCTGGGCAACGGCTGCTCGATGTGCGCCATCGACCACGGCAAGTCCGTCGACACCTCCATGGGGTTCACACCCCTCGAAGGACTCCTGATGGGCACGCGCTCGGGCGACGTCGATCCGGCGGCGCTGCTGCACGTTATGAGTCATGAGGACCTCGAGATTCGCGAGGCCAGCTCGCTGCTCAACAAGCACAGCGGCCTCTACGGCGTCTCGGGCGTCTCGAACGACATGCGCACGCTTCTCGCTGAAGCCGGCAAGGGCCACGAGCGGGCCCGGCTCGCGATAGACATGTTCTGCTACCGGGCGAAGAAATATCTGGGCGCTTATTTTGCCGCGATGAACGGCGCAGACGCCGTGATCTTCACGGGCGGCATCGGCGAGAATGCACCCGCCGTCCGGGCCCAGATCTGCGACGGCTTGAGCGCTCTCGGCATCGCCGTCGACCCCGCCCGCAACGCCGCGGCCCTCGGAGTGGAACAGGACCTCTCGGCCGCCGGCGCGACGACGCAGGTGTGGGCGATTCCCACCAATGAAGAGCTGCTGATCGCCCGGGACACCCTGCGCACTCTCCTGGGCATCCCTCACCCGTAGGCGGGCTATGAAAGAGGCGACCGCAATCCGGGAACTCACCGCCGCCGACCGCGAGCCTCTGCTCGATATGTACCGCTCGTTCGATCTGCTCGGAGTCGCGCAAGGACTGCCGCCGCGCAGCGAGGAAGCCCGCGAGGACTGGGTGGACCACTTTCTCGCCGAGGACTATAGCCTCGGGGCGTGGTCTGAGGAAGGGCGCCTGATGGGCCACGTCTTCCTGGCCTTCTCGGACTTCGGCGTGGCGGAGCTGGCGGCCTTCGTCCACCAGGACTTCCGCCAGCGGCGTCTCGGCACGACCCTCACACGCGGGCTCCTCGAGTGGGCCGGGACGCACCGGATCCGCCGGGTGTGGGCCCTCGTCGCATCGGACAACCTCCCCGCCCTGCGGCTGCTCAAGCGCTGCGGCTTCCGCACCGCGCAGTTGACGTTTCCCACAATTGAAATGGAGCTGGACGTCGCACCCTCAGAGACTGCGGCGCATCTCTAGCACCAGCTCTTCGAGCTCGGCTCGCATGGCCGCGGGCGAAGCTGCGTGGTAGCGGCGTCCGTGTCCTGGCAGTACCCACTCGAAGCGATAGTCGAGAAGCCGCTCCATCGAGCGCGTCTGCTCGGGCCAGGAATACCAGCACACGGCTTGCGAGGCGTTCAAGCGGCCGCGCGTTCCCGACCACCACAGGTGATCGCCGGTGAAGAGGAACTTCTCGCGATAGAGCAGCGCCGTGCTGCCGCGCGTGTGGCCTGGGACCGGAATCGCGAGCAGGTCCGGAGCGATTTGCACCGGCTCTTCGCGTTCGAGGACGCGCTCGACCGGGAGCCGCTCCAGCCGATGCGCGAGGCGCTCGCAGCCGAAGCGCGCCCGGAAGCGGGCATGGTCCGCTACGTCGTCGCGGTGCGAGAGGAACATCTGCCGCACGCCCCCCAGCTCCGCGAGGCGAGCGACGAGCGGACCGGCGGCGCGCGGCGAATCCACCAGCACGTTGCCCGCGGCGCGCCGGAGCAGGTAGCTCGAGGCGCCGAAGGACTTCTCCGACGTGTACCCGCAATAGTAGATCTCGTCGGCGATGAGTTCCGGAAAGCGGGCCGCCGCGCTACGGGCGTCGAGCTTCGAGACCGTGCCGATCGATGCCGTGGGACACGCGACGAGCGCCATCAGCGACCGGGTGCGGGCCGGCTCCGCCTCCGGCTGGCGCACGACGAAGGACTGTTCGATCGAGTCCGCGCGGGCGAAGACCTCCGGGGCCATCCACCGACACGTGTCGCAGTCGATGCAGGTGCTATCGACGTAGAAATCGCCGGGGACGTTCTCGGCCAGCCGGGAGGCAAGCTGGGCCATCGCCGTGGTTAGGGCTTGAGCGCCTTCTCGATCGCCGAGGTGACCTCGGACGATTCGGGATCGTCGGCGGGCTCGAAGCGCGCGAGGACTTTGCCGTTGCGGTCCACCAGGAACTTCGTGAAGTTCCACGGGATCGTGCCGCCGGTCTGCGGATTGGCAGCTTTGTCGGTGAGGAAGCGGTAGAGCGGCGTGATGTCCGCGCCCTGCACCGAGACTTTGGCCAGCATCGGGAAAGTCACGCTGTAGTTACGGGTGCAGAATTCCTTGATCTCGGCGTTGGTGCCGGGCTCCTGCTGGCCGAAGTTATTGGCCGGGACTCCGACCACCACGAGTCCGCGATCTTTGTACTTCTGATAGATAGCCTGCAAGCCCTCGTACTGCGGCGTGTAGCCGCATTGGCTCGCGACATTCACGAGCAGCATCACCTTGCCCTTGAAAGACCCGAGCGAGACGGGCTGGCCGTCGATCGCGTGCATCGTGAATTCATGCACGCTCGAAGCAGCGAACGAAGCAGTGGAAAGCGCCATAGCGAGGACCACACCACCCAGTATTTTCATAGAGCT
>JBGPDC010000120.1:0-16973 GCA_041482115.1 Terriglobia bacterium | reverse complement strand
TACGGGAGTTAGTCCGGGCCATCCTGGCGTACATCCGGGCCAATAATCAAACTCCCCGTCCCTTTACCTGGACGGCTACTGCTCCTTCCCTACTTCGGAAGGTCAGACATTGTAAACGAATCTTAGAGACGGGACACTAGAATGTGATCCTGGCCCGCCGCAAGAACAAATAAGCGACAAAATGTTTGTCCTGTCTAAAGTTTGAAGCCGGGACTCACCTCCCAGGGAATGGGCAAGATAGCTGTCTTTTGTCGTTTGTGTACGTTTTTGGGGGCCGCCCGGTCCCTGAGCCTTTCAGAGCTAAATTTCTGTAAGCCATTGATATAAAGCCTCATCGTGCCACCTGGGAAAGTTGGTGTGCTCCGGGCCATTGCAAAATCGATCTCGGGTGCTACCAGCGCCTACGGAGAGTCCCAGATGGCTTCCACGTGTCCAAGAGCGAAAGCCGTTTCCGACAACGACGCCTGGCTAAACGTCTCCCAGGTGGCCCTGATAACCGGAGAGTCGGCAGCGGTATGGAGAAAGCGAATTCTTCACCGCGAGATCCCCTTCGCAAAGCTCGGACGCAACGTGAGAATCAACCGGAAAGACTTGCAAGCGTGGGTTAAGTCTCGCACGGTTCCGGTACAGCAGTCCGCGATCGCCGCACATGCCATGAAGTTGAGACGGCCAGCAGCACCAGAGGATCTTGCGTGAGGCGCTCCCGGGAGTCTAAGACCAGTAAGTTTGGGTCAACGGGTGGCCTTGTTCAGGGACAGCCCTATAGACCCTCGGGACTCTTCGGCCACTTCTTGTTGATACCGAGATCGATTGCATCCGACAAGGGCCTTAGCCCGGGAGCCAAGCTGTGTTTCGGGCAGATGCTGTACCACACCGGCAAGCATGAGAGCTGCTGGCCCGGCCAGACAACTCTGTCCAAGGCACTTGGCATCGGCTACTCACAGGTCCGCCGATACGTTGATGAACTTGAAGAGGCCCGATTGATTCGCTGTGAGAAAAGGCGTGGAGATACCTCTCTTTACTTTCCACTGTGGCGGGAGGAGCTCGCGCATGATCTAAAGCGGGAAGACCAACCCTGCTCAGATACGAGCACCCACCCTGCTCATAAACGCGCAGACCACTCTGCTCAAAAACGCGCAGACAGTCTGCGCAAAAATGAGCACCAAAGAGATCATCATCAGGACAAGGTTAAGAACGGAAGTGAAGAGAATCAGCGGGTAGCCCACAAAGGCCGCGGAAGCAATCAGACCTTGAGGACTGATGGTTCTGACGAAAGGTCTCAACGACCTCAACTTCTCGTTGATGATGATGACCAAGGCTCCTCAGAGCGCTACACACTGGATACGGCGGGGCTGATCGCAGTTTACGAGGATAAGATCGGGTGCCCTCCGGAAAAATCCTACGTCAACTCCATCGTCAAGACGGTTACGCAACACGGCACGATGCGTGGCTTCATGGACGAACTTCTCCAGCATTTCGGGAACACCTGGAAGAATCCCCCGGGGTTTATCAGGTGGTCGGCAAAGGAATACGCCGAGCGGTGCAAGACCAATCTCTTGAACAGGCTCCGCTCGGGCGAGTTCTCATTCCGAAGTGAACAACCGCCTCCCGCTCCAAAATGCAACAAATGCGGGGGCCGGGGGATCTTGAGTGGGTTAAATCCCCTAGAAACACTTCTTCCTAATCACGAGTACAACTATTGCGAGTGCAAAGAAGGCAGCGCCTTGCGGTGGATGTACGAGGAGACCATGAAGAAGGGCCCGGAGCATGTAGAAAGCACAAGAAAAGCACTGGAGAGGATGCGCAAGAAGTACCAGGTTCAGGCCGACGGGGAGACTGCATGAGCGAAGCTTGCAAGCACAGGCGCATCGAAAACAATCTCAGCGGCCGTTTCAGACCTAGATTCGATCAGGCGGAACTGACGCCGACAACGCCGGTGCCGAGGCGGTGCAGTCGCGATCACGGTGGACGGGTTCTTTTGCCGGGCACACCGTCTCACGCGCAATTCGGCAGAGCCGTAACGGGGCACGGGCTAAGTGCCAGCTTTGGCACGCGGCGGCAGTTCCGTAGTAGCTGACGAGGTAGTCGGCTGAGAGAGCCTGATGCTGAGGAACGGCGCCAACCTCGATCAGAAGCAGCGATGGATGCGGGAGTCCCATGTCGCTGCTGTCGGGCCTCAGCACGTACCAGAGGCGACGGGAGGGCCCACTTTTGCGCAGCGGCACTACACGCCCGCCCAGATCGCGAGCATGTGGAATCTGTCGCAGGACAAGGTGCGCGACCTGTTCCAGCATGAGGCTGGAGTCCTCGTGATCGGCGAGAAAGCCCGCTCGGGGCGCCGCGCCTATACGACCTTACGGATTCCCGAGTCCGTCGCGGCCAGGGTGCACCGCCGGCTTTCGAACGTTGGCTGAGGTAGAATACCGCCCATGCTTACCGCCTACCGCCGCCACGGACCGAAATGCCTGCACCGCCAGGAGGGCCGTAAGTACCGCCGTTGCCGCTGCCCGATCTGGGCCGACGGGTTCCTGAACGGCGTGGAGATGCGTGAGTCTTTGAAGACCCGCGACTGGGAGAAGGCGCAGACCAAGATTCGTGATTTGGAATCGAAGGGAACAATCTCTGAGCCGGATCCAGAATATGTGCACGTCGAGGAAGCCTGTGAAACGTTTACCAAAGACGCTGAAGCCCGCAACCTCTCCGATGCGACGTTGTCGAAGTACAAAGTTTTGTTTGATCAACTCCAGGCTTTCGCAAAGGACCAGGGCTTCCGGGTTCTGAAAGAACTGGACCTCAACGCGCTCCGGATGTTTCGGGCCGGCTGGAAGGATGGGAGTCTGTCGGCGCTAAAGAAGCTCGAACGTTTGCGCGCGTTCTTTCGCTTCGCTCAGGAGAGCAGCTGGATTGAAACGAACCCGGCGCTGAAGGTCAAAAACCCGAAGCTCACCGACCTACCAACGCTACCATTCTCTCGCGAGGATATGATTGCGATTTTGGCTGCCGCGGACCGATACCCAGATAACTATGGAACCTGGGGCGGCCCGGATGCGAAGCGGCTGCGCGCCTTGATTCTGCTACTGCGCTATTCGGGGATGCGGATCGGCGACGGGGTCTCGTGCGAGATCCATCGACTGCAAGGAGAAAGGCTGTTCCTATACACGGCCAAGACGGGCGTTCCAGTCAACTGTAAGCTGCCGCCTTCCGTCGTCGAGGCTTTGAACAGTGCTCCACGCGCGAACGAGCGGTACTTCTTCTGGACCGGGGAGGGCAAGCTCACGACCGCTACCGGGAACTGGCGGCGCGCTATGGCGAAGCTCTTCATCTTGGCCGGGGTCGAGGGTGGGCACCCGCATCGTTTTCGGGATACCTTCGCCGTTGAGCTATTACTTGCGGGTATACCCCTCGATCGGGTTTCCATTCTTTTGGGGCATCGATCGATTAAGGTCACTGAACAGCACTACGCGCCCTGGATCCGAGCCCGGCAAGAGCAACTCGAGGCCGACCTTGAACGAAGCTGGTCCTTCGATCCCATCATTCTGGCCGAAACGAAGGGTACAAAAAAGGTACAACGGCCGACCGAGCGCCCGAACTAGCGGAAAACACGTACCCTTTGGTTGGTGAGGCGGGCGGGACTCGAACCCGCGGCCCACGGCTTAAAAGGCCGTTGCTCTACCGACTGAGCTACCGCCCCCAGGCAGGACTCTTCCATTATAGAGGAGCGACAGCGCCAGCATCGTGAAGTCTGGCTAAATCTGGCGGAGCGAAAACCTGGCGGGGCTAAAGGGCCTCCACCGTCCGCCGGCGGAACAACGAACGCAGCCCGCCGTGCGAGGGGCCTACCGCCAGGTCGGGCACGGGCAAGCCGACCAGTTTGTGCGCTATCCAGTTGAAAGCGGCGCCCAACTCCGATTTCTCGGCTACCAGGGCGCCGGTTAGCGCCGCCTTGCGGACGCTCGCATAGTCGTACGGCAGCACCGCGTAGAGCGGCCCCTCTAGGAACTTTTCGATCTCGTGCGCTTCCCGATCCTGCTCTAGACGCCGGTTCAGCACCAGATTGATGCGTTTCTGGTCCACGCCAAAGCGCTGCAGTTCTTCGATGCGGCGCCGGGCCAGCAGCAGCGCGGCCGGCTCGGGCGTGCACACCACAAACACACTGCCGGCCTGCCGCAGGAACGCGTCCTGCTCGGTCTCGATCACATGGGGGAGGTCGAGCATCACCCGCTCGTAGCGGCTCTGCACGAACTGCAGCAGCCGGTGATAGCACCAGGGGGGGAGTTCGGTCATCTCGGGGCGCGGCGGCATGGCCAGCAGATCGAAGCCCCGGACCTGGAATTTCCGGTAGGTCCAGGTGCCGTCATCGAGCTCGTGCGAAGTCTTCAGCGTATCCAGCACCGTATACCGGGGCTCAACATTCAGCAGCGTCGCCAGCACTCCAGCCTGCCGGTCGCCGTCGATGAGGAGCACGTTCTGGCCGGCCTGGTTGGCGAGTACTCCCGCCAAATTGGCGGCGATCGTGGAGGCCCCGCTGCCAGGCTTGGAAGGCAAAAACGCCATCAGATTTGGGAATACCGGCAGGGGCCGCTGCCGGAAGGATCGCCACAGGGCCTGCCGCAGGTCCTCCAATGTAAAGGGAGCCACCAGGATCTCCCCCACCCCGAGCGTGGCGGCCAGAGCAAAGCGCGCCCGGTCGCGCTGTCGCGTAAAACCGATGATGACGGTCTGGGGACGATGCTCGTGCACGAAAGCGGCGACCTTCATCGCCTCATCCATCGGCCCGATCTCGAGCAGCATTACTTCGGGGTCGACCACATTCAGGAAACGACTCAACTCCGTCAGGGAGGGGTAGGAATCGAGGGCCTTGTAAACGAAGACTTCCCCTAGCTCGGCGCACATTCCCTGCAACGCCAGGCAGAGTCCTTGGGTAGGGCTGATTAAGAAGCAGTTCAGCATCGCCGCTCCTTGGCAGGGAAGGTGCGCATGGCGGCATTGTACAACCCATAGGTGGCCAGTACGAACGGGCTATTGATCCGAAATCGTAGCGGGGTTTTGCCTTAGGGGTATTAGGGCTTATGTCTGAGAAAGAGTCTGGGTGGATTAGGCGATCTCTGCAACCCCTTGCGGAACAGCGACCGGAGAACCCGCTCCGAGGCGGGAGACGGTAGCTCCCCCGGTGGCAATCCGGCCAGCTAGTAGGCGAGCCGGGAAAATGGCAGCCCGGAGCTCGATCCACTGAAAGGGCAGGCCGCTCAGTACTTGGGCACGCTGCGATCGACTTTGTCGCTCCAGGCGAGAATGCCGCCGACCATGTTCTTCACTTTCTTGAAGCCGGCCTGGCGGAGAAAATCGACGGCCTTGCCGCTGCGCATGCCGCTCTTACAGTGAGCGACGATCTCGTCGGCGGAGTTCAGCTCATTCACCCGTTTGGGCAAATCGCCCAGCGGAATGAGGATCGTTCCTGGAATCTTGCAAATCTGGTACTCGTGCGGCTCGCGCACGTCGATGAACACAAAGCGGTCGCCGCGGTCGATCTTCGCCTTGACCTCGACGGGATCGATCTCCCACTCTTTCTTGCCGGGCGCCGGTGGCGGTTCGTGCTGCGGGATGCCGCAGAACTCCTGGTAGTCGATCAATTTTGTGATCGTGGGGTGATCGCCGCAGACCGGGCACTCCGGGTTCTTGCGCAGCTTCAGCTCCCGGAACCGCATGGCGAGCGCATCGAACAGAACCAGGCGTCCCACGAGCGGCTCGCCCTTGCCGAGAATGAGCTTGACGGCTTCGGTGGCTTGCATCACGCCAATCGTTCCCGGGAGGATTCCGAGGACGCCTCCCTCGGCGCAGCTTGGAACCAGGCCCGGCGGGGGCGGCTCGGGATAGAGGCAGCGGTAGCACGGTCCACCGGGGTAGGCGAAGACCGTGCACTGGCCCTCGAACCGGAAGATCGAGCCGTAGACGTTGGGCTTGCCGAGCAGCACGCAGGCGTCGTTGACCAGGTAGCGCGTGGGGAAGTTGTCGGTGCCGTCGACGACGATGTCGTAATCCTTGAGAATATCGAGCGCGTTCTCGCTCGAGAGCAGCGTATCGTGCTTGACAATCTTGATGAGTGGATTGATGTCGGCCATGCGGTCGGCGGCCGAGTCGAGCTTCTTGCGGCCGACGTCCTTGGTGCCGTGGATCACCTGCCGCTGGAGGTTGGTGAAATCGACGACGTCAAAATCCACCAGGCCAATGGTGCCCACGCCCGCGGCGGCAAGGTAGAGGCCGAGTGGGGCGCCCAGACCGCCGGTGCCGATGAGCAGGACCCGGGCCTGTTTCAGCTTGAGCTGGCCCTCCATGCCCACCTCGGGCATGATCAGGTGCCGGCTGTAGCGCAGGATCTCCTCGTTGCTGAGGCCGGGAGAGGGGGGCTGCTGGGGCAACGCGCTGCCGCCGGCGATCGAGGGTACGATGCTGACCACGTCGCTCGACGAAAGCGGCGTTTGGTCCTTCTTCAGGTAACGGATGTCCTCGTCGTTGACGTAGACGTTGACAAAACTTCGCAGCTTGCCCTCGTCGCTGTAGAGCTGGCGGCGCAGGTCAGGATGCGCCGTGGTGAGCCTGGTGAGCGCCTCGCCGACCGTCGCGCCTTCGACGACCACCGCGTCGTTCTGGCCGGCGTACTGCCGCAAAGGGGTAGGGATCAATACTTTAGGCATGAGAATTCTCCACGATCAGGGGTTCCTTTTCCGCTTGGGTTTGCTCTGCATCCGGCAGCCAACTGTTGGCGTGGTCGAACCTCCCGCTGCGGATCGAGAGAACCACGAAAGAATACCACGGGCAGGAGTTCTTCAGGTCGGTCTGCGAGAAGTAGGCGTCGCAGTCGGGGTGCGAGTGGTATATACCGATCAGGGTGAGGCCGCGGCGGCGCGCCTCGGCGTCGGCGGCGAGCAGGTCGCGGCTGTCGAGCTGGTAGCGCTCGCGCTGCGAGCCGGGGTTCACGTTTTCCATGCGCAGCGCGATCTGGACGTTCTTCGCGCCGTCGCCGCTCGCGCCGAGCATCACCCCGACGCACTCGTTCGGATAAGTGGCTTGCGCGTGCTGGACCATATCGGCCCAGGGCGCCGCCTCAATCTTGAGCACTGCTACTCCTCCCAGAAATGTTCGCTGAGGTACTTGTCGGCGCTGTCGCAGAAGACGGTGACGATCACCGCGCGCTCCAACCGCCGCGCGACCTTCAAGGCCGCCGCCAGGTTAGCCCCCGAGCTGATGCCGACGAGCAACCCCTCTTCCCGGGCCAGCCGCTTCACCATCTCGTAGGCTTCCTCGGTCTCGATGGTGAGGCTCTCATCGGCGAGGGCGGGATCGTAAATGCCCGGCACGATGGCGGTCGCCATGTGCTTGAGGCCTTCGAGGCCATGGAACCCGGTAGTGGGTTGCACGGAGATCAGCCGGACCTGCGGGGAATATTCGCGCAGCCGCCGGCCCACGCCCATGAAGGTGCCGCTGGTCCCCAGGCCCGCGATGAAATGCGTGAGGCACCCTTCGGACTGCCGCCAGATCTCCGGACCGGTGCCTTCATAGTGCGCCAGCCAGTTGGCCGGATTGTTGTACTGGTCGGGATAGAAGTAAGTCTCCGGGCTCGCGAAGTAGAGCTCCCGGCAACGCCGGAAGGCCCCGTCGGACCCCTCGCCCGGGTCCGTCAGGATCACGTCCGCGGCATAGGCCCGCAGGATCCGCTTGCGCTCGAGCGACGCGTTCGCCGGCAGGCACAGGCGCACCTGGTAGCCCTTCGCCGCCCCAATCATCGCGTAAGCAATGCCGGTGTTCCCGCTGGTCGAGTCCAAAATGATTTTGCCGGGGACGAGCTTGCCGGTGCGCTCGCCATCGAGGATCATGTTCAACGCCGGACGGTCTTTCACCGATCCGCCGGGGTTGAAGTACTCCGCCTTCGCATAAATCTCAACACCCGCCGGAATTCCCGCCAGCCGCCGTAATGACAGCAGGGGAGTGTTACCGATCTGGTCTAGAATGGAGACTGCTCGCTCCATCGTGGTCCGGGCTGTGCTGGAGGCTGCCATCGGCTTCGCCTTCTCTATTGGACTAGGCCGCATTGGAAAAGATGCAACCCGTTAGAATAAGGAAGGCTCCTGTAATCAATAGGTTACACTACAGCTATTATAGCATCCCCCAATTCCCTGTCAACAATGGGGTGTTTGAGGTCTTTTGACGCGATGTTCTTCCGCCGCCGCAAGCCCACGCTACCGACTTTTGAAGAGCAACTGAACGGCGCGCGCCAGCAAGGATTCACGCTGGAGAGCCAGGGGGCGAGCCGCGCGAAGCTTTCCAAGTATGGGTGCGCGGCAGTGGTAGAGGCGGCGGGTGCGGGGAAGGTCCGGTTCACGGAGAGGCCGGGCATGGTGATCGACGGCACGATCGCGCGCCTTGAGGACCGCGGCTACCAGAAGTTCTTCCAGGTCGGAAACCATACGCGACCCGCCCTGGCCGAGCAGTTGCGGGACCTGCACCGTTTCATCGAAGAAGTGCGGCACGTCTTCGGGGTGACCAGCCTCTACAACGAATCGCTCGGTACGGTGTCGAACGGCTACCATTACGACCGGCTCGAGGGACGCGAGTAGCTCCCTCGATGTTCGCCGCCAGACTTTTCCTGCTGCTGGCGCTGCTGCCGCTCTGCTCCTTCTTTCCCGGGTTCTTCCTGGTCCGCCGCCTGCGGTGGAGTCCGCTCGAAAAGCTGGGCGCCGAGGTGGGATCGTCGCTGATCCTGCTCTATCTGGCGGCGTTTGCGATCTATGCGGGGGGGCTGCCGTGGAGAACCGCCGCATGGGCTGTCGCGGCCGTCTGCCTGACGCTGGGACTGGTAGTCCGCCGTGACGCGGCGCGGCTCGTGGGAAGCCCGCAGGTAAGGAACGTCGTCCTCGGGTATCTGTTCCTGCTGGGCTGGATGTTCACGATCCTGGCGATGATCCGGCACTATTCCGGAGGCGGCTGGGTCGGCGACTGGCTGGAGCATTTCAACCGGACGGTGTTTTTCCTCGACGGGTTTCCACGGGACAGCATGGCTTTCCCGGGACCTTATCCGATGCCGGCGCGGCCCCCGCTGATGAACCTGGTAGCGGCGCTGTTTCTGGCCCAGGCTGGCGAGCAATTCGAGCTCTTCCAGGTCGCCTTCACGTTCCTCAACCTGCTGGTGTTCCTGCCCTGCTGTCTCATCGCGCCAGCCCTCGCCCGGGGAGTCCGGCGTCCCGTGGTGCTGCTGATGGCGCTGTTCGCGCTGAGCCCGATAATCGTCCAGAACGCCACGTATACCTGGACGAAGCTCTTCGCCGCCTTCTATGTGGTGCTCGGGCTGTGCTGCTACCTGGCCGGATGGCGCAAGAACGAACACGCGAGGATGTTGGCGGGGTTTCTCTTCCTGGCAGCCGGTACCCTGGTCCACTATTCGGCCGGTCCGTACGTCGTCGCGGTGACTCTTCACTATCTGCTGGTCGTCTTCCGCCGGCGACCGGAGCGCTGGCGCGAGATGGCGTCGATTGTGGCGGTTAGCGGAGCTCTGCTGGCCACGTGGTTCGGCTGGTCCATCGCAGTGCACGGAGCGAAGCAGACGTTTGCCGCCAACAGTACCCTGAGCGCCATCGAAACCCTGCCGGAGCCCAAGCTCCGGACGTTCGTCGAAATCCGCGCCGAGAACCTGTACCGCTCGATCGTGCCGCACCCTCTGCGCCGCGGCCCGCTCATGAATTTCGTCGCCGAAACCAGCATGCCGGGATGGCTGCGGGAGTACTTTTTCCTGATTTACCAGCCTAATGCCGTCTTCGCGATGGGTATGGCCGGGGGGCCGCTGGTGTTGTATCTGCTCTACCGGGTGCTGTGGCGGGAGCGGCACACGGGCAGGAGGCAACCGCAGCGGTTCTGGCTGATCTTGATTCCGTGTGGCCTGCTCCTCGGCACGGCGGCGCATCCGGGAGCGGAAGTGTTTGGGGTGGCGCACGTGACCCTACTAACGCTGCTCGTGCTGGGCTTGTCGCTGCTGGCGGGCAGCCTGCCCTTCCTCTCGCGCGCTGCGCGGGGGGCTATCGTCATCGGGTGCGTCCTCGATTTCTCCCTGGGCGTCTTCCTGCAAGCCCGGATGCAGCACCTCGAGAACGGCCCGGAGCGCACAGTTTTCGCGCGCTTTGCGCTGATGCCGGGACATGCCGCCATCGAAGCGCCGCATCCGCGCCTGCTATCCCGGTTTGCGTGGGAAAACTGGTTTCGCAAGCACCAATTCGCCGCCTGCCGGGCGTGGATGGAGGCGCCCGAGGCGCAGCTCAATCCCCTGGCGCACACCGCGCTCGAGCGGTGCCTGTGGGAAGACCACGCCTACTGGCGCGGCTGGTATGAACACCACGGAGGCGCGCTGGTGTTCCTCGGCGACCATGCGGCCGGATCCAGCCTTCCCACCGTCGCTCTTGTAGTCCTGTTTCTCGGCTTGCTCAGCGTGCTCTATCGCCAGCTTCTTTGCTGAGGGCGCTCACCATCCGACCGCGCAGCCATCCTTGCGGGGGTCGGTGCCGCCGGCGAGGACGCCGTTTTTCCAGTCGATTTGGATCGCCTGATAGCCGCCGAAGCTGCCGGCTGCCGAGGCGATATTGTGGCCGCGCGCCATCAGGCCCGCCACGGTTTCCTGCTCGATCAGCGATTCAAGGGCGACCGTATTGTCGGGCAGGTGGCGGAAGCGGGGCATCTCGCCCGCATCCTGGACGTTCATCCCGAACTCGATCATGTTCAGCAGCACTTGGGCGTGCGCCTGGGACTGCATGTCGCCGCCCATCACGCCGAAGCTGAGCCAGGGCTTGCCGTCGCGGAACACCATGGCCGGGATGATGGTGTGGAAGGGACGCTTGCGGCCCTCGAGCCGGTTGGGGTGGTTCGCCTCGAGCGTGAAGAGGGCTCCGCGATCCTGCAGGACGATTCCGGTGTCGGGCACCACAACCCCGGAGCCGAAGTTCTGATAGAGGCTGTTGATGAACGACACCGCATTGCGGTCTTTGTCGACGACGGTCAGGTAGATGGTGTCCCCTTTGGAACGGCGCCAGTCGAAATCGATGATGCCGGTCTTGACCGCGTCCGCGGCGTGGCGTGGATCGATGCGGGTGCGCTGGCGGAGGGCGTACTCCTTCGAGACGATCTGGGGGACCGGCAGGCGAGCCTTCTCGGGGTCGGCGAGCCAGGCGTCCAGGTCGGCGTAGGCGAGCTTCTTCGCCTCGATCAGCAGGTGCAGGTAGGCGGCCGAGTTGTGGCCCAGGCTTTTGAGGTCGTAACCCTCCAGGAGGTTCAGCATCTCGAGCGCCGCCATGCCCTGCCCGTTCGGCGGCAGCTCGTAGACGGTGTGGCCCTTGTAGGTAGTGCTGATCGGCTCGACCCAGTCGGAGTGCTGGTAGGCGAGGTCCTCGACCGTCAGCGGCCAGCCGAGCTGGTTCATTCGGTCGGCGATTTTGCGAGCGATCTCGCCCTTGTAGAAGGCATCGCGGCCGCCGGACGCGATCCGGCGCAGCGTGGCGGCGAGCGGCTTGTTGACAAACACCTCGCCATGCTCGGGCGCGCGCCAGCCGCCCTTGCCATCCGTGAACAGCAGGGCGCGGCCGAACTCGGCGTCCATCTGGGCGGCGGCAATACCGTCGTTGGCCCAGGCGTCGGCGATGATCTCGCTCACCGGGAAGCCGCTCTCGGCGTACTCGATGGCGGGAGCCAGCACGTCGGCGAGCTTCAGGCTGCCGTACTTGCTGTGGAGCGTCACCCAGCCATCCACCGTGCCCGGAACTGTCACCGAGAAGGGTCCGCGCATGGGGATTTCTTTCAGGTTGCGCTTCTCGAAGAACTCCGGCGTGGCGGCCTGGGGCGAGAACCCGCTGCCGTTGAGACCCTTGAGCTCGCCGGTCTTGGCGAGATAGACCAGCGCGAAGACGTCGCCCCCGAGGCCCGTGGACATCGGCTCGACCACGGCGAGCACCGCGGCGGTGGCGATGGCGGCGTCGACGGCGTTGCCGCCCTGCTGGAGGACGCGCAGTCCGGCCTGCGCGGCGAGAGGCTGGCTGGTGGCGACCATGCCGTGGCGTCCCCAGACTGCAGAGCGGCCAGAGCGAAGGCGTCCCGCGGGCCTGTCGGCGGACCGCGCGATACCGGCTGCGACACAGAGGCAGAAGAGCAGTTTCAGCATGATGGGGATCATTCTACGCTAACCTGAGGCGGTGCATCGTCCCGCGATCGAAACTCGCGCGTTTGAGCTGCCACTGCGCTGCCGCTACCTGGTGCGACCGGGGACGGCGCCGCCGGAACGGTCGCTGGTCTTTCTAGCCCTGCATGGCCATGCCATGACGCCCGAGCTGATGCTGGGACTGACGGCGCCCCTGATCGGCGACGAGCATACCATCGCGACGCTGCAGGGTCCGTACCAAATTTGGGTGAACGGCGACGATACGCCGCGCTCGAAGGTGGCGTTCCATTGGTCGACGAGCTTCGAGCCGGAGCACTCGCGCCGGCTGCACCAGCAGATGATCCTGCGGGTGCTGGAGGAGTGCCGCGTGGACCAGGCGCGGGCGGTGCTGGTAGGCTACTCGCAGTCGGTCTCGCTCAACTATAGGTTCGTGTGCGCGCATCCCGACGCCGTGCGCGGGGTGATCGGCATTTGCGGAGGTCTGCCGGGCGACTGGGACCAGGAGACGGCGCGCAGCAACGCCGCGGCGCTTCATATCTGCACGCGCGAGGACCAATACTATCCGACGCAGGTGACCGACACGTATGCGGAACGGCTGCGGCGGCGCATCGCGGACGTTGAAGTGCATACGCTCGAGGGCGGCCACCGCATTCCCTCGGCGGCAGCCGGTCCGATCCGCGCGTGGGTGGAACGAGTGTACGGTACTCCGTTGTGAATCGTGCAACGCTCTCTGCGGGCCGCGGCAGTGGATGGCAGCTTCGACGACGGAGTTCACTGCCGAATCGTCGAGGGCGGAGATTTCCTATCTGCGTTCCCGCAGAACCGTTTCAGAAAGACGCTCGCCTCGAATTGTGACAGCCGCCGGGGCTCCGTAGCGCGTTTCCACGTACTGGTTGAGGAGCGTAATGAACTCGGGCACGATGGCGGCGCCCTTCAGGGTTAGGACCAGCTTCCCGTCCACGTAGACCGGCGCCTTGGGTTCCTCGAAGGTGCCCGGCAGGGAGATGCCGATGTCCGAATGCTTGGACTCGCCGGGACCATTCACCACACACCCCATCACCGCGACCTTCAGCTCTTCGACGCCCGGATACCGCTCGCGCCACACCGGCATTTGTTCGCGCAGATAGGTCTCGATCTGATCGGCCATCTCCTGGAAGAAGGTGCTGGTGGTGCGTCCGCAACCGGGGCAGGCGGTGACCTGCGGAGTGAAGCTGCGCAATTCGAGCGATTGCAGGATCTGCTGAGAAACCCGCACTTCCTCGGCGCGGTCTCCGTGGGGCAGCGGCGTCAGCGAGACACGGATGGTATCGCCGATACCTTCCTGCAGTAGGATCGCGAGACCGGCCGTTGAGGCCACCACGCCTTTCGCGCCCATGCCGGCCTCGGTCAGTCCGAGGTGCAGCGGGTAGTCGCAGCGGGACGCCAGCTCGCGATAGATGCGCAGCAGGTCGGGCACGCGGGAGACCTTGGCGCTCAGGATGATCCGGTCGTGGGCGAGGCCAAATTGCTCTGCGAGGCGCGCTGACTCGATCGCGCTGAGCACGATCGCTTCGCTCATCACCGCGGCGGCGTCCAAGGGCTCGGGCAGGCGGGAGTTTTCGTCCATCAGGCGTGTGAGCAGCGTCTGGTCGAGCGAACCCCAGTTCACGCCGATCCGCACCGGCTTGTCGTGCTCGATCGCGACCTCGATCATGGTGCGGAAGTTGTTGTCGTGCTTCTGGCCGATGCTGACGTTGCCGGGATTGATGCGGTACTTGGCCAGGCGCCGCGCGCACGCGGGATATTTCTTGAGCAGGAGGTGGCCGTTGTAATGGAAGTCGCCGATGATGGGCACCCGGACGCCGAACTGCTCGAGTGTGTCGACAATGCGCGGCAGCGCCTCCGCGGCTTTGTCGTGGTTGACCGTGACGCGGACCAGCTCCGAGCCCGCCGCCGCCAGCGCCATCACCTGGTTCACCGTGGCCGCAACATCAGCCGTGTCCGTATTGGTCATCGACTGGACAACGATAGGGTGAGCGCCGCCCATCTTGACGCCCCCGACCTCCGCCACCACCGCTCGCCGCCGTTGCAAGGGGAAACTCATGGAAAGGCCCATTTTAGCATGGTGGAAACGAGTCACCGCCGCCCCGGCCGGAAGGCGATGATCGAGATCTGCTCAAGCGTCGGATAGCGGTTCTCGGCGTCCGGCTTGCGATCCCCCGGCGCCACTTGCTGGATGGTCGTGCGGGCCGGCGGAATGCCGCCGGTGAAGTACTTCGTGTAGACCTTGTTCATGGCCTCGAAGTCCTGCAGGTCATCCAGGTAGACGTTGGCGGCGACCGCGTGACGGAAATCCAGGTCCGCTTCTTCGAGGTTGTCGAGCAAGTTGCGCATGGTCTGGCGCAACTGGTGGTCCACCGTGGCGGCGAAGATGCCTCCGTTGGCGCCGGGGATGAAGCCGCTCTTGGCCGAGCAGTAGAGCGTGTCGCCGGCGAAGACGCACGGGCTCGCCGTCGGGCTGGGCGCCATGTTCTTCGGCCGCACCGCCTTTCGTTGGGCGAGGTCGCGCACCGCAACGCCGGTGAACTCAATCTCAGCTCCCTCGGGCAGGCTCGCCACTTGAATCGTCGCCCGGGCGGGCGTGTTGCCGAACTCGAAGCGCTGGGCGTAGAGCTTATTCATCACGCCGCTGGGGATTTTCCTGGTGAGATAAGGGTTAACGAACACCACATGGGCGAGCGACAGGCCGGCCGCCTCGCATACGGCCTTCAGCCCGTCGAGCGAGAGATCCACCTGCCGCGCGGGGTCCTCGGGAACGCGGCCACTCGCCAGCTCGCGCCCGCGCATACCCGAGAGGAACAGCCGGTCGTGGGTCAGAATCCCCGGTGAAGCTGGCTCTCCGGGATCGTAGCCCGGGAGCGAAACGACTCGCTTCTGCGCGGCGTCTCGCACGGCCACGGCGTTGATCTCGACGGGTGTCCCGGGCAGCCGCGCCACCCCGAGAGTCGCCCGAGCCGGCGGCGCCTGCGGGAAGTAACCGGAGTAAATGCGGTTCATCTCCCCGAACTTGCTGATGTCGTCGAGGTAGACCTGCGTATAGACGACGTGGCTCATGGTCAGGCCGGCCGCTTCGACGACGGCCTTCACGTTCTCGAGCGTCTGCCGGACCTGCTCCTCGAAGGTCGCCGGCAGGGTTCCATCCGGCCGTCGCGCCCCCTGGCCGGACACGTAGAGGTAGTCGCCGGCCATGACGCCCGGGGTGTAGGGACCAATCGGCTTGGGCCCCGAGGCCGGGACGATGGCCCGGACTTGGGCTCCCAACACGGTATGCAAGAGCACGAAAGTGGCTAGAATCCGCAGATGCATGAGCGACCTCCAAGACCGTCCCCAAAAATAGCAGAACTCCAGAGGTAGAATGTATTTATGCGGTGGCGCAGCCTCTTACTCGCACTGGTTGTCGCCGCCCTTGCCAGCGCCCAGGCGACCCTGAATCTCGAACAACTGCACTCTTTCATCGAGTCGTCGGTAAAGCTCAAGCAGCGTGACCGCGACGTGGCTGCGTTCCTCCGCAAGCAGAAGTTGAGCTTCTCCATCAGCGATGCGGCGATCGAGGAACTGCAGGGCATCGGCGCCGGGCCCCAAACGGTGCAGGCGCTCCACGAGTTGCAAAAGGTCACGCGCGGGCTGCCGCCTCCAGCGCCGCTAAAGGTCGTGGAACCGCCGCCCCCGAAGCCGGTCGAGCCACCGCCTTCACCGGAAGAGCAGCAGCGCATCATCGAAGACGCCCGCGCCAACGCGCTCGATTACTCCAAGCGTCTGCCCGACTTCATCTGCCTGCAACTCACCCGGCGCTACGTGGATCCCACCGGGCTCGAGATGGACTGGTTCAAGTATGACGAGATCAAGACCCGGCTCAGCTTCTTCGAGCAGAAGGAACAATACCAGGTGATCAGCGTCAACGAACGGCTGACCAACCGCCCCCTCGAGTCGCTCGGGGGGGCGACGTCCACGGGCGAGTTCGGCACCACCCTGGCGCTGCTCTTCGCCCCGGAGACGGCGGCCGACTTCTCCTGGGAGCGGCACAGCGTCTTGCGCAACCGCCCGGTGTACGTCTTCCGTTTCCGGGTCGCACAGCCGCGCTCCCAATTGCGCATCAGCTACCAGCACGAGCGCGAGGTCATCAGCGGTTACAGTGGCTTGGTCTACATCGATAAGAAAACCGAGATGGTCCTGCGCATCAGCGAGGTGACCGAGGGACTGCCCGCCGACTTCCCCATTCAGGAAGCCCGGAGCGCGCTCGACTACGACTTCACCGATATCGCCGAGCGGAACTACCTGCTGCCCCTGCGCGCTACGGTCCGGATGCGCGAAGGCAAGAACTTGACCCGCAACGAAGTGGAGTTCCGCCTGTATCGCAAGTTCTCGGCGGAGTCGAGCATTGCCTTCGATAACGGCGAATTGGATGCGGCCTCGCAGGAAAAGCCGCCCGAGGAACCGGCGGAGGAGCGCAAGCCGGCGCCGGGCGCTAAGCCCCCAGCGTCTCGGTAATCACCTGCACGAGGCGCCCCGTGTGCAGTTCGATTGGTTTGACCGGCTCCAGCTCCCTCAGTACAATCCCATCATGAAGCGACTCCTCTCCGCGGCGACTCTGGCTCTGCTGCTTAGCCCTCCGCTGCCGGCGCCGGAGCGAACCATTGACGACTTTTTCCGCGACTTCACCGCCGAGTGGGTTCGCGCCAACCCGAATGAAGCCACCGGCTATTTCGCGGGCGAGCAGCAGGACCGGCTCGAACGGCAGTTAACACCC
>JBGPDC010000119.1:0-17165 GCA_041482115.1 Terriglobia bacterium | reverse complement strand
ATGACGCCCGCGAGGCCGCTCGCGTGGCGCACGAGCATGATGGCCAGGTCCTCGCCGGCGATGACCGGGTTGACGCGGTCGAGGCGGCAGTAGATCTCATCAATAGGGCCAAACAGGAAACGGGCGGTATCGAGGTAGTGAACCAGAAACTCGAAGACCACGAGGCGAGGCATGTCCTTAAAATAAGGCTGGTTGGGATAGGGCGCGGGACCGAGCCCGTCACGGCGGCGGGCGTCGAAGCGGTAGAAGATGGTCCGGCCGATGGCCCCGGCGTCGAGCAGCTCGCGGAGGCGGCGGTACCAGGGCTGCCAGCGCCAGTTCTCGTTCAGCATGAGGCGGAGCCCGGAGCGGCGGGCGACGGCAGCGATCTCGAGGCAGTCGGACCAGGTCTCGGCCATGGGTTTCTGGCAGAGGACGGCGAGGCCGCGCGAGGCGGCGAGGCGCACGAGCGGGAGATGGGTCGTCGGGCGGGTGGCGAGGTCGAGGAAGTCCGGGCGCTCGGTGTCGAGCAACTTTTCGAGATCGTCGTAGGGGCGCGCGCCGAACTCGGCGGCGCAGTCCGCGAGACGTGCGGGGTCGAGGTCGCAGAGCGCTTCGATGCGCGCCCCCGTGACACGCCGCCAGCCGTCGAGCTGGATCTTGCCGAAGTAACCGCAGCCGGCGAGAGCGCCTCGCAGGGTTCTCATATAATGGCGTGAACAGCCGCAGGGCTGCGACAGACCATCATAGCGAGGTTGGGATGCCCCACAAAGTGGTGACGTTCGGCGAGATCATGCTGCGCCTGGCGCCGCCGAACCTGGAGCGGATTCTGCAGACGGGCGTTTTCGTCGCCACCTTCGGGGGCGGGGAAGCGAACGTCGCGGTGTCGGTGGCGAACTACGGGATACCGGCCGCGTTCGTGACGGTGCTGCCGCCGCATCATCCGGTGGCGGACGCGGTGGTCGCGGAGCTGCGCCGGTTCCACGTGGACACGCAGCATATCGTGCGGGCGCCGGGACGGATGGGCATCTACTTCCTCGAGACCGGGGCCAACCAGCGGGCGTCGAAGGTCGTCTATGACCGCGACAACGCCGCAATCGCGATCGCGCCGAAGGGGACGATTCCGTGGGACCGCGTGCTGGAGGGCGCTACGTGGTTCCACATCACGGGGATCACGCCGGCACTGAGCGCATCGGCGGCGGAGCTTTCGCTCGAGGCCGTGGGCGCGGCGCGGGCCCAGGGGCTGAGCGTCTCGTGCGACTTCAACTACCGGAAGAATCTCTGGAAATACGGGAAGAAGGCGCCGGAGGTGATGCGCGAGCTGGTGAAGTTCGTGGACGTGGGGATCGCCAACGAAGAGGATTGCCAGTTGGCCCTGGGCGTCAAAGTGGACGTGGACGTCGAGGGTGGCGAGCTGGACGTGGCGAAATACCGGCGGCTGTCGGAGGCGGTGCTGAGCGCATTTCCGAACCTGAAGATGCTGGCGATCACGTTGCGGGAATCGAAGAGCGCTTCCCACAACGGCTGGTCGGCGTGCCTGCACGACCGGCGGGAATTTTTGGTGAGCCGCAAGTACGAGATCACCCATATCGTGGACCGGGTGGGCGGGGGGGACGCCTTCTCGGGAGGGCTGATTTACGGCCTGCTGAGCCTGGAAGGACGGCAGGAGGCGCTGGAGTTTGCCGTGGCGGCGTCGTGCCTGAAGCACTCGATTCCCGGCGACTTCAACCGGTTTTCAGTCGACGAGGTGAAGGCGCTGATGAAAGGGGGCGGGTCGGGGCGGGTCGAGCGGTAGGGGACGGCGCCGATCCACTTCCTCAGTAGTCAAACCTCAAACCGAATTGAATCACGCGCCCGCCGCGGTCGCCTTGCAGGTTGCCGAACGTAGCTCTCGGAAACCGCAAAGCGACGGGACTAGTGCTGCCGGTTCCAAAAACGAAATTGGAGGAGTTGGTCAGGTTGTAAAACTCGGTCCGGAACTGCAGCCGCGTTTTCTCGCTGGTGCGGAAGTTCTTACCGACCGAGCCGTCGATCTGGGCGTAGCCGGGGCCTAAGACGGTATTCCGGCCCAGGTTGCCGATGGTCCCATTCGCCGCTTTCTGGAAGGCGTTCGCGTTGAACCAATGCACGCTCGGATCGTTCGGATCGACCGATCGTGGGCCGGCGTTAGGGTTCTGACCGGGCACGAGGTCCGGCCTCTGGCGGCAATTTCCGCAATAAGAGGTGCCGTTGATATTCCCGCTATCCACGTCCTGGGAGGGTGTGAACCACTGGCCGCTCTCGACCGTGAAAATGCCGCCGGTCTGCCAGCCGCCGATCACGAGGTCCGTCCACCGGCTCGCGTTTCTGCCGAACCGCTGACCCTTGCCGAAGGGCAACTGGAAGACAAAGCCGCTCGTCCAGCGGTGCCGCACGTCGTTATCGGAGTTGCTCTTCTGCAGCCTCTCGTAGGTGGGGTAGGAAGCACGCCCATTGTTGCCTACGCTGAGCCCGAAGTTGGTGATGTTGTCGATGGCGTGGCTGAAAGTGTAGGAACTGACGAAAGACGCCGCGCCCATCCTTTTCTCCACCTTCACGCCCAGGCCGTGATACTTGCCCATGCCGGGATTGGTCACCCCCTGGATCGCGCTTCCGGGTACGATCTGGCCCGACGCATCCACGTCCGGGAAGGGCTGCCGGACGGCGAAGGGAATGGATGAATCGGTAGTGAGCGAGGGCATGTTGTAGTCGAGCACCGAAAACGCGGCGGTGCTTTTCGAGCCGATGTAGGAGATCTCGGTCGATAGATTGCGAATGATCTCGCGCTGGACGGTCAGGTTCCAGTGTTGGAAGTAGGGCGCGCGCAGGCCCGGATCCATGGCGTAAATCGTGGTGCCGGTCGGATTGGTGAGGGCCGAACCTGGAAAGCCGCTGGCGAAAGTAACGGGATTGCGAGTGGCCGGGCGCTGGTCGGCGGGAGAGAAGCTCGCCTGCGCCAAAAAGGGCGTGGAGAAACCCATGCTGGGTTCACCCCAGCCTCCCAGTTCTTCCATTCCGTAGTAAAGGCCGTAGCCGCCGCGAACCACCGTTCTCTGGTCCAACGAATACGCGAATCCGAAGCGCGGGCCGAAGTTCTTCTTGGGCACGTTCAGATTCCAGTATTTGCTGGCGTTAGGGTTGACCGAGTAGAGCCCCTTGCTGATCTGGCGTTGCACGGAATCGGGGAAGGTGCCCGTATAACCAGGGATGTTCAGCACCCGGGCGAATACATTCAATGCCGAGCCGTGATTGTACGCTTCAAACACGGGCGTCACGTAGTCGTAGCGCAACCCGAAGTTGAGGGTCAGGCGCGAGGTGAGCTTGAACGTGTCCTGTACGAAGGCGCCGTGGGCCCGGCGCTGGTAGTCGTTGGTGTGAACGGCCGAGATGCGCGCGTTATTGGGGAGGCCGAGCAGGAAGTCTGCAAACGGCTCGCCGGTGGATCCCGTCCCGGCCGTGTAATGGCCGTCGAACTGGAACTGGCCCTCCGGGGCGAAAGAGCTGGCCGTGCTCAGAAAAGAGATGTGGCGATACTCCCAACCGAACTTCAGGAGGTGCCGGCCATGAATCCACGTAGCGGTGTCGGAGCCCTGGAAGACCTCGCTCAGATCCTGCTCCACGTTTACACCGCCGTAGGAGCCGAGATTGCTCGAAAACTGGATGCTGGCCAGCCCACCGGTGATGCCGTTGCCCTGCAAGGGGACGCCCTTGATGCCGACCTGGGAGTTGACGTCCTGGCCGGCCAGGGACGGCACTTGCCGCCAATCCAGGCGCATCCATCCGAAGCGCGTCTCGTTCACCAGGGACGGGGAAAAGGTATGGGTATTATTCACAACTACGCCCTTGGCGTCGGTGGTGATAGTCGAGTCGGCGCTGAGAATGGAGCCAGTGAAAAGACTCGGCGCGGGACTGTTCAGGTGGGAGACCTGAAAGCGCCCGAAGATCTGATCTTTCGAGGTGAGCTTCTGATCGCCACGCACCGCCACGCGATAGTCGTCGGTCTGGTTGGGGACGTTGACAAAATAATTGTTGGTCCCGGTAGTATTGGGTTTAGGAATGGCGGCCGCGATCTTGGCCGCGACCGGATCAACCGCGGGTATGCGGTTGCCGGAGAACGGCTGGCCGGTCGTGGGGTCGTAGATCGTCTTGCCGCCTGAGAAGTCCCCCGCCGCCTGCGCCGCGGTGGGGACCGTCCCGAACAACAATTGGCCCGGCGCCCGGCGCGGCTGCTTCTCAAAATCAAAGAAGAAGAACGACTTGTCGCGGCCATCATAAACCTTCGGCAGTTTCACGGGCCCGCCGACGGTCGCGCCGTACTGATTGAAGTGGTAGGGACTGATCGGGATTTTCTTAGCGTTGTTGAAAAAGGAATTGGCGTTTACGTCGCTGCCCTGGCGGTATTCATAGAACGAACCATGCAGGGCGTTGGTGCCGCTCTTGGTGACGACGTTGACCGTGGCGCCGCCGCGGCCGAACTCGGCGGAAAAGGCGTTGGTCTGGACCTTGAATTCGGCGATGGAGTCGAGCGAGGGTGCGATGGCGAAGGTGCGCCCTTCGTTCACGTTCTGATCGTAGAGATTGTTGTCGGTGCCGTCGAGCACGTAGTTGTTTTGGTATTGCCGGACGCCGTTGGCCGTAAACGCGCCGCTGCCGGCGCCGTCTCGCACCGAGGGCGTGGCCGAGGCGACGCCCACCGTGAGCTTGGCGAGCGTGCCGTAGTTGCGATCCGCGAGCGGCAGATCGTCCTTCAAAGGGCCCGAGATAAGCTGGCCCTTGGAGACGTCCACCGTTTGCAAGATAGTGGTTTCGGCCGCCACCGTGATGGATTCCGAAACGCTGCCGATGACCAGCGAAATCGCGACTCGCGGCGTCTGTTGCACACCTACCGATACCACTTCAGAGATCGCCTTCCGGAAGCCGTCCTTTTCGACGGTCACTTCATAATCGCCGGGCCGTAACGGGCTGGCCGTCCAGGAACCCAGGGCGTTGGTCGAGCCGGTGACCAGGGCGTTGGTACTGACATTCCGGACCGCCACTCTGGCGTTGGGAACGGCGGCAGCGCCGGGATCGGTGACCGAGACCACCAGGCCGCCGGCATCCTGCTGGGCCACCGCCGGGCGGGGAACCAACAGACCGCACAGCAACGCACACAGGGCAAGAAGTTTGGATCTGGTGTGGTCTGCGGAGGTACGCGAAGGAGGGTTTTGTCTCATCTCGGACTCCTGCTTAGATCCGAGTATATACCAGACTTCTCCTCCTGGAGACCCCGCAGTTTCTTAGAACGTAAACCGCGTGCCGAACTGGAGCTGACGTTCGCGGCTCAGGTTCGTACCCGTGGCCGTGATGGCCTGGAAGTCGGTGCGCGGGAAAAGCACCGTGTTGCGGATGTTGTACTGGGTAGTTGTAATGCTCGTCACGTTATCGCGGTTGAAGAGGTTAAAGGCCTCCGCGATGAGCTGCCAACGGAAGCGCTCGCGGATCTTGATCTCCCGCGCGAGGCGAAAGTCTACGACCGCCGAGCCGGGGTTGGTGTAGACGTTGCGTCCGAGGAAGGGGACACGGGCATCGCCGCCCGCGCCCAGCAGTCCGGTGGAGACGCCGGACGGGCTCGGGTTGCCCGAGACCAGCGGTGAGTAGGGCCGGCCGTCGACGAGCGAGACGATGCTCGAAAGCTGGAAGCCGTCGAAGACCGTGCGCAAGGGCTTCGAGCCGAGCTTCGAGAAAGGCGGCTGCCAGATGGCGGACATAGTAAACCGCTTGCGCTGGTCAAAGTTCGAGAGCGAGTAGTCGTTCCGGACGTTGAAGGGGTTCAGGGGCTGGTTGTTGGAGCTGAAGGTCTGGGAGATCTGGTCGTCGTCCTGGGCCTTCGAAATGGTGAGGGAGGCCTGCAACTGGAAGCCGCGCGAGAAACGCTGCTTGGCCTGGATGACGACGCCGTTATACCAGGTGTTGACGACGCTCTCGGCCTGGGTCAGGAAGCCGTAATTGGAGTTGGGGCGGGCACCCGAGTAGAACGGCACCGTGACCGTCTGCGCTACTTGCGGGCAGGTGATAGACGAGCCAACCTGGGCCACGCCGCAGACCGTGTAAGTGGCGCTCTGAGTGGTCGGGAAGAGGTTCGTATCGCGGAACAGCGGCATGTGCTGGCCACGCGTCGCCATGTAAACGCCCGTCAGGGTGAAGTTGCGGAAGACTTCGCGCTCGATGGAAAACTCCATCTGATAGATGAGCGGGTTGACAAAGTCCGGCGCGGCTTGAACGACGTTGGGTTTTCCGGCGGCTCCCGTCGGAATGTCCGAGAGCACGCTCGCAAACGCCGGGGCGCCCGCGGCGGAAGGCAGGAACAGATAGCCTTTGAACCGCTGCCCGTTGTTGGTGATGAGGTTGGCGACCGTGGAGTTCTGGGTGCGTCCGTAGTACATGCCGGCGCCAGCCCGGATTACGGTGCTGTGATTCTGGGTGGGGTCCCAGGCCAGGCCGATCCGCGGTCCGAAGTTATTCTTATCGACGTTAATCTTGTTGGTGAGCGGCAAGTCCGGATTGCCCTTGAGGCTGGGCATCGTTTGGATGTCGTAGCGGAGTCCCAGGTTGAGCGTCAGGGTCCGAAACGGCTTGATGCTGTCCTCGAAATAGAAAGCGATGTCGTTGTTGCGGAAGGTGGTCGTCCCACCGGTTCCGAGCGTGTCGAACGCCTGCTGGAAGCTGGAGTAGTGGCGGCCGGTGATACCGGTGCCGGCGGTAGGGGTACAGGTCCCGAGGGGCAGGGTGATGTTGGGGCAGTCGAGGGCCAGGTCGTTGAGCAACGAGTAGGCATATTGGCCGCCGCCCTGGAAGAGGTTGATCTGCCCGTCGCTCACCCAGTTGAGGTCATAGCCGAACCGGAACGAGTGCCGGCCGCGGAGCCAGGAGAGGTTCTGCGCGACTTGGTAGCGTTTTTCGTTGGGATAAGCGAGGCGCGGCAGGAAATTATTCAGGCCGAAGTCAATTCCGTTGGTGACTTGCACAAACGGGCCCGGGGCCGTGCCCAACTGAAACTCGAAATCGCGGCCGTACTGAAAGCGGAGGTCGCTGATGAAGTTCGGAGTAACGATGGAGTTCCAGCGCCCGATGACGATCTCGTTATTCACACCGTCAGGACCGTTGGCGGTGGCATGGACCGAGTGCGTGGGCGCGGTCTGGATGCCGTTGGGAGAATCCCAACGCAGGATATTGACGGTGGCCGAGAGCTGGTTGGCGTTGGTGATGTTGTAGTCCACGCGAGCCAGACCGAGCCACTGGCTGCCGGCGCGGTCCTGCGGCCCGGTCAGGCCTCGGTAGAAATTCAGGGCGTTGCTGAAGCCGGGAGCGTCGCCCGTCTGGGTGAGGAAGGAACTCGCCCCGGGCACGACCACGGCGGGGAACACTCGCTTCTGCTGGTCGTAACTCAGGAAGTAGAAGAGCTTGTCCTTCTTGATGGCGCCTCCGACGGACGGGCCGAACTGCTGGCGGCGGTCCTTGGGCTTGGGCGGCAGGCCGAGATTCTTGAGCGCCAGGGAGGCGACGGAGTTCGAGGCGTTCAGAGACTCGTCGCGGATTATATAAAAGAAGGTGCCGTGGATGTCGTTGCTGCCGGACTTCGTGACCGCGTTGACCACGCCGCCGGCGGAGCGCCCGTATTGGGACGAAAAGTTGCTCGAGCCAACTTGGAACTCCTGTATGGCTTCGGCGCTGATGGCATAGGAAAGACGGGTGCGGCCGCGGGCCTCGGAGAAGAAGGCCTGGTTATTGTCCATGCCGTCGATCATGTTGTTGTTATAAAGGCCCGAAATACCGCGGAAGGTGAGCAGCCCGAACCCGCCGTCATTGCTGACGCCCGGGGCCGTCATGGCGAAGGTGTCCCAGCGCCGGCCGTTGAGGGGCAGGTTCAGCATGTCCTTGAGGTTGACGACGGTCGAGACCTCGGTCTTTTCGGTCTCGACGGTGGCCGTGTTGGCCGCGACCGTGATGGTCTCGGTGGTGCCGGCCACGGTCAGATTGAGGTCCACCACGGCGATCTGGCCGATAGCGACGGTCACGCCGGTGCGGACGAGATTGGCGAAGCCGCTCTTGATCGCGGTGATCTCATAGTCGCCCGGCTGCAGCGTGGGGGCCTGGTAGCGTCCGACGGCGTTGGTCTCCAGGGTCTGCACGGCGTTGGTCCCCACGTTGCGGATGCGAACCGCGACATTCGGAACGACGGAGCCAGAAGGATCGGTGGCCGTGCCGGCAATGGCGCCGTAGCCGGAGGAGGCTTGTCCGAAAAGGGGCAAGCTGTGGAGGGCCACCAGGGTGAAAAGTGCCAAAGCCGCCTGTAGGATGCGAGACCGGCTGGTATGGAGTTTAGTCATACAAGACCTCCTTTTCTGGTCGTGCAGCAAACAACGCCCACTGAAGACTGCCTGGTCTGCCACTGGATACCTTCAGGATGCCCCGTTGTGGCGTCCGGCGTCAAGTAAATCTTTGATGAACCGAGGAGCGGAGCAGACCTTGCCGCGAATGTTAACGCGGGACGTCCTGGAGGTCGTTGCGGAGCCGGGCGGAGATCTTTTCGACGAGCGCTTCGGCCTCCATGTCCCGCTCGCTGGCCAGGGCCTGGGCCGCCTCTTCGACCACCGGAGTGACGTCGGGCGGTAAGGTGAGTTTTTGGAGCCGGATAATCTCGTCTTCCAGTTCCCGGCGTGACATGTGAGAGGTAGTGTACCGCGTTTGCTTCGCGAAAGAAAGAGGCGGGGGCGCCTTAGCGCGGGTCGAAGGAAGGGCGCGTGTAAACGAAGCGGCCGCCGACCATGGTCCCCTCCGCGGCCAGGTTGCGGATCTCGTCCTCTGGGCAGGTGAGGAAGTCCGCCGAGATCACCACCAGGTCCGCCAGCTTGCCGGGCTCGATGGAGCCTTTGCGGGTTTCCTCGAAAGAAGCATAGGCGGCGTGAAGGGTCCACATGCGGAGCGCCTGCTCGCGGGTGAGGCGCTGCTCGGGGAGCAGCACGGAACCGTCGGTGAGCCGGCGGGTGACCGCCATCCACATGCCGAAGAAAGGATTGAAAGGGTTGATGGCGTCGCGCGAATCGAACTTGATCATGTGGTCGGAGCCGCCCGCCACGACGAGGCCGGCGTCGAACAGCGCCTTGTAGGGCTGGAAGTCGAGCATCCGCTGCGGCCCGAGCACCTTCGAAAGCGCCGCGCCGTCAAGGTGTAGCCAGGCCGGCTGCATGTCGAGCACCACGCCCATCCGCTGGGAGCGCTCGATGACGCTGCGGTTCGGGAAGTTGGCGTGAGTGAGGGTGAAGCGGCGCTCGCGGATGGAGCGTTCTTTATCAGCAGCCTCGTAAGCGTCGAGCAGCAGGTCGGTCGAGGCGCCGCCCGTGGTGTGGGCGGTCATCTGCCAGCCGAGCTGGTTCGCGAGGCGAGCCATCTCAAAGATGTTCTCCTTGGGGACGGCGAGAACGCCGCGGTATTCAGGATCGTGGAAGCCGTAAACCTCGGTGTGCTCCCCGTAGGGCTCGCGCATGTAAGCCGTCCCGATCAGGATGCCGCCATCGAGGACAATTTTCAGCGAGCCGGTGCGGAGCCAATCGTCGCCGAAGCCGGTGACGTTGGGCAGGCTCAGAATCTCGGCGCGCAGGCGGTCCCAGGGCTGGCTGCCGTTGACGAGCATCGTGACGGAGGTGCGGACGGTCAGCTCTCCCTTCCGCCAGAGTTCCTGGTAGGCGCGCATGCCGGCGGGGTTCTCGGCGCGGTCGATCGTGGAGGTGAGGCCCGCTTCGTTGTACCGCTTGTGCATTTCGCGGATCGCCCAGAGGCGGTCGGCGTCGGTGGGCTGGCGGTCGGAGCGGAACGAGGCAACCAGTTGCGGGGCGCCGAGGAGAAGGCCCGTGGGCTCGCCGGAAGCGTCCTTGATGATTTTGCCGTTGGCGGGTTGTGGGGTATCGCGGGTGATGCCAGCTTTTTTAAGAGCGCCAGTGTTGAGGACGGCCGCGTAGCCGTTGTCGGCGACGATGAGGCGCTCGGCGCCGCCCGCGCGGTCGAGTTCCTGGCGCGTGGGATAGCGGCCCTCCTTCATGCGCGTGGCGTAAACCTTGGGGACGAAAATCAGCTTCGAGGGTGGGGAAGCCTTGGCAACGCGGGCAATGTGGTTCTCGAGGTCCACGAGGGAGTGGAGTACGGGGATTTCTTCTTCCTGCTCGCTGAGGGCCGATCCGATGGGGTGCGTGTGGCTGTCGATGAGGCCGGGGAGAACGGTGCGGCCGCGGAGGTCGGTCTGGCGCGTGGAGGCCGCGGCCAGGCGGCGGACTTCCTCGTTCGAGCCGACGGCGAGGAAGCGGCCGGCACGGATGGCGACGGCTTGAGCTTGCGGGTGACCGTCCCACAGGGTGACGAACTTGCCGTTGTAGAGGATGAGGTCGGGGGATTGGGCGGAGAGAGCCGTGACAAAGGCGAGTCCGAGGAGAAGCGGGCGCATAGCGGTCACCTGCTGGGGCCTATTGTAGCGAAGCAGATAGAATGAGAGGTTCATGGCCGGCAAGCCTTTCGTCGCGGGGGTGGACCTGGGTGGTACCAAGATCGCGGCCGGGCTGTTCGATCGAGAAGGGGGATTGGCCGGCGAAATTGCGACGGCGCCCACGGAGGCCGATAAGACGGAGGCCATCACGCTCGGGAATCTGCGGCGGGCGATCGAGGCAGCCTGCCGGTCGGCCGGCGCGTCGCCGGATGAGCTGCGTGCGGTGGGCGTGGGGAGCACGGGACCGGTGGAGGCCCTGACCGGCCGCATATTGCAAGTACCCAACCTGGCCAGCCTGAACTTCTTCGACCTCGGGGCGTGGGTGCGCGCCGAGTTTGACGCGCCGCTGTTCCTCGAAAACGACGCCAACTGCTTCGCACTGGGCGAGGCTCTGCGCGGCGGGGGACGCGGACATCCGGTGGTGGTGGCGGTGACGCTGGGGACCGGGTTCGGCTGCGGGATCGTGATCGACGGCGCGATGTACTCCGGGGTGACGGGCAATGCGGGCGAGGTGGCGGATTGTCCGATAGCCGGAGGGACGTTCGACTCGATGCTGTCGGGAGGCGGGCTACGGAAGTTCTACGAGCGACGCTGGGGCCCGACGGCGCTAGCGGCGCGGGAGTTGGGCGACGCGGCCGAGGCGGGCGACGAGCGGGCCCGGGCGGCGTGGCAGGACTACGGGAGTGCCGTGGGCCAGGCCTTGGGAATGATCGCGGCGGTGATCGATCCGTCGGTGTGCGTGGTCGGGGGTTCGGTAGCGGCCCGGCTGCCGCTGTTTGAGGCGGCGCTCCTCGAGAAGATGAAGGCGGGACTCGCGCCCGCGGCCGCCCAACGCGTCCGGGTGGCGCCGGCGGAGTTGGGTTCGGCGGCGGGGGTGATCGGGGCGGCGGAGTATGCCTTCTACCGGCTTCGGAGCGTCGCCCGTGACTAAAGCCCTGCTTTTCGATCTCGGCAATGTGCTGGTAGCGTTTGATTTCCGCCGTGGTTACGAGGCGATCCAGCCCTATTGCCGGGTGCCGCCGGAGGAGATCCAGCCGCGCATCACGCAGTCGGGCCTGGTGCCGCCCTACGAGCGGGGAAAAATGTCGAGCCAGGAATTCTTCGAGCGGCTGGCGGCGGCGCTCGAGATGCGGGCCACCTACGAGGAATTCTGCCGCCTGTGGAGCACGATCTTCCTGCCGGACCCGCTGGTGCCGGAAGCGATGCTCGCCAGCCTGCGGCAGCGGTACCGCATGGTGCTGATCTCGAACACCAACGACATTCACTACCGGGATATCGCGTCGCGGTACGCGGTAGTGAAGCATTTCGACGCTCACGTGCTGTCGTACGAGGTCGGCTCGGCGAAACCGGAGGACCCCATTTACCTGGAGGCCATCCGGCAGGCGGGCTGCGCGCCGGAGGAGTGTTTGTACATCGACGACATACCGGAGTTCGTCGATGCGGGAAGGAGGCATGGTCTCGCCGCCGTCCAGTTCCAGAATGCGGTAGAGTTGGAGGCAGAATTTCGACGACGCGGGGTCGTCTGGAGGTAGTGAATATGAGCAAGGTGAGCCGGCGGTCGTTTTTTGGCGCGGTCGGAGCGGCCGTCCCAGCCCTGGGAGCCGAAGCGGACCGGGTGCTCGCGGGTGGCGCGGGCGGGGGCGATGTGGGACCGCTTTCCTTGCCGGAACGGCGGGCCCAGGCGTTCGACAGACGGGTGCAGGCGGCCCAGTTCCAAAAGGACCTGCCGCTGCCCGACCAGACCAACAACGGTGACGAACGGCTGTATCCGGATCGCATCGGGAACTTTTCCAAGGGGCTCCCGCACAACCGTCTGGGTGAGGTCGAACCGAGTGCTTACAACCAATTTCTACAGGCGCTCTCGAGCGGCCGCCCTTCCGATTTTGAGAACCTCCCGATGGGTTCCCCCGATCCGTCGCGCCAGCTCAAACTGGTGAATCCGCAGTCGGGGCTGGCGTTCGAGACGGAAGGCGCGGACTCCCACCACTTGGCCATGCCGGCGGCTCCGCGACTCGGCAGCGCGGAAACCGCCGGGGAAGCGGTCGAGCTTTACTGGCAGGCACTCGCGCGCGACGTGCCTTTCACCGACTACGGGACCTCGCCGCTCGCGCAGGCCGCCGCGACCGACCTGGCGCGCCTCTCCGCTTTTCGCGGCCCCCTGGTCAACGGCCGCGTGACCCCGGCGGTTCTGTTCCGCTGCTTCACGCCCGGCGATATCACCGGGCCGTACGTCTCCCAGTTCTTGCTGCGGCCTATCCCGTTTGGCTCGCAGTGGATTGACCAGCGGATGCGGACGGTGGTCTCCGGCGTGGACTACCTTACCTCTTACCAGGACTGGCTGTCGCTCCAGAACGGGGTGGCGCCGCCCAACTCCGACCGCTGGGACATGACCCGCCGCTATATCCGAAATGGCCGCGATCTGGCGACCTGGGTGCACCGGGACGTGCTGTTTCAGGCCTACTTCAACGCCAACCTGATCCTGATGACCCCGGCGGATGCGACCGACGAAATCACCGGCGGGGGCCTCGGCGCGCCGCTGAATCCTACTAATCCCTACAACGCCTCGCGCAACCAGGCGGGCTTCGGCACGCTGGGGCCTCCCTACTTCAGCAGCCTCGTCGCCGAGGTCGGCACGCGGGCGCTCAAAGCCGTTTGGTACCAGAAGTGGTTCGTGCACCGCCGCCTGCGGCCGGAGGCTTACGGGGGCCGCATCCACAACCTGGTGACCGGGCAGCGCCCGGATTATCCTCTAAATGGCGAAGTGCTGAGTTCCGCCGCGCTCAGCGAGGTGTTCTCCCGCAACGGCAGCTACCTGCTGCCCCAGGCCTTTACGGAAGGCTGTCCGCTGCATCCGGCGTATGGGGCGGGGCATGCGACGGTGGCAGGCGCCGCCGTCACGATCCTCAAGGCCCTCTTCGATGAGTCGTATGCGATTCCGAACCCGGTCGTGCCCTCGCCGGACGGCCTTTCTCTGGTTCCCTACACCGGCCCCGATGCCGGCCAACTCACGGTGGGGGGCGAGTTGAACAAGCTCGCCGCGAACATCGCTATCGGCCGCAACTTCGCGGGCATTCACTGGCGCTCGGACTACGCTAATTCATTGCGGTTGGGCGAGGCGGTCGCGACTTGCGTCCTGCAGGATCAGGCGCGCACGTTCAACGAGGATTTCGGAGGGTTTGCGTTTACAGGGTTCGATGGAACCCGGGTGGTCATCGCATAAAGAATGGGGCCGCCCCCGTGAGAGCGGCCCCAGATTCTATCGTTTGTAAGTCAGCGCTTAGAAGTCCCCGTGCCCGCCGCCCCTGGGGGGACCGGCCGGTGCGCCATCCTTCTCGGGGATCTCGCTGATCAGGGCTTCCGTGGTCAGCATGAGGGCCGCAATCGACGCGGCGTTCTGCAGCGCGAAGCGCACGACCTTGGCCGGGTCGATGACGCCCGCCTTCACCAGGTCCTCGAACTCGTTGGTCGCCGCGTGGTAGCCGAAGGCTCAGGGCCAGCCCTCCGGACCTGCTAAGCGGCGACGGCCTTCACGCCTTTGGCGGCCTGTTCGATAAGCGCTGCCACGGCCTCGGGCTGCGACACGTAGATGGCGTGGCTGCCCTTGACCTCTACGACCGTAGAACCCGCCCGCGCGGACATCGAACGCTGGGCAACAGGCGGGATCATCTTGTCCTCCGTGACAACCAGGTACCAGCTCGGCTTCGCCTTCCACGCTGGTTCGCTGATCGCACCGCTGAGGGCCGCTACGCCCCACGGGACCTGGGAATCGGCCATGAAAGCGGCCTTTTCTGCATCCACATCGCCGGCGAAGGAGGCGGGAAACTTCGCCTTGTCGAGGAACAGATAACCGTCCTGCGGCGGCAGGATCGGCGGCACGGGCGCGCCGGGCGGCGGATCCTTAATGAGCGTGGCCACGGACTCGCCCTTGTCCGGGGCAAAGGCGGTGATATACACAAGCCCTGCGACCTTCGGATCGTTGCCGGCTTCGGTGATCACTGCTCCGCCATAGGAGTGGCCCACAAGAATCACCGGCCCGTCCTGGGCAGCAAGAACGCGCCTGGTAACCGCCACGTCATCCTCTAACGAAATTGTCGGGTTCTGGACGATGCTGACATTGTAACCATCCTTCTTCAGGATCTTGTAGACGCCCTCCCATCCGGCACCGTCCACAAAGCCACCGTGGACCAGAACGATGTTCTTCATGCTCGCTACCTCCTTTTCGAAACTGGAATTTCCATCTTGGGAATCCGGAAGCGGATAGTCTAGCAGAGCGGCGGTTGGGCGAGCTGCCGTCTGCTTTTCAGGACTTCGCGCGGTCCGGTACGAAGAACCAGTTGCTACCGGTGAGTTCGGATTGCAGGAAGTCGGGCTGGTGCAGTATTACGGGGAGAAACCAGCGCCTCCCAATTGAAAGTCAACCGCCGGGCGCCGCTTCCTTCGGAAGCGAACGTCCCGGCGGCTGTGTTGCAGATAGCTAGAAGTCCCCGTGCCCGCCGCCCATGGGGGGACCGGCCGATGCGCCATCTTTGTCGGGGATCTCGCTGATCAGGGCTTCCGTGGTCAGCATGAGGGCCGCAATCGACGCGGCATTCTGTAACGCGAAGCGCACGACCTTGGCTGGGTCGATGACGCCCGCCTTCACCAGGTCCTCGAACTCGTCGGTCGCCGCGTTGTAGCCGAAATTGGGGTTCTTTTCGGACTTCACCTTTTCGACGACGACGGAGCCTTCCCGGCCGGCGTTCGCCGCAATCTGCCGCAGGGGCTCTTCGAGAGACCGCAGAATGATGCCGACGCCGATCTGCTCGTCTTCGTGCTCGAGCTTCAGCTTCTGGACAGCCACGATGCTGCGGAGCAGGGCCACGCCGCCGCCGGGCACGATGCCTTCTTCGACGGCCGCGCGCGTCGCGTGCATGGCGTCCTCGACGCGAGCCTTCTTCTCTTTCATCTCGGTCTCGGTCGCGGCGCCCACCTTGATCACCGCCACGCCGCCCACCAGCTTCGCCAGGCGTTCCTGGAGCTTGTCGCGGTCGTACTCCGAAGTGGTCTCTTCGATCTGGGAGCGGAGCTGCTTCACGCGGCCCTCGATGCCTTTCTTGGTCCCGCCGCCTTCGACGATCGTGGTGTTGTCCTTGTCGATCGTGATGCGCTTGGCCTTGCCGAGGTCCTCCAGCTTCACGCCTTCGAGCTTGATGCCGGTCTCTTCCATGATAGGCTTGCCGCCGGTGACCACGCCGATATCCTCGAGCATGGCCTTGCGGCGGTCGCCGAAGCCCGGGGCCTTGACGGCGGCGCATTTGAGCGTGCCGCGGAGCTTGTTGACCACCAGCGTGGCCAGGGCCTCGCCCTCGACCTCCTCGGAGACGATCAGGAGCGGCTTGCCGGACCGCGCGATCTGCTCGAGCACCGGGAGCAGGTCCTTCATGTTGCTGATCTTCTTTTCGTGGATGAGGATCAGCGCGTCTTCGAGCACGCACTCCATGCGCTCGGGGTCGGTGACGAAGTAGGGCGAGAGGTAGCCGCGGTCAAACTGCATGCCTTCCACCACGTCGAGCACCGTCTCCATGGTCTTGGACTCTTCCACCGTGATGACGCCGTCCTTGCCGACCTTCTCCATGGCCTCGGCGATGATGTTGCCGATGGTCGAGTCGCTGTTGGCTGAAATGGTGCCGACCTGGGCGATGCCGGAGCCGGTGACGGGCTTGGAGAGGCGCTTGATTTCCTCGATGGCCACTTCGATGGCCTTCTCGATCCCGCGCTTCAGAGCCATGGGATTCGCGCCGGCGGTAACGGTCTTGATGCCCTGCTTGAAGATGGCCTGGGCCAGTACGGTCGCCGTCGTGGTGCCGTCGCCGGCCACGTCGCTGGTTTTGGAGGCAACTTCGCGCACCATCTGGGCGCCGAGGTTCTCCATGGGATCTTTCAGGTCGATTTCCTTCGCGACCGTGACGCCATCCTTGGTAATGGTCGGGCTGCCGAATTTCTTTTCGAGGACCACGTTGCGGCCCTTGGGGCCGAGGGTGATCTTGACGGCGTCGGCCAGGGCGTTCACGCCCCTCAAAATCGCCTGCCGGGAATCTTCACCGTGCACAATTCGCTTGGACATCGTTTCTCCTATTTCTTTCCTTTTTTGTCGATTGTTTTGGCGGCGCCGTTCTTGTGGTCGAGGATCGCCAGGATCTCGTCCTCTTTGAGAATCAGGTACTCGTCGCCATCGAGCTTGATTTCGTTACCGGCGTACTTGCCGAACAGGACCCGGTCGCCGGCGTGAACTTCGAGCGCGATGCGGGTGCCATTGTCGAGGACTTTGCCATTGCCAACGGCGATGGCCTCGCCTTGCTGCGGTTTTTCTTTGGCCGAGTCGGGGATGATGATGCCGCCCCGAACGGTCTCTCCCTCTTCGATCCGGCGGAGCAGCACGCGGTCATGCAGAGGTCGAAACTTCATATCGTATCTCCTTTCAAAATAGGCTGATAGTGGCTTACAAGTACAGGTTTGATCGGCCTGGTGAGGCCTCGACGCTTAGCACTCGAAGCCTCCGAGTGCTAATCATAAAAGTTATGGGTACTATTGTCAAGCGAGAGTCTTCTCTCATGCAAGATGAGCCTGAAGGAGGCGGTTGATTCTCACACAAGATGAGCCTAAAGGATGGGGTGTT
>JBGPDC010000118.1:0-17454 GCA_041482115.1 Terriglobia bacterium | reverse complement strand
TATGAGGGGAGTCCTGCCGCTTCTGGCCGTCCTGCTGGCAGTTGAGCCGGCCCTCTCGCAGACTGTCGAGTTCAACGGGGACATCCGTCCGATTCTCTCCGACAAGTGCTTCACCTGCCACGGCCCCGCCGAATCTACCCGCACGACCAAGCTGCGGTTCGACGTCGAGACGGCGGCTAAGGCCGACCTCGGCGGCCGCTTCGCCATCGTGCCGGGCGATGCCGCACGAAGCGAGATGGTCCGCCGCATCTCGAGCGACAACCCGGCCGTGCGGATGCCGCCCGCCTCGTCGGGGGCCGCGAAACTATCCGACCGCGAGATTGGACTGCTGCGCGGCTGGATCGAGCAGGGCGCGAAATGGGAGGGGCACTGGGCGTTCGTAGCGCCGCGCCGCCCGCCGCTTCCGGCGGTCCGCGACCGGAACTGGCCCCGCAATGAAATGGACTACCTGGTGCTGGCGCGCCTCGAGCGCGAAGGCCTGGCGCCCGCTCGGGAGGCCGCCCGCGAGACCCTGATCCGGCGCGTCACGCTCGACCTGACCGGCTTGCCCCCGACGCTCCCGGAGATCGACGCCTTCCTCCAAGATTCCTCGCCCGACGCTTACGAGAAAGTTGTCGATCGCCTCTTGCGGTCGCCACGCTACGGCGAGCGGATGGCCATCCGGTGGCTTGACGCCGCGCGCTACGCCGACACCAACGGTTACCAGACCGATGCCGAACGCTACATGTGGCGGTGGCGCGACTGGGTGATCGGGGCCTTCAACCGCAATCTGCCGTTCAACCAGTTCACGATCGAGCAACTCGCCGGCGACCTGCTTCCGAACCCGACCCTCGAGCAGCGCATCGCCACCGGCTTCAACCGCAATCACCGGGGCAACGGCGAGGGCGGCATCATCCCGGAAGAGTACGCCGCCGAATATCCGGCCGACCGCACCGAAACCACGGGCACGGTCTGGCTGGGGCTGACGATCGGCTGCGCCCGCTGCCACGACCATAAATACGACCCAGTCCCGCAGCGGGATTTCTACCGGATGTACGCCTACTTCAACAACATCCCGGACCGCGGCCGCTACAACAAGTACGGCAACACGCCGCCCATGATCCCGGCGCCGACGCCCGAGCAGCAAGCGAAGCTCGCCGTACTTGAAGGACGGGCGACCGCCGCCGGGCAGCGCTTCACGGCACTCGAGCCGGAGTTGCAGCAGGCTCAGACGGCCTGGGAGAAATCGCGGGACGCCACGCCCGAAGCCGGCTGGTCGGTCAGCCGGGATCTGCTGACCCGCTTCCCCCTTGATAACAAGGAATTCGACGGCACGCGCTTCTTCGATGCCGGCAAGGTCGCGGACTTCGGCTTCTATGAGAAGTTCACGCTGGCCGCCTGGATCTACCCGACGGCAGCGACCGGGGCCATCGTTACGCGGACCCTCGATACGGCCGAGGGGCACGGCTACCACTTCGTTCTGAAGGACGGCCGGGTGCAATTGAATCTCGTCCAGCGCTGGCTCGATGACGCGCTGCGCGTCGAGACGGCCCGCGCGCTCGAGCTGAATCGCTGGCATCACGTCGCCGCAACTTACGATGGCTCGCGAGAATCGGGCGGGATCCGGATCTATGTCGATGGCGATCCCCAGAAGCTCACCGTGCTGCTTGACGAGTTGAACCAGCCCTTCCGGAGCGCCGAGCCGCTGCGTATCGGCGGGGGCGGCGGGATGGAGAATCGCTTCCACGGCCGTCTCGACGAGGTGCGCATCTATAGCGCCGTCCTCACCGCCGAGGAGGCGCGGATCGTAGCCGAACGCACGGCCATCGCCGAGATCGCCGCGCTGCCCGTTGAGCGCAGGACCGCGGCGCAGTCCGCCAAGCTGCGCCTCTATTTCCTCGAAAACCGCGCCCCAGACCCGATCCGGCAAGCCTGGAAGGAGCTCGTGGATGCCCGCCGCGAGCGCGACCAGTTCCGCGACCAGATCCCCACCGTCATGGTGATGGAGGAGATGCAGCCGCCTCGCGACACGTTCGTCCTGATTCGGGGCGCGTATGACCGGCCCGGCGAGAAGGTCACGCCGGGCGTGCCGTCCTTCCTGCCGCCACTGCCCGCCGGCGCGCCGAACAACCGGCTGGGTTTCGCGAAGTGGCTCGTTGATCCCGCGAACCCGCTCACCGCCCGGGTGATCGTGAATCGCTTCTGGCAGATGTACTTCGGCGCCGGCCTGGTCCGCACCGTCGAGGACTTCGGAGCCCAAGGAGACCGGCCGGCCAGTGTCGAGCTGCTCGATTGGCTCGCGACGGAGTTCGCCGGCAGCGGCTGGGATATGAAGGCGCTGCAGAAGACGATCGTCATGAGCGCCACCTATAGGCAGTCGTCCCGGCTGCGGCCCGAATTGGCCGAGCGCGACCCGGAGAACCGCCTGTTGGCGCGCGGCCCCCGGGTGCGCCTCCCGGCGGAGATGGTCCGCGACCAGGCGCTCGCGATGAGCGGCCTGCTCGTCGAGAAGCTCGGGGGACCCTCTGTGAAGCCCTACCAGCCGCCCGGTCTGTGGAAGGAGTTGGCCGGCGGCGAGGACTACCGCCCGGATCACGGCGAAAATCTCTACCGCCGCAGCCTTTACACCTATTGGAAGCGCGCCTCCCCACCCCCTTTCATGGCGAACTTCGACGCGGGCGGCCGCGAGACGTGCGTCGTGCGGGAAACCCGCACCAACACCCCGCTCCAGGCGCTGAACCTGATGAACGACGTGACCTACCTCGAGGCGGCCCGCCAGCTGGCCGAGCGCATGATGAAGGAGGGTGGCGCAACCCCGGCCGAGCGACTCAACTTCGCCTTTCGCGTGGCCACCGCGCGGCGACCGCGTCCGGCCGAGCTGCGCATCCTGAGCGAGACTTTCGCCCGCCACCGCGACCTCTACCAGACCGACCGTCCGGCAGCGGCAACATTCTTGAGCCAAGGGGAGTCGCCACGCGACCCGGCGCTCAATGTGAGTGAACTGGCGGCCTATAGCGCCGTCGCCGGCTTGATCCTGAACCTGGACGAAGTTGTGACCAAGGAGTAATGATGCATCCGCGCCTGGAACGCCAGCTTCTCTTGACCCGGCGCCAACTATTCGGCCGGACGGCCGGCGGCATCGGCGCCGCCGCCCTCGCCACGCTGTTCGCCGAGGACCTGAAGGCCGAGGGCGGCCTGCCCGGCTTACCTCACTTTGCGCCGAAGGCCAAGCGGATGATCTATCTGTTCCAGTCCGGCGCGCCTTCCCAGATCGACCTGTTCGACTACAAGCCGCGACTCGCCGAGCTACGTGCGAGCGAGCTGCCGGACTCGGTCCGCAAAGGCCAGCGGCTGACCGGCATGACCGCGACGCAGACGAGTTTCCCCGTGGCGCCCTCGATTTTCAAGTTCGCGCAGCACGGCAACTCCGGCGCCTGGGTCAGCGACTTGATGCCCCACACGGCCAAGATCGCGGACGACCTGTGCTTCATCAAGTCGATGAACACCGAGGCCATCAATCACGATCCGGCGATTACGTTCTTCCAGACGGGCGCCCAACTCGCCGGACGTCCCAGCATCGGCTCATGGCTTTCCTACGGCTTGGGGAGCGAGAACAAAGATCTGCCGGCCTTCGTCGTGCTGATCTCGCAGGGCAGCAATGGGGGCGATCAGCCGCTCTACGATCGTCTCTGGGCCAGCGGCTTCCTGCCGACCCGTTACCAAGGTGTGAAGCTCCGCTCGACCGGCGATCCAGTGCTCTTTCTCTCGAACCCGCCGGGCTACTCCGCGACCGACCGCCGCCGCTTCATCGACGACCTCGCGCAGCTCAACCAGATCGAACTCGAGGAGCTCGCCGACCCCGAGATCTCCACCCGCATCAGCCAATACGAGATGGCCTACCGCATGCAGACCTCGGTCCCCGAGCTGACCGACCTCTCGAAAGAGCCAGAGCGCGTCTTCGATCTCTACGGCCCCGACTCCCGCAAGCCCGGCACCTTCGCGGCCAACTGCCTGCTGGCCCGCCGCCTCGCCGAGCGGGGCGTTCGGTTTGTCCAGCTCTTCCATCGCGGGTGGGACCAGCACAACAACCTTCCTAAGGGGATTCGCGGCCAGTCCGCCGATACTGACCAGCCTTCCGCCGCGCTGATCCAGGACCTGAAAGAGCGCGGCCTGCTCGACGACACTGTGGTCGTGTGGGGCGGCGAATTCGGCCGCACCGTCTACTGCCAGGGCAAGCTGACGGCCGACGACTACGGCCGCGACCACCACCCGCGCTGTTTCACGATCTGGATAGCTGGGGCGGGCGTCAAAGGCGGCGTGACGTACGGCGAGACCGACGATTTCTGCTACAACATCACCGCCGACCCGGTCCACGTCCACGACCTGCACGCCACGTTGCTGCACCTGCTCGGCATCGACCACACGCGGCTGACGTTCCAATACCAGGGCCGGCACTTCCGCCTCACGGACATCGCCGGCAAGGTGGTGCGCCCCGTGTTAGCGTAGACTCCCGCCAGGAGGGCCGCGCGTCGGCATATGCACCTATTCCGTTTTCGCGCTCGTGGCCTGACGGAAGAGCATCTCCGGCGCTGGCAGCCCCTTAGCCGGACCGGAGTAGCCGGAGGCTTCACGGCCGGAGTGACGGCCGGAGCCGTTGTAGCCATCGCCATCGTGGCGAGCGCCCCCGCGCCGCGCCAGGCACTGGCTCTGGTGGACGCCACCCAGTCCATGGCGGGAAGCGAAGAGCGGCTGAACCGGTACCTGGCGAGGCTGGAGCGCGACGGGGTCGCACCCCGTATCGTGCGGACCGCCGGATTCGGCCTCGGCGTCCGCGGCGACTCGGGCAACCTGCTGCACTCCATGGAGACCGCTCTCGCTGCGAATCCCGCGGTGGGCTCGGTCTATGTCTTCTCGGACTTCGCCTGCCAGAGCCCGGAATACGACGAGGACGACGCGGGAGGGTACCAGCGGCTCCGCGAAATCATCAAAGAGCGCCGTCTACGGATGTTCCTGGGCACCGTGCAAGATCCGCCTGCCGAAGAATTCCTGAACCTTGCGCGGGAATCGGGCGGCGGGCCGCTCGAGGTAGAGGGCGCCACGGCTCCTGGCACTCCCAAGACCATCCGGGGAACCGTGCGCAACGCCTCCGACGGCAAGGCCCTGGCCGGCGCGACAGTGTCAATCCCCCATACTGGCCGGCAAACCACCTCAGCCGCGGACGGCTCGTACGTGCTGGACAACGTCCCGGCCGGCCGGTACAACCTCGCGGTGGCCAGCGGCGAGTTGAAAACGACAGTGGAGGTGACCGTCACGGGGTGCGGGGACCTGACGCAGAACATATCTCTCTCCCCGGCCCTGCAAACCGGGGAGTTGCGCATCACGCTGAACTGGAACCAGGACGGAAACCGGCAACCGCAGGATCTGGACATGCACCTCATCGGCCCCAATCCCGACGGGCCGGGTTGTTTTCACGTCTGGTACAAAGAACACAACGGCGAGCGTAGCTGGAACGCCGCACCCTTCGCCGGGCTGGAAGTGGACAACGTGGAAAAGCCGGACAATCCACCCACCGAGACGATGCGTCTCTCGCGGCTGAACTCCGGGATCTATTCTTTCTATGTCAACAACTATTCCCACGAAAGCGCAGACGGAATCGCGCGGTCTCGGGCGACGGTGCAGATCTTCGGAAAAGCCGGGCTCCTGACCCAGTGGACAGCGCCGCGGCGCGATGGGTTGAATTGGATGGTGTTTCAGATGGACGGCCGGACCGGGAAGATTGCGCCGGTCAACGAGTTCAGCGCGGCGGAGCCGGCGCCCGGTTGCCAGCCGCGCTAAGGAGGAACCTATGGAGGGCGGGTCTCCCATTACCCTGGTTTTGATCGGGTCGTTTGCGATCGACCGGATTGTAACGGGTCTATTGTTCCTGTTGTCGCTTCCCCCAGGCTTGGGGAGCCTGTTCCCCGACCCCGCTCTGGTGGAGGAAGCGGCGCGGCCGGCGGCGGAGAAAAGGCGGAAGCTCAACTACTTCCTCCTAGCCGCCGTCCTCAGCCTGCCGGTGGTCTTCTACGCCGACCTCAAGATTTTCGCGGCGATGGGCTTCAAGCCGAAATACGAGATACTGGACACCCTGTTGACGGCGTTGATCCTGATCGGAGGCTCGGACCGGATCGGGGATCTGCTCAAGACGCATGCCAGCCCCGTCGCCGAAAAGCCCTCTTCCGGTGGGATCGAGATCACCGGGACGGTGACCGTAGCGGATGGCAAGGGCGCAACGGCCGCGGTCTGCCCGAGCTGCTCCGCGCCTTTGGAGGCGGGCAGCGGCTACTGTCACAAGTGCGGGGCGAGAGTGGGTGAAGCGGGAGCCGCAGTGGTGGCGAGTTTCCAGCCATGAAAGCGCTAGTGGGGGTGGCGCTCGCCTTGATCGCCGGAGAATTGCTGCTCTTCCGCTACAGTGCGGCTCGCGAGCAGCCGAAGACCAGCCCGGCGGCGCGGATCCTCGAAAACCTGATTCCCGAACGGCCGCCGGCTCCGCCCGCGCCGCCGTCTGCCGTCCCCAGTGAGGTTGAGGCGCCTGCGGAGGCATCCTTGAAGGTGTGCACTCCCTGTCCGGTTCAGCGAGAGACAGCCGCACCACCTCGGCCGCCAGCTCGGCCGCCGGTTTTGCAGACAGCTTCGCCGCCACTTTCACCTGTGGCCCCACCTCCGCCCTCCACTCCGCCCCCCTCGCCGCCGGTAGCCACAACTACACCTGCACCCGTACCCTCACCGCCGCCTTCTCAGGTGGAGCTGCCTCCCAACCGGCCGCCCGCCTACCGAGGCCCGTCGGCCGGTACCCTCATCTGGACGGGGCAGGTTGAAAAGAACACCCTGGTCACGATCAACGGCGACCAGGTCTCGTTCGGCCGCCTCACGGGAGAGCTGCCGGGAGTACCTGTGAGCATCCAGATCCAACCCGACGCGTTCGTCGTTTTCGAGGGGCCGGGCCCGCAGAACAACTGGAAGCGCCTGTCCCTGCGGAGCGTCAAGCGCGTCCGCTCGGCCGTGATCATATGGAGCCTGCGATGAGGGATCAGCGGGCCGGCTTATAGGTCTTACTGAAACTGTTCCGCCCGTTGGTCACGGTAAACGAACCGTCCGGGCGGGCCGAAAGCTTGATCCACTTTGCCTCGCAGTTCGCGTCGACGTTGGCGATGAAGTCCTCGGGCGGGTTCGCGTCCGGGCCGCCGGCGAGCGAATAATGCACCTGCCAGATGTCCTCGAGGCCGGGTGCGGCGCGCAGCGTGCGCCACGTTTCGGGCGCGCCTCCTTTGCGCGGCCCGTTTCCCATGATCGCCACGCGCGCCCCCAGGGCCTGCGCCAGCACCGGTGAGACGCCCTTGTCCTGCCCGTGGATGCTGACCTGGTAAACGTCCACTTTGCCGATCGGGTTAGAGGGGCACATCAGCTTGTGATCGTAAGCCCACTCCAGGTCCGCCAGGTCGAGCATGCGGAACTTCCCGAGCGTAAAGAGCAGCCCGATCGACATGTTGTCCTCGAGATCCTGCGGGATCTCGGGCTTCTCCGGCGTACTCGCGCAGAGCGGATTCGGCGCGCCGCCGCCCGGGAGCGGCGTCTGGATCACCCTCCTCCCCGCTGCCACCACCTGCACCTGCATTCCCTTCACGGGGATCCTGTCGCCCGGGCTCACTGCCAGGTGCCGCATCTTGTCGCGCACCGCGGCGTAAACCGCGTAGCGCTTCTCGACGCCCTTGCCGCTGGTTTGGAGAGCGCCATTATCCACGATGTTCCGGACCGGGAACCGCGACACCAGCAGCGGCACGTCACCCATGTGATCGGTGTCAAAGTGCGAGATCAAGAGGTAGTCGATCCGCTTCAAACCCGCTGCCCGGGCCGCGGCGAGAATGTGGTCCGCGTCCCGCCCGTTGAATCCCGGCCAGCCGACGTCGAATAGCAAAGACTCGCCGGCGGGTGACACCACCAGCACGGACTTCCCGCCTTCCACGTCGATGACGTAGGTGTCGAGGGTGCGGGCTGCTTGCGCCAGGTTAGCGCCGGCGGCGAGGCAACCAGCGGCGACGATGAGCGCTATACTGACATGCAAGATTGCAAGCGGCTCTAGCCGTTCACCGCTGGCGTTCACTCCCACACCGGGCTTCGGGAAGTCGTCGCAAGGCGAAAATTGCATAACGTCGCTGTGTAAATTCTACCAACCAGGTTCTGTAAGCAACTCCGTTCCTGGGTGTCCCGCCCTTGGCAAGTAGTGTGCAGCACTACTACCCAGTCGTGGTCATTGAGCGTGTGAGGGGTACGACTTCCACATGAACCCTCGCGAACTAAAGCTTCAAACCGAGATCGTGGAAGCCGAGATAACCGACGGCATGACCTTGGTGGGGCTGCTACCCGGAAAGGGGGAAGCGGAGCACGGGCAGGTGGCGGAGAAGGCCCTCCGGGATGCAAGGAAGGCACACCAGGCTGCGATCCGCCGGCTGACGCTCCTGCGGCAATATCTTTCTGCCGGGAAAACCGCTCGGCTCCAGGCGAAGCTGGCCGCGCTAGAGCAGGCCATCGCCGCCGCGCGTTCTAAGCATAAGACCGTGAGTGTCGAGTATTTAGGCACTCCCTACGCCGGCGCTCGTCGGATCGACGGTATTTGGCACTTCAAGGGCTTGGACGGCAAGTACCACCGCTTCGTTTTCCAGGACAAGGTGCGCCGCCTCAAGTAATTGAACCCTCTGCGATCGTCCGCCCCACCCATGTGCTGGTGTATACTAGGCCCGCCGGCGCGAGTGTGGAGAATCGCCGCCCAACGGCCGGCGCGCCGGGTGAGGGCATCATGAAAAGGACATTGTTTTTGTGGCTGGTGGCCGCCGTCTGCGGGGCGCAGACCCCGCGGCAGAACCCGCTGGCCAGCGATCCGAACGCCGCCGAACAAGGCCGGGTCAACTTCCGGGGCTCGTGTTCTCTGTGCCACGGGATCAAGGGAGAAGGCGGGCGCGGCCCCGACCTGACGATCGGCAACTTCTCCGTCGGCAGCGCCGATGCCGACGTTTTCGACGTGATCTCGAACGGCGCCCCCGGCACTGAAATGCCGGGCTTTTCGGCGCGCTATGAGAACGACGACATCTGGCGCCTGGTTTCCTACCTGCGCTCGATCAGCGGCAGCGGCCAAAACCGCATCACCGGAAACCGGGACGCCGGGGAACAACTGTTCTGGAACAAGGGTCAATGTGGCCAGTGCCACCTGGTGGCCGGCCGCGGCAAGCGCATGGGGCCGGACCTCACCCTGGTCGGCCGGCAACGGAGCATGAACTATCTGCGCGAGTCCGTCCTGGCCCCGGGCAACGATATCACGCCCGGTTACCAGATGATTACGGTCGTGACGAAAGACGGGAAGAAGATCGTCGGCGCGCAGCGCTACTATGATGACTTTTCCGTGCAGTTGATGGACGCCGGAGAAAACTACTACTCCTTCCAGCGCAGCGACATCGCTTCGGTCAAGCAGGAGTACAAGTCTCTAATGCCGGACACCTACGGCAAGGTGTTCACCGAAACAGAGCTGAATGACCTGTTGGCGTACATGGCCAGTCTGCGGGGAATGAAGAGGTAAAACGATGAAGACTGGAATCCTTTTACTGACGTTGACGGTGGCGCTCGGCGCGGCCGAGATCACCGAGGAGAAGCTGCGCCAAGCGCAGAATGACGCGGCCACCTGGCTGATGTACGGCAAGAACTATTCCGGCTGGCGTCACAGCGACCTCCGCCAGATCAACACGACGAACGTCCGGCGGCTGGTGCCGGCGTGGCAATTTCAGACCGGCGTTCCCGGCAAGTTCGAGGGGAGCCCGCTCGTGTTTGACGGGATGATGTTCGTCACCGCCCCGACCAATCACGCCTACGGCCTCGATCTGCTGACCGGCCACCCGATCTGGCACTACTCCAAACCCCTGCCCCCCGGCGTCAGCATCTGTTGCGGGCAGGTGAACCGCGGTTTCGGGGCGCTCGGCAACCGGCTCTTCAAGGTCAACCTCGAGGCGACCCTGGTTTCCATGGACGCGAAGACCGGCGCCGTGCTGTGGGAGAGCACCATCGACGACATCAAGAAGGGTTATAGCGCCACCGTGGCGCCCCTGATCGCGAAGAACAAGGTCATCATCGGAGTCGCCGGCGCCGAGTACGGCGTCCGCGGTTTCATCGATGCCTTTGACGCCGACACCGGGAAGCGCGCCTGGCGGTTCTGGACCGCGGCCGGGCCGGACGATCCCGGCGGCCAGTCGTGGGGAGGCGATTCCTATAAGCGGGGCGGCGGCTCCATCTGGGTCACCGGCACCTACGATCCCGAGTTGAACCTGGTCTACTTTGGCACCGGCAATCCCGGACCCGACTGGAACGGAGACGAGCGGCCGGGCGACAACCTCTACACCTGCTCCGTGGTGGCGCTCGACGCCGACACCGGCAAGTTGAAGTGGCATTTCCAGATGACGCCCCATGACGTCCACGACTGGGACGCCATTAGCGAGCCCATCCCGATGGACATCACCTTCAACGGCCAGAAGGTCAAGGCCATCGTGCAGGCCAATCGCAATGGCTACTTCTACGCTCTCGATCGCGCCACCGGCAAGTTCCTTTACGCCAAGCCTTACACCAAGGTCACGTGGTCGGATGGAGTCGACGCCAAGGGACGGCCGATCCTGATTCCGGGTCAGGATCCCACGGCCGACGGCAACAAGTCGTGCCCCTCGGTGGGCGGCGGCCACAATTGGCAGACGACGACCTACAACCCGCAGACCGGCTGGTACTACTTCACGAGCACCGAAGGCTGCCAGACGTATTACAAGAACCACCAGGAGTTTCGCGAGGGCTTACTCTATACCGGCAGCACCGGCAGTCCCCTGCCGCTCGAGCCGACGACCGGAGCGATTTTCGCCGTCGACCCCTCGAATGGCGCGACCAAGTGGAAGTTTGAAATGGTGAGCCCGCCGCCGAGCGGTCTCGCCTCGACTTCCGGCGGCCTGGTGTTTGCGGGGACGCGCGAAGGCCACTTCCTCGCCCTCGACGCCAAGACCGGCAAGGTGCTGTGGAAGTACCAGACCGGCGGCGTGGTGATCGCTCCGCCTATTACTTATATGCTGGACGGCCGGCAATACGTGGCGGTCGCCTCGGGCTCGACCATGATGACGTTCACGCTGCCGGACTGGGAAGCGCCGGCGCGAGGCGGAAGCGGCCGGGCGCGGTAGGGGGAGCCTTATCGCTCGTCCCGATCCCGCCGCACCAGGACCTCACTGCCGGTACGCAGTCTCGGCATGCTGGCGCGCAGGTCGGCGTGTGACGGCATGCTTCGAGGTGGTTTGCGCCGTACTGTGCGTGCCGGGCGTCGCGGCGCTTTCCCCATCACTTCTGATCCTACACGGTTGACCTAAACTCCGTCAATGACGTAGAATGGAACATGCTGGCGGCTGTCTATGCGCTTCCCGCCTACGAGAAGCAGGCGAGGAAGCTGTTGAGTGCCGCCGAGAAGATGGCGCTCGAAGATCACCTCGCGGAAGCGCCGGAGGCCCACCCCGTCATACCTGGAACTGGCGGTGTAAGGAAGGCGCGATGGGGCAGAGGCGGGAAGGGGAAAAGTGGAGGCGTGAGAGCGATCTACTACTTCCACATCGGGCAGCACGCCGTTTACATGCTCACTCTCTACGCCAAGAGCGGGCAGACGGATCTGACCGAAGACGACAAGCGCGACATGAAGAAGATCGTGTCACGGTTGAAAGGGAGGTCTCTCCAGTGAGCAGGAAAGCAGCAGCAAGTAAGGCCGCCCGGCCGAAGCACTCCGAGTTGGGCCGGCAAGTGCTGGAGGGTCTGAAGCTCGTTGAGAAGCATGTCAAGGGCGAGATCGAGCTTCCCAGGCGTCAGGTGGAGGTGCCGGATTTCGTGGACGTAAAGGCCGTCCGCGAGAAGTCTGGCCTCACGCAGGCCGAGTTCGCACGGCGCTACGGTATCAGCCCCCGGTCTCTGCAAGAGTGGGAACAAGGGCGGCGACAGCCGGAGGGCGCGGTGCGCGCCTACTTGCTCGTCATTGACCGCAACCCACGAGCGGTGGAGAGTGCACTCCGGCGTACTGGCTAACCGAAGCGCCCTGCTCCTGGCGATCTACACCAACCCCAGCCGCTTCCCGACCTTCCCCAAAATCTCGAGCGCCTGCTCCAACTCCCCCTGCGTATGAGTCGCCGTCACGATAATCCTGATCCGCGCCTTGCCCTGCGGCACCGTGGGGAAGCCGATGCCGGTGGCGAAGACGCCCGCCTCGAAAAGCTCGCGCGAGAACTGGTGAGCGAGGGCCGCTTCTCCCACCATGATCGGCGTGATGGGAGTCTCGCTCAGGCCCGTGTTGAACCCGAGCGCCGCGAGACCCTGCTTGAAGAACCGCGTGTTCGCCCAAAGCTGCTCGATCCGCTCGGGCTCCTGCTCGAGCACCTCGAAAGCCGCGAGGCAGCTCGCCGCCACCGACGGCGGATGCGAGGTCGAAAACAGGAACGGCCGCGCCCGGTGGTAGAGGTAGTCGATCAGGTCGCGGCTGCCGCACACGTAGCCGCCCAGCACGCCGATCGCTTTCGAGAGAGTCCCCACCTGGATATCCACTCGTCCGTGGACCCCGTAGTGGTCGATGGTGCCGCGCCCCTGGCTCCCCAGCACGCCGCTCGCATGTGCGTCGTCCACCATCATGATGGCGCCGTATTTTTCGGCCACCTCCACCAGGGCGGCGAGGGGCGCGATGTCCCCATCCATCGAGAACACCCCATCGGTGACCAGCAGCTTGCGGCCGGGCAGCGAGGCAATTTCCGCCAGGATCTGTCCGGCGGCCGCGACGTCCTTGTGCGAGAAAACGCGGATCGCCGCCCGCGACAGCCGGCAGCCGTCGATGATCGAAGCGTGATTTAGCTCGTCCGAGATGATGATGTCGTCCTTGCCCAGGATCGCCGCCACCGTGCCCGCGTTCGCCGCGAACCCCGACTGGAACACCACGCACGCCTCGACCTTCTTGAAGGCCGCGATCTTCTCCTCGAGGGCCATGTGGATGGACATCGTGCCGGCGATGGTGCGGACCGCGCCGGAGCCTGCCCCGTACTTCTCGAGCGCCTGCCGCGCCGCCTCCCGCAGTTTCGGGTGCGTCGTCAGCCCCAGGTAGTTATTCGAAGCCAGGTTGATCACCCGCCGGCCATCGAACTCCGTCACCGGCCGCTGCTCGCCGCCTAGCACGCGCAGCCTCTGGTAGAGTCCCTTCTCGCGCAGGGCGTGCAGTTCGCCGGTCAGGTACGCCAAACGGTTGCTCATAGCTCCAAAGTATACCCGCGGCGTTGACAAGCGCGCCGCTACGGCTATGTGAAGGGCGACGCGAGTAGGCGTCGGAGCTGGCCCGTCACTACTCCTGACGATGCCGAGTGTCGGAGGGCGGCGTGGGCGCGAGGCCTACGCGGCGGCCGGCGCGGTAGGCAAGCGAGCCGTAGAGGCTGTTGAGATCGGCCGAGAGGGCCTGCACCTGCTTATCGAGGCTCAAGGCCCACGTGGTGCGCGAGTCAAGCTCGGCCTCAGTCGAGTGCAGTTGATCGACGCAGGTCTTCAGGTCGAGACGCAGTTGCTGGGCTTCTCCGTCGAGCCGGCGATAGGCGGCTTCAAGCTCGGCGCGCTGGGATTCGAGTTGCGCCGCCCAGCGCGTGCGCTCCTCAAACTCGACTTGCAGCGTCGCCAGCACGCCCTGAACGCGCTCGAGTTCGGCCTGCGTCTTCTCGTTCCACTCCGTCTTGCGGGCGTTCTCCTCTTCGAGAGACGCGATGGTCGCGGTGGCGCGCTGCTCGAGGTCCCCGTAATTGCGGGTCATCTGGTCAAGGCTCTGCTTGGTCTCCTCGAGCCAGCGATCCTTTTGGCGCACCTCGCCCTGCAGCAGGCCGATGTGGCGCTCGCGCTCGCGCAGGAGGTTGCCCGTCTGGGGCAGGTAGATGAACGGGGGCGAGGCCAGGATCGGCTCGGCCGAGCAGACCGCAACGAAGAAGTGGGAAGCGCGCGGATCGGCCGGGCCCGAGCCGAGTCCAGCTTCGATGAAGGTCTCGACCTCGGTCGCCTCGGGCAGCGAGAAGACCACGCCCTCGGAGTGGTTCTCGAGCAGCAGGCGTACATGCGGAAAGTGGCGCGCCAAGGCCTCGCGGAACTCGTCGTACTCGAACTCGTGGACGTGGAAAGGATTCGGCTCGGTGCGGCTCTCCGCGTAGTAGAGCCGGTTGGGCGTGGAGACGGCGAACAGGCCGCCGGGCCCGAGGACGCGGCGCGACTCGGCCAGCAACTGGTCCCACTCGCGCAGGTGCTCGATGACTTCGAAGGCGACAACCAGGTCGAAGGAGGCCGCGGCGAAAGGGAGCCGGGCACAGTCGCCGGCGAGGTACGAGAGTCGCGGATGCGGATAACGGGCGCGCGCGGCCGCGGCGACCTCGGGGGCGATCTCGAGTCCCACCACGCGCCGGGCGGCGGCGGCCAGTTGCGCCGCGCCATATCCGATGCCGCAGCCGGCGTCGAGCACCCGGCGGCCCCGGGCTAGGCGTGCGGCGAAAGCGTAGCGGGCGAGGTGCTCGTTGAGCAGATCGGGCTCGACCTCGCCAGGGATGACGCGTTCGCCGGTGAACTCGCTCACAGCTTCCTGCCGAGGATGGCGTAGTCAAGTCCGCCGAAGAACTTCTGCTGGAAGCCCGCGAGGCCTTCGACTTTGCCGAGGGCGGCGATCTCGGGGAAGACCTCGGCCGCCGGGGCGAGCTGATGGACCTCGATCGCGGTCAAGCCGTTCTCCTGGAAATAGAAGTGCAGCAGCGACGACGGCACGGGTCGGACGTGCGTGGGGTCGAGGTAGAAATTGGTCGCAAAGATGGCGAGGCACTCCGGGTTGGGAGTCTCGATCGCGAGCAGCCCGCCGGGGGCCAGGGCACGGGCCGCGAGCGTGACCAATTCCGGCAGCCGCTCTGGCGGGAGGTGTTCGACCACCTGCGAAGAGAAGATGCCGTCCAGAGACGCCTCCGGAAGGCCGGCGAGATGAGCGAAGAGGTCGGCCTGTTGGGCGTCGAGTCCCTTCTCGCGGCAGACGGCAACCGACTCGGGATCGGAATCGATGCCGCTCGCGGGGACCCGGCGCTCGGCGAGCAGCGCCAGGAACTCGCCGCGTCCGCAGCCGAGGTCGAGCACGCCGGTGCGCCCCTCAAAGTAGGGGAGGTAGAAGCGCAGGCTGGCGGTGACGTAGTCCGAAGAGCCGCGGAAGCGCTCGGCGAAGCGCGCGTAGTCGAACGGCAGCTCGGGAGCCGGCGCTGGAACCGCAGCCGGCGCGGGCGCGGCGGACGCCGGAGCGGACATCCCCGCGACGCCGCGCTGGCGGATCAGGCGCAGCTCGGTGTGAATCAGGCGCTCGTACTCCTGGTTGAAGCGGTTCAGGTCCTCCCAAACGCGCTTCTGGATGTCGAGGTTGGCGCGGTCAAGGGCGCCCAGATAGTCGGCGTGCTGGGAGTTCACGTGGTCGCGGAAGGTGGATTCGAGCTGCCCGGTGCGGTGCTGGAAGTTAGCCTGCAACTCGGCCGTGCTGCGCAGGAACTGGACCTCGGTCTGGGCCCAGCGCTCCTCCCATCCCTTGCGCCACTCCTGCCAGGCGTTGGTGAACTCGCCGAAGCGGCGAAACTCGGCGCAGGCGCGGGCGAGCAGCAGCAGGTTGCGATTCTGCTCGTCGAGCGCGGCGAGCGTGCGGTCCATATAGGTAAGGACGGCGCGGTTGAACTCCACCTGCTCGCGGACGTGCCAGTGGAGGGCGCGGGAGACCAGCCGCTTGACCCCTTGGACCACGTCGCTCACGAGCCCGGGCGGCCGCGGGTTGACGGTGCCGATGGCGGCGACCTTGGCGTCGGCGGCGTCGCGCGCCTGGGAGAGGGGGGTGAGGGAGGGCAGGCAGAAGTCGGGGAGGTCGTCGACCTGCTTGGCGTAGCGGGCCCGGACGCGGTGGCGGATTTCCGCGACCACCGCCGCGATTTCTTCGGAGGTCATGGGGCGTCGTTTGGGAAATTTATTGTAGCAGGCGCGTGCCCGGCCTCAAGCGACCAGCAACCTCGCCGCGGAACGAGACCGGGGTTTCGGCTTGACCGTGATCTCGATGTCGCGGCCCAGCAGCAGGAGGAACCGCAGCAGGCGCTCGATCGAGAAGCCAGACAACTTTCCCTGCTTGAGCGCAGACACTTTAGGCTGGTCGATGCCCAGGACACCGGCTGCCTGGCTCTGGGTGAGCCGCCGGCGGTCGATTTCCTGAATGATTCTAGCCACCAAATCGGCCTTCGCCAAAAGTTCATCAGGCTTGGGCAGGCCGAGATCGGCGAAGACGTTGGCGCTGCTGAGCGTGCAGTTGTGCCTTGGCATGGCCTCAGCAGCTATAGACACAGAACGGACAGAAGCTCCGAAAGTCCTGCGGCCTGGGCTTGCCGGCGAGTGGCTGCCACTCGCTTTTCCTGGCCGCACCGAAAGCAGACATAGACACGCTCGAAATTCGTTTGCTCCTTCACTGCCATCGGATCTCCGTAGCGGCAGAAAACCTGTTGCATAATGGGTTCAGGCGGAGGAAGGCGACCGTCCAGGTATTCGTAATAACCAGCGTAACGTTCGAACGCCACCTCGCATCCTGGTTCGAGGCACCGCGAATACGGAATCGATATCCGACTCCAGATACTCTCAGATAGCAAGATCCAATGTCCCATCACTGTTCCGTGTATAGGGCACTTAAGCAGGTTCACGCAATTCTCCTGGTCCGTATTCTACGGCAACTTCGGTGGGATTGCAAAGCTGCGTCGTCCATGAAGGGTCCTGATAGGGAAGAGCCGGGAGTGCTCAACCGCTCGCGCATCCAGCGTCGGCCGAGGGCGAAAGCGCGACTTTGGTTTCATAATGTGTGGGGAGGGTTCACTCATGCCACTTCTGAGACCGTGGCTAATCCTGGACACCAATATTTGCATCGAGGTGACCAAGAGAAACGGGGCAATCCCCCGATCAGAGTGGATTGGTGTCGGCAGATTCATCCGTAGGCACTACAGGTATTGCATCTCATGGGTGACATGGAAGGAACTGCTCGTTAGGCTTGCCCGGGGTGCGCCCGAGTTCTTTGGCCAGAACAAAGAACCGCTTCGAGTTCTGCGGGGTCAGGGGGCGGCAAGACTTTTGGAGAAACCACCCATCTTTGCGATTCGGCGAGTGCTCGGGATCGATGTGTCGGATACAACAGACGTCGACGGCCTTCCGGTTCCTGAATATCAGGAGTATGCTTCTGATGTCCTCAAGGCGGTCACAGTCGCGCCTAGCAAAGCCGCCCTAAAGCATGGCGTCAAGCTGCCCGGAACGAGAAGAACATGCTTGTCTTTTGATCACTACTGTCCGGCTATAAGTTGAACAGATTCAGTTGGTTAGCGAAATCACATAGAT
>JBGPDC010000117.1:0-17479 GCA_041482115.1 Terriglobia bacterium | reverse complement strand
CTCGACATCGCCGTGCTGCGCATCGGTACCGCCGATCCGAATCAGCCGACGCTGTCGATGGGATCCGGCGCACGCGCGCGCGCCGGTCAGGAGGTCGTCGCGCTGGGTGCGCCGCTCGGCCTGCAGAACACCGTCACGCGCGGGATCGTGAGCGCGGTGCGTCAGGTCGGGAGCGTCACACTCGTGCAGACGGACGCCGCCATCAATCCCGGCAACAGCGGCGGCCCGCTGCTCGACTCCCAGGGCAACGTGATCGGGATCAATACCGCCATCTACGGGCCGGGCGGGAACATCGGCATCGGGTTCGCCATGCCGATCAACCGCGCCAAGTCGATGCTGACCGACCTCTCGAGCCGAGGGCGGGTGGCGCGTCCGCTGCTGGGTATTACTACGAGCTTCCTGAGCCCCGAGGTCGCGGAGGTGCTGAAGCTGCCGGCGCAACCTGGCCTGCTGATCCAGCAGGTGGAACCCGGCTCCGCCGCCGGGCAGGCCGGATTGCGGGGCGCCGACCGCGAGGTGGCGATCGGCAACTACGTGGTGGCGATCGGCGGGGACTACATCGTCGCGGTGGACGGCCAGCCAGTGGCGGACCGCCTGACGCTGACCCGGGTGCTGGAGCGGAAAAAGGCCGGCGATCCGCTCACCCTGACGATCGTCCGGGGACAGCGGCGGATGGATGTCAAGGTGACGCTCGGCGAAGCGCCGCAGCGGCTGTAACGGCCACTCCGACTACGTCTTCTCCACCCAGTCGGCCACCGGCGCGCGGTACACCGCCGGAACGCCCTCGCGGTCGCTCGTGAAGTAGACCCACTGGCTGTCGTGCGAGAAAACGGGGGCTGGCTCGGCGAGGGGCAGGTCCTCCTCCCCGACGCGATAGAGCTTGCGGCTCGAGGCGTGCTCGCAGACCGTCAGCTCCCGCTGCGTGAGCGGGAACAGCAGATAAATATTCGGACCCGCCTTGCTGCGGCTCTCCCCCACGATCGCGGAGTTGTCGGTATTGCCCCGCAGGTTCCAGAACTGCGTGCAGGAGGAGAGGACCTGTTCCTCTCGCGTATCGGGGTTGAAGGTCCGCACCTCGGCCTTGTGAAAGCCGGCGTCGGGATAGTGGGCGTAGCCGACGAGCTTGCCGTCGGCGGTCCAGTAGTCAGGACCACACGCCTCCTCGCCCTGGCGCGGACGCAGCGTACGCTTCTGCTTGCCGTCGAGGTTCACGAGCCACATCGGCGCGTCCCCCGGCGCCGGCGAGCGGAGCTGGTGATAGAGCACCTGGTCGCGCTTGGGACGCAACTGCGGCCGCGTCAGCCACGCCTTCTCTTCGGCCACGATCGAACTCTTGCCGGTGCGCGTCTCGACCACGCGAACCCGGCACAGCGGCTGCCGCTCGAGCTGCCGCGCGCGCCGCTCCTCCCCGCTGCCCTCGGTCACGCGGTCCGCCGCGCGCATTTCGATGAGCGCGGCAAAGCGGCCGTCGATCGAAATCCCCAGATCGCCGGTCGCCCACCACTCGGACTCCACGCGGCAGATCTCCCGCTCGCGCAGAGTCCGCAGCACCATCTGCTTGAGCGTCCCGTTTTGCAGGTAGAAGAACGAAGCGTCATCCGGTGCGAGGCAGGCCGAAGCTGTCGCGACGCCGGAGCCGTCCGTAAGGCGCACGGCGCGCCCCGAGGGCAGCTCCATCCTTAGCAGGTGCGGCTCGCCGCCCACCTCACCGGCCAGCAGGAGAAACGAGCCGTTGCGCGCGACGAACCGCTCGTAGCTGGGAGGCAGGTAGTGCGGGCTCGATAGTCCGGTGAGCCGCCACACCGGACGCTCGGTCAGCGGGTCGGCATACCGGTGAACCTCCGGAGCCAGCATCTCGCCCTTGCCGGCGGCGAGGAGGCTGCGGATCGCCGGGAAGCCCGCCAGCAAAGCTCTCCGCGTGATCCGGCACATGGAGGCATCTTAGCAGGTCGGCTGCGCCCTCCGGCCGGCCGGGACCCCGAGGCCTCTACCGCTTCTTCTTGCTGGCCGGCCGCCGCGCCGCCGGCATTTCGGGGGCGATCCAGTTGAGCAATTCGGCCTCGCTCAGGCGCGTCTCACGGACCTCCCCCAGGCTCCCGGCCGCCTGAAAACTCGCGCGCGCCCAGTCGGCCGGGAACTCCGGCCCGGCGTTGTGCAGCAGCACTTTTCCGGACGATGCCAGCACCGCCGCCGCGCGGAAATCGCCGCCTTTACGCAGGCCCGGCACGAAAAAGCGGTCCACATACTCCTGATTGGTAGCGGCGCGGAACTGGGCGAGATCGGCCGCCAGGTTCACGCGGTCGTCCGCGAGCGCCCGCGCGAAGTAGCTCCACACGCCCGCGACGTCGAACCCCACCAGGTTCACGGTCTCGCTTCCCGAGCGTGCCCGCAGATACTCGATCGCCGTCAGGATATCCTGCACGCGGTTGGCGTCGTCGGTCTGGTTAAAAGTTGTAAAAAAGTTGTGGCTGCGGTCACGGGGCGCGCGGGAGTGGCCGGTCTGAAAGGCGTCGATGCTGAGTACCGCTCCGCCGCGGTCGAGGATCGTTTGTACCAACCCGTGGCTGCTCTCGGAGGAACTGAGCGCCCAGGCCACGCCTTCCGGATGCACCAGCAGCGTGGGCGCCGCCGCCGGGTTCTTGCGCCGGGGCTCGAACCACGCGGCGGCGATGCGGTCGCCCTGGCCTCGCCGTCCGATCACCAGAGTCTCTCCCGCGGGCAGCTTGTCGTGCGACGCGGCGATCACGTCGCCCCGCGCCGGCCGCTCGACCAGCAGCGAGAACGCCAGCCGCTCGCGGAACGCTTCGCGGGCCCGCGCCAGGCTCGCCGCGTCCTGAGGACGGAGCGCGTCGATGCCGCTATTCGCTTCCGCCACGCGCGCCGAAATGAATTGAGACTGCGTCACGGCGCCCGCCGGGCGCGACCGCCCATACAGTGCCAGCATGTTCTCCAGGTGCTCGGCCTCGAAAGGCTTTTCCGCCACCGCGCCCGTGGTTCCGAGCAACCGCTCGCCGAAGAACCGGTAGACCGCCTCGCGGCTCTGCTGGTTGTAGTTGTGCGGAAAGTCGAGCTGCACGCTCTCCACGTTGCTCTCCGCGTCGAGCAGCCGGTAGAACCCCTGCATCGCCGGAAACTCCTCGCGCGGAGTGTTCTTGGTCCAGTCGCCGGTCGCCGCCACCATCAGCAGCGGACGGGGCGCCATCAGCGCTCCGATTTCCACGTTGTTCGCCCGCACCCGCAGGTTGGGCGCGTTCTCGCACTGCGAGCCCCCCTGCATGATCAGAGAAATCATGTTTACCGGCGCGGCCACGCGCACGCGGTCATCCACTGCCGTCAGCAGAAACGTCTGCGTGCCGCCGCCCGAGGCTCCCGTCGCGGCGATGCGGCTCGCGTCCACCTCGGGCAGGGACGAAAGGAAGTCCACCACGCGGATGCTGTTCCAAAGCTGCAGGCCCAGCACGTTGATGCTCCACAGCGCCTCGCGCGGCCCGCCGAAGCCGTGAGGAAGCTGCGTCGTGTCGTTCCATCCGACCATGTCGTAAGCGAACACCACGAAGCCCTGCCGCGCCAGGTTGATCGCGCGCCCCGGGATCGACGCCAGCGGCTGGTCTTCGAAGCGGCCATAGGTCCAGTGGCCGTGCGGCGTCGCGACCGCCGGGAACTTGCCTTCGCGACCGCTTGGGCGGTAAAGGTTGCCACCGAGGTAAAAGCCCGGGTAGGTCTCGAGGAGCACCTTCTCGATCGAGTAGCCGTCGCGGTCGAGCCGTCCGAATACTTCAGCGTGGACCGGCCCTTTCTCGGGCATCGGCAACAGCCCCGCCGCCGATAGAATCTGCTTGCGCAGCGCCGCCGCCCGCACCTCCCACGCCTGGCGGCTGGCGTAGACCGGCGCGGCGAAATGCGTGTCGGTGTGCGGGACGTTGGTATTGCGGCTATCCTGCTCGGGGATCTGCGCCGTCGCCGCCACCGCCAGGCCCGCGAGGGCTACTAAGACTTTTTTCATAGTTGCCGCATTGTAGCAACGGCGATCCCTGGAAGAAGCTACAATCTCTTCAAACGTGAAGCCGCCCACATGCCGCTCAGGCCTAAAATCGTCGCTCACCTGAAGGCGTTCTCGCGGGCCGTGCTCATCTATGTGGCAGCCTTTGTGTTCCTGAACCTGGTAGCGGTTGTGATTTCCTTCCCCTGGAACGTCGATCCGCAGGGCGATGAATCCTCGCTCCCCGCACAGACGGAATTCTACACGAGGGCCTACGCCGACGGGACACGATCGGCCGCCAAAGGTGCCAACTCGGCGTGGCCCCGCTTTCTGACAAAGAGCAGTTTTATGTGGACTTCGTGCGGCAGTCGGCTATCAACCAGGAGATTCCTCAAACTGTTACGGCGTTCGTCAAACAGTATGGCCTGCAGGACAAGAAAATACTCCAAGTAGGGGCCGGCAGCGGACTGTTGCAGGATTTGGTCGCCGACTACGCGGCTCTCGATATCTCCGCCCCGGCCCGCCGCTTTTTTCACAAACCCTTTGTGCAGGCTTCGGCAACCGATATGCCGTTTCTTAACAGCTCCTTCGATGCCGTTTGGTCAGTTTGGGTGCTGGAGCACATTCCAAATCCCGAGAAAGCCTTGCTCGAGATGCGGCGAGTCGTGAGGGACGGAGGCTATCTCTTTCTGCTCCCCGCCTGCGACGTGGAGCGCTATGCCGCACAGGGCTACGCCGTGCGTCCCTACCAGGATTTCGATTGGAAAGGGAAGCTCTGGAAGGCGAGTATTCCCACCGCCCGGTCCAATGGCTTCCACTTCTTGCAATATCACCAGGTCCGGCTGCTTCGTTCCTTGGGAGCGCGGCTGGGTAGCGGCCCTTCCCGCCTGCATTTCATTCGCCTGACGCCAAACTATGACCAATACTGGGTTGCCGATAGTGATGCCACCACCTCCCTCACGCATCACGAGGTATACCTATGGTTCACGACGCGCGGCGACACCTGTCGAAACTGCCCGACGGAAAGAGATCTGGTACTCAATGATCCTCAGATTGCCTACCTGGTCATCCAAGTGCACAAACGCTGATGGCCGCCGGAGCCGCGCCGGGCGCCCACCTAGCCGCCCCACCCCCGACTCTGCTACAACGTAAAGCGTATGTTGCCGCTACTCGCTTTCATCTTACTCGCCGCGCCGCTCGCCGCTGCCGAGGGGCCCGCAGCCAAGGTGCAGCTTCTCGTCAATTTCGAAGGCGAGGACCTCGCCCAGAACTGGCTGCTTCCCCGGCTCTCCGACTGGGCCATCGCCGCCGAGTCCGGCAACCGCTTCCTGCGCTTGCTGACGCCGGGCGAGATCGGCCAGCCGCGCCGCCCCTTGCAATACGCCCTCCGCAAGAACCTCTGCGTCAGCGACTTCGACCTGCGCGTCCGGCTTCGGCAGGCCAAGCGCAGCGTGATGATCGCCTTCGGCTACCAGGACACCCTGCACTTCTACTACACTCACCTGTCGTCCGATAGCGGCGACGTGGCGGTCCACAACGGCTTGTTCAAAGTAGACGGCGGCGAGCGCTTCCGCGTCGCCGGCCAGGGCTCGGCGCCCGTGCTGCCGGATCACAATTGGCACGAGGTGCGCATCGTCCGCCGCGCCGCGACGGGCGAGATGGAGGTCTACGCCGACCAGGACCCGCGCCCGCGCTTCCGTCACGTCGATACTTCCTTCCGCTTCGGCCGCATTGGCCTCGGTTCGTTCGACGAGACAGGGGACTTCGATGACTTCCGCCTGGAGGGCGCCCCCAGTTCCGAATGCCGGTAGAATGTCTGCGCCCCGGCGCGCATGCCGCCAACGCCCGGGTCGTGCTGTTCGATTTTGACGGCACCATTTCGCTGATCCGCGCGGGGTGGGTACAAGTGATGGTCCCCATGATGGTCGAGACGCTGCTCGACTTAAAGACCGGCGAGACCGAAGCCGAATTGCGCGCCATCGTCGAGGACTACGTCGGGCAGCTCACCGGCCGCCAGACCATGTACCAGATGCTCGAGTTCGCGCGGCAGATCGAGCTGCGCGGCGGCACACGGCTCGACCCGCTCGAATACAAGCGGAGGTACTACGAGCGCCTCCACGACCTGATCAAGGACCGCATCGACGGCCTGCGCCGCGGCGCCGTCTCGCCCGAGAGCTTCCTCGTCCCCGGCTCGCGCCGCCTGCTTGAGACGCTGCGCGAGCGGGGTCTCAAGATGTACCTCGCGAGCGGCACCGACCAGGCCTACATGCGGGACGAGGCGCGGCTGCTCGATGTCGACCGCTACTTTGACGGCGGCGTCTTCGGCGCGCTCGACGACTACAAGAGCTTCTCGAAAAAGATCCTCATCGAGCAGCTCATCGCGGCGAGCGAGTTTCGCGGCGACCAGTTCCTCGGCTTCGGCGACGGCTACGTCGAGATCGAGAACGTCAAGCAGGTGGGCGGCGTAGCGGTGGGCGTCGCGACCGACGAGCCGCAATGCGCCCGCGTGGACGAGACCAAGCGGCAGCGCCTGGCCGGCGTCGGCGCCGACTGGATCGTCCCGAATTACAATTGCTATGAGGAATTGATGGCCGCCTTATTCCCAGCATGATCTCGCGCTATCCCATCTTCGACCGCTCGCGCCTGCTCCTCGAGCCGCTCGGCGAGCGCACCCACGACATGGGCGTTGCGACCATGCTGCCGCTCGACGCCGCCGAGCCGGCTTTCACTCACCCGCAGCTCGCGACCGTCGCCGTTCGCCTCAGCGAGGCCCGCCGCCGCAATGCCGCGCGCATCCTGATGCTGGGAGCGCATGTGCTGAAGGTAGGCGTCTCGCGGCACCTGATCGACCTCCTCGAGCGCGGCTGGCTGACGCATATCGCCTTCAACGGCGCGGGCGCCATTCACGATTATGAGCTGGCGCGCATCGGGGCCTCCTCCGAGAGCGTGGCCCGCTACATCCGCACCGGGCAGTTCGGACTCTGGCGGGAGACCGGCGAGCTGAACGACATCATCGCGGAAGCCGGCGCTTGCGAGCTGGGCCTGGGCGAGAACGTCGGCCGGCGCATCGCGGCGAGCGATTTCCCTCATAAGGACGTCAGCGTCTTCGCGGCCGCGTATCGCGCCGGCGTCCCCGCCACCGTGCATGTCGGCGTCGGCTACGACATCATCCACCAGCATCCCAACTGCAACGGCGCCGCCCTCGGCCAGGCCAGCTACCGCGACTTCCTCATCTTCACGCGCGCCGTCGAGAATCTGGAGGGCGGTGTGATGCTCTCCTTTGGCTCGGCCATCATGGGCCCGGAGGTGTATCTCAAGGCCCTCTCCATGGCTCGCAATGTCGCCCGCCAGGAGGACCGCACCATCGCCCACTTCCTCACCGCGGTCTTTGACCTCGTGCCAATCGCGGGCGACTATCACCGCGAGCTGCCCAAGACCGACCCGGGCTACTACTTCCGGCCCCACAAGACCATCCTGGTCCGCACGGTCGCCGACGGTGGCGAGAGCATCTATTTCTGCGGCGACCACCGGGCCACGCTCCCCGCTCTGCGCCGCCTGCTGCTCGCGGAGGCTGCGAAATGACCCTCCCCGAGATGCTCCACAGCTTCTCGGGGACCCGGGCTCTCGTAGTCGGCGACATCTGTCTCGACCGCTGGTGCTACTACGACCCCGGCGTGGCCGAGCCGTCGCGCGAAACCGGCCTGCCGCGCATCGGTGTGGTGTCCTCCAGCGTGACCCCCGGCGCGGGCGGCACCATCGCGAGCAACCTGGCGGCCCTCGGCGCCGGACGGGTCGCCGTGATTAGCGCGATCGGCCAGGATGGGTTCGGCTTCGAGTTGCAGCACGCCCTCGCCGAGCGTCACATCGACTACCGCCTGCTGGTCGCCTCCGAGCATCTCCAGACTTTCACCTACACCAAGCTGCTGAACGTCCGCACCGACCGGGAGGACCTGCCGCGCTGCGACTTCATCAACACGCGCGCGCTGCCCGGGGAGGTCGAAAACCAGCTCCTGGCAAACTTCAACGCCCACTTCGACGACTTCGATGTGATCCTGATCTCCGACCAGGCCGAGACCGAGTCCGGCGGCGTCATCACGCCCTGCTTCCGCGACCTGCTGACCGACGTCGCCGAGCGCTACCCCGAGAAGGTCATCGTGGCGGATTCCCGCGCCCGTATCCACCACTTCCGCAACGTCATCGCCAAGCCGAACCACCGCGAGGCCACCGCCGCCTGCAAGCGCCTGTTGCGCGAGCCGGATTTCCCCTCCCTGCGCACGCTCATCGGCCAGCGCCCGCTGCTCGTCACCCAGGGAGACCGCGGCGTCCTGCTGGTGGATGACGCGGGCGAGCGGCTGATTCCGTGCGAGCGCGTGCCGCACCCGGTGGACGTTTGCGGCGCGGGCGACAGCTTCGCCGCCGCCTTCGCCCTCGCCCTGCGCACCACCGGCGACTTCACCGCCGCCATTCGCTTCGGCAACCTCGTCGCCGGCATCACCATCATGAAGAAGGGCACCGGCACCGCCGAACCCGAAGAGGTGCTGGCCAAGGCCGCCGTCGCCTGGAACTGACCCACCCGGTGCCTCTCAAGAAATGGACCTGCTGGCCATCGACCTCGGCGGCACCAAACACTCCTTCGCCTTGTTCCGCGAGCGCCGCCTCGTGCGCCGCTCAACCTTCCCCACCGACGCCGCGGGCGGCCTCCCTTGGATGCTGGAGCATCTCCGCGCCACCCTGCCCGGCTGGCTCGCGGGCGACCGCCCCGCCGCCTGCGGCATCGGCTTCGGCGGACCCGTCGACTACCCCGCCCAGCGCGTCGGCCGCTCCATGCACGCCGGCGGCTGGCAGGATTTTCCTCTGTCCTCGGCCCTGAGCGATCTGCTCGCCATCCCCTGCCGCCTGGACAACGACGCCAACCTCGGCGCGCTCGGCGAACACACCGCCGGCGCCGGCCGGGGCGCGTCCTCGCTGCTCTACGTCACCCTCTCCACCGGCATCGGAGCCGGCCTGCTGCTGGATGGTAAGATAGTGCGCGGAGCGGATTCACTGGCGGGCGAACTGGGACACATCTCGCTCGAAGCGAACGGCCCCGCCTGCTCCTGCGGGGCGCGCGGCTGTTTCGAGGCGCTGTGTTCCGGCCGCGCCATCGAAGCCCGTACGGGACGCCCGGCGGCCGAGCTTCTCGCCGACCCGGAGTTTCGGGCGGGCTACGTACGCGACCTGGCGCGCGGCCTCCAGGCCGGTCTGTTGATCCTGAATCCGGAGCGCATTGTGATCGGCGGTGGCCTCGCCAAGGCGGGCGACGCGCTTTTTGCGGAGTTGCGCGCCGAGTTGCGGCGCCGCGTCCCAGAGTCGCTGCCGGTCCGGATCGACGTGCAGCCCGCGGCGCTGGGAGACGATTCCGTGCTGTGGGGCGCGGCCACCCTGGCAGAGGAGATGCTGACTTCACGATGAACTTTTCGGAGCAATACCGCTCGAAGCTGTTGCGGGCCATCGACGCCATCCCGCTCGATAAAGTGGAAGAGGCCATCTCCGTCCTCGCCCGGGCCCGCGAGGCAGGCCGCGCCATCTTCGTCTGCGGCAACGGCGGGAGCGCCTCCACGGCGTCTCACTTCGTTTGCGACATGGTGAAAGGGGCGAGCTACGCCCGGCCCCAGCGCTTCCGCATCCAGGCCCTCACCGACAACCTGGCGACCATCACGGCCTACTCGAACGACGTCAGCTACGACCGCATCTTCGTCGAGCAACTGCGCAACTTCGCTGCGCCCGGCGACATCCTCATCGCGCTTTCCGGCAGCGGCAATTCGCCCAACGTGCTGCGCGCCGTCGAATACGCGAACTCCATCGGCTGCCACACCATCGGCCTTTCGGGACGCGACGGCGGCCAGCTCGCGCCCCTCGTAAAGCTGAGCATCCACGTCGCCGAGCCCCACATGGGCCGCATCGAAGACGCGCACCTCCACGTCTGCCACATGATCTGCTACTACTTCATGGAGGAGCCGAACGGCGGCTCTTAATTAGGGGCCACCACCGTCAGGTCCGTCCGGCGGAAGTCCCGGTCTAGAGTGAGCACGGGGCAGTCCTCCTGCCAAGCCAGGGCATAAGCGAAACAATCCCCAAGGTTCAAGGGATAGCGCAGCCGGGCGGACGCCGCTACTTCTGCCTGCTCCGGCGTCGGCGCCACCAAGCGAATGGCGGAGGCCAAAATGAGATCGCGGATCTCCTGCCGGAGTTGAGGCTGGCGATCCTCTACCAGGATCAAGGCCTCGGCGTAGTTGACGGTGCTCATCCGCAGGCGCGCCGCGTTGCTCTGTAACTGGTCGAGCGCCCAGGGCCCGTGCTTCTCATTGAATAAGATTGCTATCAGGATGGAGGTATCTACGACCACAGATCATCCTCGCTGTGGAAACGGCGCTTGCGGCGCAGCGGCGCTCGAAGGCCCAAGCCCAGCCAAGGCCGGAAATCGTATTCGCCGCCCGCCGCTTTGCTGGTCGCTGCTTCGTGGAGCGCCACCCGGATAGCATCGGACTTCCGCGACAGTTTCCTCTCCTTCATGAACCGGCGCAGATCCCGCTCGAATTCGGCGGTAACATTGAGGTTGATCTGCCTCATACAGGCTATTATACAGCCTCGGGCTGTATCAAGCGGAGTAGAGCCTTACAGCGGCAAAATCTGTTCCCGGATCGGATCGAACTTAATCCGCCGCTTCTCGAGATAAGCGACGTTACCCAGGTGGGACGCCTGGGCCGAGCGGTGGCCGATCAGCACGTCGCCGTTCGGCGTCTTGCGCGTCCGCACCGACTCGAGGAAGTTATTCACGTGGTCTAGCGTGAGGCCGTCGGGCTCGCCCATCACGTCCTCGGCCTTCACGGTCACGAGCGGACTGCCCTTCCCAGCGGCTTGGAAGATGAACCGCTGGCGGTCGATTTCGAGACGCCCCGCGGTGCCGCAGAACTCGATGCCCGCTCCGGTGATCCCCGGCGCGAGCGTGGCCTCGAACGTCACGGTGAACTCGCCCGGATACTCCAGCAGCACGTTGATCGTGTCGGGCGCCGTGCGGCCGTCTTTGTAATGGTAAACTCCGCCCGCCGCCACCGCCGACACTGGGATGTCCTCGCCCATGAACATGTGGACCACGTCCACCCAGTGCGTAAAGAGATCCGTGATCTGGCCGCCGCCGAAGTCGAGATAGGCGCGCCAGTTGTAATACTGCTGCGGGTCCCACTCGCGCCACTTCACCGGACCCAGAAAAGCCGCCCAGTCGAGCGTGCTCGGCTTGGTGGCCCAGGCTGGCGGAGCCTTCCGCAAATGATAGGTATTGCCATGCCACCAGGTCCGCACCAGCGTGATCTTGCCGAGCTTCTTGGTGTCGAAGTACTCGCGCTTGGCCCGCAGGTAGTGCCGCCCGGACCTCTGCTGCATCCCCACCTGCGCTATCCTCCCATTGATACGCGCGGCCTTCACGATCTGCGGCCCCTGCTCGATCGCCAGCGTCAGCGGCTTCTCGATGTAGATGTCGCGTCCCGAGTTGAGCACGTCGAGCGCGACGGGCGTGTGCCAATGGTCGGGCACCGCCACCAGCACCGCGTCAATGTTGTTTTCTTCGAGCAGCTTCTTGTAGTCGTGGAAGACTTTGGCCCGCGGCGCCAGCTTTTTCGCGGCATCGAGCGTCTCGTCGTAGATGTCGGCCAGCGCCACGATCTCCACCTGCTCGCTTTTCTGGAACAGGCTCATCACGTGCTGCCCGCGCGCCCCCGGCCCGATCACCGCCAGGCGAATGCGGTTGTTCTGCCCCAGCACCCGCGAATACGACGCCGCCGTCCACGCCGCCGTCGCCACAAACGCCCTGCGATTCATCTTCGTAAGTGACACGTCGCGCCCCCCCGCTTCTTCGGGCGCAATTATAGCACCCGCCCTGAAATGCCAAGCCCCGGCCGAAGGGAAATCCCTCCGCCGGGGCTGGCTTCCGTCTTCCTGGCTCCTGCCCTTACAGCGTCAGCACGTACGCGATGACGTCATCCTTCTCGGCGTCCGTGAGCAGTTCCTTGTAGGCCGGCATGCCGCCGCCGCCCTCATTGACGATTCCCAGGATGACGTCGTGGGTGGCCGCCTTGCCGCTCGGCAGTTTACCCGCCTTCACGCCCTTCAGTCCCGGACCGATCTTCTTTTCGTTGTCGTCGGCGTTATGGCAAACGATGCACTTACCCTCGAAGATCTCCTTGCCCTTGGCCGCGTCGCCCGCGGCTTTGGCGGCGCCCTTGCCGCCTTTCTTGGCCCCCTTCTGCTGGGCGAACGCGCCCGAAAACGCCACGCTCAAAGCGAGCACCGCCGCCGCCATTCTCCACTTCGTCATTACCAGTTTCCTCCGATCGTTCGGGCGCGGCACCCCGCACCCCCTAGCTTTTAGATGACAACCGACTATGATTCCGGTTTCACACATTTTACCCTAGACCCTATGCCACCGGCCATCGCCCTCTTCGCCCGCGTTCCCGTGCCCGGCCGGGTCAAGACCCGCCTGCTCGGACCCCTCTCGCCCGAGGCGGCCTGCGATCTGCACCGCGCCTTCGTTCTCGACCTGTGGGACACCCTTACCGCGCTCGCCCCGCGCCTGGAACCGTTCCTCTATTCCGACCAGGACCATCCCGACTGGCGCAACCTCGCCGGAGCGCAGTTCCGCCTCCAGCAGGGCGCGAGCCTGGGCGAGCGGATGCTCCAGTGCTTCACCGGCCTCCATGCGGCGGGCTACGGCCCCCTGCTGATCCTGGGCAGCGACAGCCCCCTGCTGCCGGCCGCCGCGCTCGCCACCTGGCCGGCCCTGCTCGTGAGCGCCCCCGCGCTCCTCGGCCCCACCACCGACGGCGGCTATTACGCCGTCGGCTGCCGCGAGCCCCATCCCCGCATGTTTGAGGATGTCCCGTGGTCGACCGCGGCGACGTTCACCGGCACCGTGGCCGCTTTCCGGCGCCTCGGCTGGGAGCCCGCCCTGCTCCCCGCCCACTACGACGTCGATACCCCCGCCGACCTGGCGCGTCTCGCCTCCGAGCCGTCGCTGCCGCCCCACACCCGCCTCGCGCTAGGTAGCACGCGGTCAGAGTCGCTTTAGGGTATAATCCCCGCAGGTTTTCTCGGGGCACACCTTGCCAAAGACCGCACTACTTCTAAGATGGACCGGATTTCCCTCTCGCGGCGCCGGTCCTCCGTGAGACGCAGGAGTATTTCTGGAGGTAACCATATGCGGGTCCGTGTCGGCTTGGTATTTCTCCTGTCCGTGGCGCTCTCGCCGGCGCTTTTCGGGCAGACGCTCGGCGGCATCGTAGGCGAAGTCAAGGATGCTACCGGCGGCGCCATCGTAGGCGCCAACGTCACCGTGACCAACACCGGCACCAACGCTTTGCGTGCGGCGCCCTCCAATGAAGCCGGTCTGTACTCCTTCCCCGGCCTGGTCCCCGGACCCTACACGGTGCGCGTGGAGATGGCCGGCTTCCGCCCCTCGGCCAAAGCGATCGAGCTACAAGTGCAACAGCAGGCCCGTGTCGACTTCACGCTCGACGTCGGCCAGGTCACCGAGTCCGTGGAGGTCTCCGCGCAATCCACGGCGTTGAACACCGAGGACGCCACCGTCGGCACCGTCATTGAGCAGCGCCGCATCCTCGAGTTGCCTCTCAACGGCCGGAACTTCCTGCAACTGGTTTCCCTCAGCCCCAACGTCACTTCCGGCTTTACCAGTCAAGGCCAGGCGTCGGTACGGCAGGGCGGCGACCGCGCCAACCAGAACATGTCGATCGCCGGACAGCGCTCTTCCTGGAACTACTTCACCTTGGACGGCGTGACCAACACCGATCCGAATTTCAACAGCTATGTAGTGCTGCCGTCGGTCGACATGCTCCAGGAGTTCAAGGTGCAGAGCGGGATTTACCCCGCCGAGTTCGGCCATGCCGCCGCCCAGATCAATGTGTCCACCAAGGGCGGAACCAACCAGTATCACGGCTCGCTCTATGAGTTCATTCGCAACGACAAGTTCGACGCCAAGCAAGCGTATAGCTTTTCCACCTCCGATCACACCACGCCCAAAACGCCCTTCCAGTGGAATCAATACGGGTTCAACCTGAACGGCCCGATCACGATCCCGAAGGTCATAAGTGGCAAGGACAAACTCTTCTTCACCTCTAACTACGAAGGCTTCCGGCAAGTGACCCGGCCGACCAACGTCTACAGCGTGGCGTCCACGGCCATGCGCGGAGGCGACTTCTCGGCCCTGAATACGACCATCTGGGACCCGCTCGGCCGGTCGCTGGCCGCCGACGGTAAGACGGTCGTCGCCACCCAGTTTGGCAACAACATGATTCCTGCTAACCGCATGGCCTCCCAGGCTGCCCGGCTGTACGAGTTCGAGCCCCAGTCGAACTCCCCCTCCGAATCGGCCGCCAACGCCGTGCCGCTGCGGAATTTCCGCGAGACCCTGCATTCTTTCAGCAATAAGGACCAGTTCCATCTGCGCAGCGATTGGGTGGAAAGCTCCAAGTCGAACTGGTTCGGCCGCTTTAGCTGGACCGACGAGGCGCTCTTCAATCCGGGCCTTTACCTGAGCGGCACGCAGACCGTCGTCAACGCCAAGCAGTACATGCTGTCCAATACCCGCACGCTATCCCCCACCCTCGTCAACGAGTTCCGCTTTGGCGTGAACGTGATGCACAACAACAACATCGGCGAGCTGGCCTTCCAGCGCAATGTGCTCGGCGAACTGGCCATCCCGGGCGTCCCCCCGCCCACGCCGGTGGCGTGGGGCGTGCCTGCGGTCACCAACCTGGGGACCACCAGCACCTGGGGGGGCGGCGCCGATCCTTACACCAACCAGGACGCCACTTTCCAGTGGGTCGATAACCTCTCCTGGATCCGCGGCAAGCACGCTTTCCGCACGGGCGCGGAACTCCGCCGCGACCGCTACAACTACAACGGCGGCCAGTTCCTCGATCCCAGTTTCGAATTCAACGGCCAGATCACCCGCAACCCATCGAACAACGCCGGCGGCGCCAACCTGGCGGACTTCTTCCTAGGCTATCTTTCGACGGTCCGGTACGCGGTGGCCCCAGCCTTCGGTCAATTGCGCTCCACGGGCCAAGCCTACTACTTCCAAGACACCTGGCACGTGAAGTCGAACCTCACCATCGATGTCGGCCTGCGATATGAGTACCTACAGCCGTATAGCGACCGGTCCGGCCGGCTCGCCACCCTGCAAATTCCGGCGCTGACTTTCGGCGTGGTCAATCTGCCCTCGAACCAGCACGAAGTGTACGTGCGGGCCGGGTCGGGAGACTTCTATGAAGGGCTGCCCTTCCGCTTCGCCGGCACTACTTTGAACGGCACCCCCATACCGGTCCAAGTAGCGCGTGATGGCCGCCTGGGCTCCGGTCTGCAGAATCCCGACAAGAACGATTTCGCGCCCCGTCTGGGCATCGCCTGGACCGTTTCGCCAAAATGGACCGTCCGCGCCGGCGCGGGAATCTTCTACTCGGCCGAGGTCGGGAACACGCGCTTCGACATGGCCCGCAACCTCAGCGGCAAGCTGCAAACGGTCGGCCCTACGAATTTTCCCATCGTTACCCTCTCGAACTTCATCCTGGTGGATCCGGGCACCGGCACGGTCCAGCCCGCCGGCAGCATTCCCCAGCTCACGATCCCCCAGGGCTGGACCAACGCCCAAAACATTCGAGACAGTTTCACGTTCCAATATCTGCTGAACCTCCAGCGCGAGCTGGGCAAATCCACCGTGTTGGAAGTCGGGTACCTGGGCTCCCAGACCCGGCACCTGTGGGGCCTCTACGACTCGAACCAGCCGATTCTGGCGGCCGACGGTTCCGCTCCCAATACCCGGGCGCCCAATCCGGAGATCGGCATCAACATGTACACCGATTCCGGCGGACGCGGCAGCTACAACTCCGTATCGGGCAAGGTGACGCGGCGTTTTTCCACGGGCTTGTCGGCGCTGGTCGGCTACACCTTCTCGAAGAGCATCGACACGATGAGCGCCTGGCGCGGCCAGGGCGATGCCGTGGTGGCCAATGACGCGACGTGTCTGTTCCAGTGCGAGAAGGGCCTGTCGAGCTACGACGTCCCGCAGCGGCTGGTCGCCTCGATCCTCTACGAGCTGCCCTTCGGCAAAGGGAAGCAGTTCGGGTCGGGCTGGGGCGCGATTCCGAACCAGATCCTGGGCGGGTGGCAGCTCAGCACTATCCTTACCGTGCAAAGCGGCCTGGTTCAGAATTTCGGCGGGGCCCGGAACTCGCTGACCTTGCAGGATGGCGCGCGCCCTAACGCCACGGGGCAGCCTGTGAAACTCGACAACCCGACTACGGGGAAATGGTTTAACACGGCCGCCGTGGTGATCCCCCCCCAGGGGGTGGTCGGCAACGTCGGCCGCGACGTGATCCGCGGCCCCGCCCAGCAGTATTGGGACTTCGCGGCTCACAAGAGCTTCCGGATTCGGGAGAGTCACAGCCTGACCTTCCGCTTTGAAGGTTTCAACTTCGCCAACCACCCGGCCTTCGGCCGCCCGGCGGCTAGTGTCGGATCGACCACCACGGTCCCGGCGACCTTTGGGACGATTACCTCGTTGCAGGTGCCGATGCGTCAGATCCAGCTCGGGTTGAAGTACAGCTTCTGACGAAGCAAGGCTTCTGGATAGCAGCCTCCCCCGCGGCCGGGGTGGTTTCCGATCGCCGGCCGCTCCGTATCTGAACGTCGTAAACTACGTAAGCAGCGCCCCATGCGGATCAATTTGTTTGGCAACCTGCGGATCAGCTTCGCGGGACGCCCCCTCCCGGCTGTCAACACGAACCGTCTCCATTCCCTGCTCGCGTATTTGATCCTGCATGGCGATACGCCGCAGCCGCGGGAGCGGCTGGCCTTTGTGCTGTGGCCGGCCTCTAGCGAATCGCAGGCGCGGACGAATCTGCGGCAACTTCTCCACCATCTGAAACGAGCCTTGCCGGCGGAATGCAACTTCCTGGTGACCGATCATTTCGCGGTTCGATGGCGGCAGGACGTTCCCGGCGCGATCGACGCCGTTGATTTCCAGGCGGCGATAGCCCAGGCCGGTGCGGCGCGAGCGGAGCAAGATCGCGCGCGGGAGATACAAGCCCTCACCACCGCGGCGCAACTTTATGAAGACGACCTGCTGCCGGCTCTCTACGACGACTGGCTCACGCCCCTGCGCGAAGACTACCGGAGGCGGATCTCCGAGGTGTTGCACCGTCTGGCCACCCTCTTCGAAGAGCAACAGGAATACGCCGCGGCCCTCCCGTGCGCCGAGCGCCTGGTCGCCCTGGATCCGCTCTGCGAGGCGCACCATCAATTGCTGATCCGGCTGCATGCGGCCAATCACGACCGCTCGAGCGCGCTGCGCGCTTACCACCAGTGCCTGCGCGTGCTGCGGCGTGAAATGGGTGTGGAGCCGGGTCCGGCGACGCTGGAGCTGTTTGAACGAATTCTGAAAGCGGAGCCGGG
>JBGPDC010000116.1:0-17610 GCA_041482115.1 Terriglobia bacterium | reverse complement strand
TTTCCACATTCCCACCGCCTCGACGACGGCTGTCCTTATCCACCAAAAATAAACCCCGAAAGGAGCCCGAGCATCTTTGAACCCTCCCGTTCTTCAGGCTCATCCTTCAATGAGAATATGCTGCGAGGGGGAGGGCAGCGTCCTACGTCAGGACATCGGTACGAGTAGCCGAAACGGCCTGCTTCTGGCCCAACGGTACACCTGGAAGTCCCGGTCGAGGCTGAGAATCTCGCCGGTGCCCAGCTCCTCTGCCAGAGCAATGAGGCACGCATCCGCGAGGTCAATCGGCAGATCGCGGTATTTCCGAAGCAACCGGCGCACTGGAGCCGCCGAGCGGGAAAGCTGGAACGGAATCTGAAACAGGCTTCTCTCCACATTCGCCAGAACCGCCTCGGGAGCGCCCGGCAGGTCGCGAAGCAGGTAACAGCTCTCTGCTATCACGGCCTCGCAAGTGACCAGAGGGCTCGCCAGGTTCTTCAGTGCGGCCGTGCATGGCTGATGATACCGCTCGCTGCGGTCGAGCAAGGCGACGATCACGCCGGTATCCAAAAGGACCGGCTTCACCGTCCGAATCCCTTCAGATGGGCCTTATTCGACCCGAGATCCCGTATCCCCGAAGAAAACTTTCCGAGACCGACGATCTTTTTGCCGCCGCGACCGCCCTGACAAGCGGCCAGCAGTCGCAGTCCCTCGCGCACCACCCTAGACGGGCTCCAGCTTAGCCGCTGGACCAACTGCGTCAGCGCCCGCCGCGACTCCCGATCCAGACGCGCCTGCACACTCGCTTGCATAAATCGATTGTACTACAAGCAGTGATTTGTGGCACACACTCTTGGGATGGCAGTGGGGCGGGGAAGTCGAGTTAGGGCTCTGCCTCAGTCCGCTGCCGCCAGCTTGGCGGGCGTCGCCTCGAGGGCGAGCGTTAGCGCCATGGTCGCCCAACTGGTGGCCGCGGACGAGATCCACTGATCGTGGCCATACGGGAAGCCGCCCTCGAAGTAGGGCTGGAACTTCGGCGAGCGGCTGCGGACGTACCAGGAGCCATCCGCCCGCTGCGTTGAAAGCAGATACTTTACGCCCTTCTGATAGGCGGCGTGACGGGGCGCGATTCCCCCCGCCTCGGCGAGCGCAAAGAGTGACTGACCCGTGGCGTAGGCGTCGCTCTCGATCTCGCTGCGCTGCGCCCAGCCGCCGTCCGGGCGCTGTTTGGTCAGAATCTCCCGGGCGAGCCTTTGCAAAACCGGAGAGTCAGCGCCGGCCCAGTGCAAACCCAGCAGTTGCATGTTGCGGTCGTCGGCGGTGGCGGGTGTCGCCGCCAGTAGCCACTCTTTGGCTCTTTCTATCCGCTGCTTCATCTCCGCGCCACGTCCCGGAGGCCCGTAGACCTTCAGCACGCGGATTCCAAGCGCGGTGCGGAAAATGTCACCCTCCTGCGACGGAGGCCGTGCTACGCCGCCGGAGTGCCAGCACCCGTCGTGCCACTGTTGGCTCGCGATGTTTGCGACCATGGCATCGGTCATGCGATCAGGGGCGTACCCCGTGGCGGCCAGACCCGCCAGCGAAAATGAGAGTATGTCGACCACTGGCGCATCCATCCGTTCGAGAAACATAGGACCCGCAGGCTCATAGAACGCCTGTACGGCTTTCCGGCGCGCGGCGGCGGCCTTCTCATCCACGCGCATGCCCTTAGTCCTCGCCACGCCCACGGCCAGGTCCGTCATGTTTTGGGCATGGCAGGAAACACAGCCCCCATTTACGAAGAACTCCGCACTCGACTTCTCAAGCAGTGCAACGCCCCGCTCCACCGCTGGTCTCAAATCCACTGGCGCGGGCACTGCCACCGCGACCGCCGGAGCGGCCGTCTCCAGCGCTCCCGCGCGCCGCAAGGCCTCCACGGTGGACGGCGGGCCAATCTTGCGCGCCCAATCGAGCACGGTCTCGCCCAGCAGGCTCTTCGTCTCCAGGTCGGCTCCCTTGTCGAGCAGCAGGCGGATGATTTCGGGATTCTGCCGGTCCGTCGCGACGGCCAGCATCAGCGGCGTCATGCCGCGGACCTCCCGGGCGTTGACGTCGGCTCCGGCGTCCAGCAGCGCCTTAACGACCTCGGCCGGACCAGAAGAGGTGTTCACGTCAGCGCCTTTGGCCAGTAACAACTTGACCACCTCCAGGTTGCCGTTAGCCGCCGCGTTCAACAACGGGGTTCCTCCGCGGAGGGTGGTGTCGCCCTCCAGGGTGGCAGTAGCGTTAACATCGACGCCGGCGTCCGCCAGCAACCGTACTGTTCCCGTGTCGTTGCCCCCGGTCGCGCCAGCGAGCGTGGTCAGCTTCCAGATGTCCACGGCCTTGGCGTCGGCGCCCTTCGCCATCAAAAGACGGACGATATCGGCAGAGTGGTCGCTCATGGCGGCTAGCAGCAGCGCCGTGCGGCCGCGCTTCGAGGCCGCCTTCACGTCGGCCCCCCGCTCGATCAGCAGGCGCACTTTCTTAATGTCCGTCACCGACCACATCAGCGCCGTCGAGCCGAAGGCGTTCTGGACATTCGGGTCGGCGCCCTTGTCGAGCAGGAGCTTCATCGCGTCGGCCGAGCCTGCGGCGGCTGCATACATCAACGGCGTCAGGCCGCGGGCATCCTGAACATTGGCGCTCGCGCGCCGTGGGAGCATTGCCCGCAGCCGCGATAGGTCATTGGCGCGAATGGCAGCGTAGAAGGCGTCGCTTGGATTGTCGGTACTCGCCGCCCGGGCGGTCGCCGCCAGGGCCAAGAGAACAGTCGCTAAGTATTTCACTTGGTTCTGGCTCCTAGAAGACACAAGCGAGGAACAGCCTGGGACCTTTCGCCCCGTGGCTGGATTGCCAACAGAGTACGCCTATTCGCCGTCAAAATCAACTACTTGAGAGAGGGCGGCGCTACCTGCCCCCCGCCGAGACCGTCGGTTCTCTCGGGCCGATCTGTCTTAGCGCCGTGATCTGCGCGGGCGTGAGACGAGGCAGGGGCCGGAGATCGCCCAAATACACCGGAGACCGGGTCAGATCGGCGCCGTCGTGATCGGAGGTTCGGAGCAGCGCGTGCATCAACTCATGGGCCATTACCTGGCCGGCCAGACGGACGTAGAGAAGGTCCCGCCATTCCCGATGGGAGCGGGCGAGGCCGATCTGGAGGGTCGCACGCGTAATGCGATCGCAATCGACCATCGAGGTGGGCAGCACCTCGCCGCCGACCACAAAAGTCCATCCCAGCGGGAATTCGCGCAGTGGCTCGGTGTCTCCCGCATCGCGCAGGAGAGCGGGGCCGCAAAAGCCGTGCAGGTCGATTACCACGGTCCGGTGACCGCAGACCTCCTTTTCCGGCGGGGCGACCCCCCAACGAAACGCCAGTCCGGCCGGCCGGAAGATTTGCTCGACAGTGAGCCGCAGCTCGTTGACAAATCCTCGTTGGGGCGGGCGATCGAAGCGCAAGAGCACCCCTACCGTGGGGGCTGGCAAATCATCTGGACAGGACGACGCCGCCGACAACGACGCGGCTGACAGCAGCAGTGCGAGCGCGGCGATTCGAAGCGCCATGGGTGCCTCCCCTACTTGTCAATCCTGGGAGAACACGAATGGCGCAGGAGTACAATGGAATTGGCGGAAACCCTCGCACTCCGGTGCGTCGCGTTTTCCCGGCCCGTCGGAGGTTGCTGCCTTCGGCGGGCCTTGTCCTTTTGGACGGCTGTCGGTCGCAGAAGTTAGACGTCCCGCAAAAAGGATACTAACGGTTTCACCGCGATATAAGTTCCGTCCCAATGCCGGCCAGAAAGTCCGCCGGGAGTCGGGTGTTATCATCGGCCCATGGGCGCCGGTTCCACGGCTGGATACGTACTGGTAGGCGGCCGCAGCAGCCGCTTCGGAACCGATAAGGCGCTCGCCGAGTGGCACGGCGAGCCCCTGGCACGGTGGGTCGCAGCGCGCGTCAGAGCCGCCGCAGGGTCGGTTACTCTGGTTGGCTCGCCCGAACGCTACCGAGACCTGCGATTGCCGGTGGTGGCGGATGAGACGCCGGGGTTGGGTCCGCTGGGAGGCATCACGGCGGCTTTGCAACACTCGCACGCGGACTGGAACCTGGTGGTGGCCTGCGACATGCCTTACGTCACGGCCGAGTTTCTCGGGTACCTCGTGAGCCTGGCGCAAGAAGACGCCGCCGATGTTGTGATGCCGCTCGATGGCGAAGGTCAGGACGAGCCGCTCTGCGCGGTTTACGCCCGGCGGTGCCACGGCTCGATCGAGGTGGCCGTCCAGCGAGGAGTTCGGAAGGTGACCGAGGCGTTTGCCGGACTGCGAGTAAGACGCGTCGGCCACGCCGCCTACGCTTCGCTCGACCCCGGCGGGCGCCTGTTTGCCAACCTGAACACCACAGACGAGCTGGAAGCGGCGCGGGGGCGGCATGCCTGAGCCGGAGTTCCCCCACTACCTGGAGTTCCGGCACGTCTCGAAGAGCTTCGACGCGCCCGTGCTGATCGACACCAATTTTTACCTCGACACCGGCCAGACGCTGTGCATCATCGGGCGGAGCGGCGTCGGCAAGAGCGTCACACTCTCGCACCTCATGGGGTTCCTCAAGCCGGACGAAGGCCGCGTGATCGCCGCCGGCGAGGACATCACCGACTATCCCGAGCAGGAGCTGAACCGGGTGCGGCGCAAGGTGACGATGGTGTTCCAGTCCGGGGCGCTCTTCGACTCGCTGTCGGTGGGAGAGAACGTGGCGTTTCCCCTCGAGACGCGCGCTGGTTATACGGAGGGCAACATCGACGAGGTGGTGGACGGGCTGCTCGACATGGTGGAAATCCGGCCCTTCAAGGACCAGTATCCGGCGGAGCTGTCGACGGGCATCAAACGGTCGGTCGCGATCGCGCGGGCGCTCGCGGCGCAGCCCGAGGCGATCCTTTACGACGAGCCGACCACCATGGTGGACCCGGTGATGTCCGAGCACATCGGGGACCTGATCCGGCGGCTGAAGCAGCAGTTGAAGCTGACCTCGGTCGTGGTGACACACGATCTAAAGCTGCTGCGTAAGGTGGCGGACCAGGTAGTCTTTCTGCACGAGGGGCGTGTGATATTCTTTGGATCTCTGGCCGATTTGGAGCGCGCCGAACACCCCCACATCCGCGAGTTCCTGGCGCTCGACCGCCTGCAGCCAGTGGGATAGCAATGCCGAGACTGGTAATCAAAAAACCGCTGGGGCCGGCGACCGAGATGCCGCTGTCGCTCGACGCCTATTCGCTGGGGCGCGCCACCGACAACCACATCGTGCTCGAAGGTTCTCTAATTTCCCGGCGGCATGGACATTTGCGGCGCGAGGGGGCGGGGTTCCGGATCGCCGACACGGGCAGCCACAACGGGATTTACGTCAACGGCCTGAAGATCGAGGAGGCCGAGCTCAAGGACGCCGACGAGATCCGCATCGGCAACTACCTGCTGACTTACCGGACGGACGATGGCCGGCCGCAGGTGACCGGTCCCGTCGAGACGGTCACGGTCGAAGCCGACTACGACCGCGTCGTCTCGGAGCTCACGATGGTGTCGCGCCGGCCGGTGACGCCGTCGCCGCAGACGGATATCCGGTTGGAGTCCGAGCGGGAACGGCGCACGCTGCCGCTGCTCTACGAGTTGAGCCGCGCGCTCTCGACGGTGCGGTCGATCGACGAGGTGTCCCGCAAGGCGCTTGAGCTGCTGTTCGAGACCACGCAGGCCGAGCGGGCGGCGGTGTTTCTGATGGAGAGTCCGGAGAGCCCGCCCCTGCCGCGCGTGGTGTTGGAACGGGGAAATGCGCGGGCGCTGCCCGGGCCGGTGACGATTTCCTCGACGGTTGCTCAGCGGATCCTCACCGAGCGCAAGGGCATCATCACGGCGGACGCGAAGGATGACCCGCGGTTCGCCGCCGGGATGAGCGTCGTCATGTCGGGGCTGCGGTCGATTGCCTGCGCCCCCTTGATCGGCCAGGGCGGGACGCTGGGCATCCTTTACATGGAGAACAACCGGTCCATCGGGGCCTTCAGCCAGGACGACCTGGAGCTGCTGTGCGCGGTCGCGTCGCAACTGGCGCTCTCGGCCGAGAACGCCAGGTTCTTCGAGGCGTTGCAGCAGGCCAACGAGGCTCTCGAAGCGAAGGTCGAGGAGCGGACCGCCGAATTGCGGGAGAGCGAGTTGAAGCGCTACCAGGCGGAGAAGATGGCCTCGCTGAGTCGCCTCGTGGCGGGGGTGGCGCACGAGATCAACAATCCGCTCGGGGCATTGAAGGGAAATCTGGAGATCGTCACCGTGCTCACGGGCCGCCTCGCCACGGCCGAGGGCCGCACGCCCAAAGAAGTCCAGCTCCTCGAACAACTCGCGAAGCTGGGGCACGAGAGCGCGGCGGCGTGCGGCCGGATCCTGGGCGTGGTGCGCTCGCTGCGCTCGTTCGCGCGCCTCGACGAGGCCGGCTTCAAAATGGCCAACGTGAACGAGGGGCTCGAGGCGGCCGTCCGGCTGCTCGATCCGGCGACGCGCCAGCGGGTGGAGGTAGTAGTGAATCTCGGAGAGATACCGCCCATCCCGTGCTTTCCAGCGCTGCTGAACGAGGCGTTTATGAACCTGCTGTTTAACGCCTGCCAGGCCATCAAGCAGAAGGGCCAAGTGTTCTTGTCAACGCGGCGCGAGGGCGAGGAAGTGGTGGTGGAGTTTCGTGATACCGGCGCCGGAATTCCGCGCGAGCACCTGAGCAAGATCTTCGAGCCGGGGTTCACGACCAAGGGAGTCGGCGTCGGGGTCGGGCTGGGGCTGCCGATCGTCCACCGGGTGGTGGAAGAGCACCGGGGGACCATTCACGTCGCGAGCGAGCCGGGCCAGGGCTCGACGTTCACCGTGCGGCTGCCGATCGCGCTCGACAAGCAGGCGGGGGTCAAGAGCGTTCCGTCTTGATCCCGGCAATCGGACCCATCCAGCAGGCGCCGCGCGTGAAGTGTGTCGTGTCGGGGCGGGGAACGACTACGTCGCGGAGCGCGCCGGCCTCGAAGATCGCGCGGCAGCAGGCAGTGACGTCGGCGGCGAGGGCCGGCAACGCGCGCCCGAACCGGGCGGCGTGGAAGCGTCCCGTGGAGTAGCGGGACCAGCCCTCCGGGTGAAGCAGCGCGGCGACCTCGGCGTTCGAGGCGCGGGCGGCGATGCCACCGGCGAGGAACGCGAGCGGGGTCGCGCCGGAAGTGGCGGGCGCCTCAGCGAGGAAGACCATACCGGCCCAGCCCGCCGCCCCTGTCGCATCGAGACAAGCCCCCACCAGATCCTCGAGCGAGACGGCCGCGCCAGGTCCGGAAGCTGCGAAGCGAGCCCGGTGAGAAAAGCTGCCTTCGCAGATGAGGCTGTAGAGCGTCAGCAAGTCGGCCGACGCCGGCAACTGGTCGGGGACGTTGCTGCCGTCGCAGGGGTGATAGACGGCCGTGCCGGCGAGGGCGAGGAACTCGCCGAAGCGGTGGCGGCAGGCTTCGAAGTCGCGGCCGAAGGCGCCGAGGCCGAGGGCGAAGCCGGAAGCGGGAGGCCGCAGCGGCCGGGCGTCCTTCTCATCGAACAGCCGGCCGGCCAGGAGATCCGGATTGCCCCGCGCGGTCAACCGCAGCGTGGCGCCGGACTCCAGGGGGAGAACTTCCAGGCGCGGCGGCTCGATCCGGATTTCGGGAGGCGGAGCGATGGGCGTGGGCGGTCCCGGCTCCGGAACCGCAGGCTGGGGTTCGAGCAGGACACCGAGGCGGGCCATTTCGAGAACGCGCCGGACCGGCGTCGAGACGGCCGAGATGGCGAGCGCTCCCCCCAGTTGCTTTAGGCGCTGCTGGTAGCGAACCAGCACCCCGATGCCCGACGAGCTGACGTAGCTGATCTCGCCCAGATCGAGGCGCAGGTGGTGATCGCCGCCAGCCAGGGCGGCCGCCAGGGCGGAGTCGAACTGCTGTGCCCCATGCTCGTCCAGGCGTCCGGCGAGGCGCAATTCGAGGGCGTTGCCGGACTTGATTCGTTGTATCTCCACGGCAATAGGCCATGATACTGTAGGCGCAAGGCAGGAGGGGTTTATGCGCCTCTTAGCAGCGGTACTGTGCGTCACGGCTTTGGCCTCGGCCGAGGTAATAAGGATCGAGGTGCAAGAGCGGTCGGAGGTGCTGGGAGGCCGGGAGTTTGGGCCGGGCCTCGCTTACGAGCGGATCATCGGCAAGGTTTTCTTCGCGGTCGACCCGCAGGCTCCCGCCAACAGCGTGATCACGGATATTCTGCTCGCGCCCCGAAATGCCAAGGGACAGGTAGAGTTTTCTTCCGACCTCTACATGCTCAAGCCGCGGGACCAGGAGCGGGGCAACGGCAATGTCCTCTTTGAGCCGCCGAATCGCGGCGCCAAGGGACTGCTCGGGATCTTCCAGCGGGCCGGATCGAACGATCCACGCAGCGAGCAGGAGTTTGGCGACGGCTTTTTGCTCCAGCAGGGCTATACGCTGGTGTGGCTGGGCTGGCAGCCGGACGTGCCGGAGCGCGAGCACCTGATGCGGCTCTACGCGCCGGCGGCGCGGCAGGGTGAGAAGCCCGTGACGGGTCCGGTGCGCGCGGAGTTCATTCCCGACAGGCGCACGACGCAGTTCCTGCTGGGGGACGGCGGGCACCGGGCGTATCCGGTGGTGAATCCTGAGGACGGCGCACTGCAACTGACGGTGCGCGAGCGCGAGGAGGGTCCGAGACGCCTGATACCAAGGGAAGCCTGGCGCATCGAGGACGGCACGAGCGTGGTGATGGGAAACGGGTTCGAGCTGGGGAAAATCTACGAGCTGGTCTACGAGTCGCAGGACCCGTTGGTGGCCGGCCTCGGACTCGCGGCCGTGCGGGATTTCATCGCGTACCTCAAGTATGGCGGGACCCCCCAGACGCCCGCCGATTTTCGGGAGAACCTGGTGCGCACCTACGGCTTCGGGAACTCGCAGAGCGCGATGTTTTTCCGGACGTTTCTCTACTACGGCTTCAACGACGACGGGCGGAAGCGGCGGGTGTTCGACGGCCTGCTGGGCAACGTGGCGGGTGGGCGCAGCGTGAGCTTGAACCAGCGGTTCGCGCAGCCGGGGCGGACGGCGGGTCCGTTCCGGGCGCTCGACTATCCGAGTGACCCGTTTCCGTACTCGGATCTGGAGATGCGGGACCCGGAGACCGGCCGGAGCGATGGCGTGCTGACGCGGTCGCTGAAGGCGGGGGTCGTCCCGAAGATTTTCTGGAGCAATTCGGCGTACGAATATTGGGGGTGCGCGGCCTCGCTGGTCCACACGACGCCGGATGGGACGCAGGATGCCCCGGTGGGGGCGACGACGCGGATTTACCTTTTCTCGAGCGGGCAGCACGGGCCGTCGGCCTTCCCGCCGCCGCAGCACGGGACGCAGAACCTGGCGAACCCGAACGATTTCCGGTGGGCGCTGCGGGCGCTGCTGGTCGCGCTGGACGGTTGGGTCCAAGCCGGCAAGGAACCGCCGGCCTCGCGGTATCCGAGGATTGCCGACGATCGCCTCGTGACGCCGGGAGCGGTGCAGTTCCCGAAGATTCCGGGGGTGGCGTTTCCGGCGCGGTGGCACGAAGCGCGGCGGCTCGATTTCGGGGCGCGCTTCTGGACCGCGGGGATCGCCGAAGTGGAACCGCCGAAGCGGGGGAAAGTTTACGCGGTGCTGGTGCCGCAGGTGGACGCCGACGGGAACGACCTCGCGGGGGTGCGGATGCCGGAGATCGAGGTGGCGCTCGGGACTTACACGGGGTGGAATCTGCGGTCGGCGGAGGCGGGTGCGCCGGACGAGCTGGCGTCGAGCACCGGATCGTTTATCCCCTTTGCCAAGACGAAGGCGGAACGGGAGAGGCGCGGCGACCCGCGGCCTGCGGTGGCGGAGCGGTATCCCGACGCCGCGGAATACCTGAAGCGGTTTGAGGCGGCGGCGAAGCAGCGGGTACGGGAGGGCTTCCTGCTGGAGCGCGATGTGCCGCGAGTGACGGAGCGCGGGAAGGCGCTGTGGGAGTATGTGGCGGGGCGGTGAAAAATCTTGCAGATCTGCAAGACTTTTTGGCTGGGGGCTTAGAAATCAGCAGGTTAGGGAAATGGGTGCAGCCTTGCACCCTTTTTTGAGGCCGGCTGAGTGGATCCCGTGGTCACGCTCAGACCCGCACCCCTGTTCCCGATTGGCAGGTTCCAACGCCCAGAGAGCACGACCATTCCGGTGTGATACCCTATCAGCGAGGGGCGTTTTTTATGACGCATATCTGTCCTAACTGCGGCCCACTGCATCTGACGGTCGCCGAGCAACTGGGAGCAAAGGCCGCCTGCGCTATCGGCGCTGCCGTGCTCGGAAGTAAATTCACCAAGGATCCGCTACTTCAGGCCGTATTGATCGCGGGCGGCGTGATTATCGGGCACAAGATCGACCAGCAGTGCCCGCACTGCGGTGTGATTCTGGAAGCGGTGCAGCTCCTCAGCCCTGGCCTGAATGGAATGCCCTCGGCGGGTGCGCAGCGGGCACTTCCCCGGGGCTGATCTGGAATGCCAACCGAAGACAAGACTCCGCTGTTTCCAATCTGGAGCAAGCTTGACCTCGAAGTCTACCGTATGCAACTCACCGGGTTGATCGCGTTCAAGCTTGGGGTCTTTGATCTGGAACCGACGCCAGAAGAAGACCTCAGGATGGCAATACGCGGTAAAGACGCGGAAACCCTTCGCCTGCTGGATGCGCTGGTTGATACCTATAGCCGATTCTGTGAAGCTGCGCGAGAAGACAAGCCGGAGCAATGGGAGCTTCAATCGGTAACCGACGTCGCCCGATCCCATCTTGCCGAAAGGCTGAAACCCGTTATTTCTTCACACTGACACAACTGCCATAGCTATGCCCAGGAGCGCAGACCTTGAAGTGAAAAGGCGAAGCGGATGGGAGCAGGTCACCGCCTCCGAGGTCGCTGGCACAGCCGAGCGGGTGGGACGCTGTATCGAGTGCCACGAGCCCGCCAGAGCACACAAACGGGGGAAAAACGGCGCGGCAGCGCATGTTGAGCATCTGGATGAGAATTCCGAGTGCTCGCGGAGCCGAGCCTTTCGAGCCTCCAAGCCGGGTACAACAGGAGGACGCAATTGAATACGCACAGCCTTGATCTGCTTTTCCTTGGAATGCCTAAAGACGCCTTGCCGGGTCCAGCGCTCTCCCATGTTAGTCTAAAGTCCTGGGGTCGTGCCGAGTACAAGGGCGTGGCAGATGTTCCTCTCATAACGCCGCAGTGCGTCAGCGAGAGGGAGCTCGAGTATGAGATTGATCGCCTTCACAAAGAACTTGAAGTGATCCGGACCGCTGCTAAGCGCAAGTATGCAGCCTATCGAAGATTGGAGCGCAGACGGTTCAATAAGAAGTCTTCCGAAACGTGAAAGCCGCTACCACCACGGGCTAACTCAGAGTCTTCGGGATCGAGGCGGCGAATGGGCCAGACTCAAAGATGAAGTTGGATCAGATGAAAGCAACGAGTTGGAACCCGGCAGAGTTTGCCAGTTGGTACGAGGCTTCCCCTCTCGAGAAACGCTCCAGAGTTTGGACCAAACTGGAGAGCAAATACAAGCAGCTCTACATCGAATGGACCACTTTCGGCCGCTTCGCTTCGGTGGAAATGGGTGTCGAGCGAACCAGCGCAACAACGCTTGATCCAAATTCCTGCTCGCCATCCGCTCCTGATGTAGCGTGCTCGATTCAGGGAAAGATGGAGTTCTTTGAACTGGGAGAAGTGGTCGAGCAGAGCTTGGCCAGTGCGGCGAGCCACGCAGAGAGGGAAAGGAATTCCGTGTTCGGCGGTGCTGTAGACATCTGGGCGCCTTTGGAGTACGTCCTGCACCAGAAATGCAGCAAGGAATATTGCCCCGCAGCTTCACCCTTGCATCTTGTTCTCTATTACGGGCCTGGCCGTCAGCCTTCATTTGCCCCGTTTCTGGCGCATAGGTTGACGGAGAACGAACAATGGATCGGAAAACGGGTTGCCGCCGGACCCTTCACGAAAGTTTTCCTCTACGATGACCATGAGCGATTGGTTCTCGCCACGTTCACGGCGGAGGGTGTATCTCTACGCGCCTTGGCGCTGGGATCGTCGATCACAACGGGTATGCCCTCGGCCCTGGCACCTTGGTAGCTCAATTGCTACCCGGCCGTTTGCCTTTAAACAGACTCCCAACCGCGATGACGATGAGCACTCCCGCCGTCGATTGGCGGAGTTGGAATCGCCGGACGCTTTGATCGAAGGCGATGGCCCCTTTGCTCTTGTCAGAATTAGTCAATAGCTGGAGGATCTTATGAAGAAAGCCCTCGCCCGGTGGGGCCTGTGCCTTCTACTCGCTACTGGCCTGACCGGGATCCTCCCGGCGCAAACTGGCGAAGCGAAGCATGGCGTTGTACAGCGCATCAAAGTGCACGGGAAGTCGCTCGAAGGGAATCTCGCGGGTGACTCGCTGGACCGCGACGTTTCGATCTACCTGCCGCCCAGTTACCAGACGGACCGGAACCGGCGCTACCCCGTTCTCTACCTGCTGCATGGCTTCACTGACAGCGACGACAAGTGGTTCAGCGGGCAGCCCCACTTCATTACTCTTCCAGCCGTCGTGGAGCAGGCGCTGGCGAAAGGGCAGACGCGCGAGATGATCGTCGTCATGCCCAACGCCTATACGAGATACCAGGGCAGTTTCTACGGGAGCTCCGCCGTCACGGGAGACTGGGAGACTTACGTCGCGCAAGAGCTGGTCTCGTATGTGGACACTCACTACCGCACCATCGCCACTGTGGCGAGCCGGGGCCTCGCGGGACACTCCATGGGTGGGTACGGCACGATTCGCATCGGCATGAAGCGGCCGGACGTCTTTTCAAGCCTCTACGCCATGAGTTCTTGCTGTTTGACGGCCAATATGCTTTCACGTGAGAATATGGAATCGGCCGAGGCAGTCCGAAGTCTCGAAGACTTCGTGAAAGCGCCATTTTTGGTGAAGGCGGTCGTGACCGTTTCCGCTGCCTGGTCGCCCAATCCCAAGAACCCACCTTTCTTTTTCGACCTGCCTTTGAAGAATGGCGAGGTTCAGTCCGCTGTCATGGAGCAGTGGGCGGCGAATGCACCCGTCTCGGTGGTGAGCCAGTACGTACCGAATCTGAAAAGGCTGCGCGCGATAGCGTTCGATGTCGGCGAGCAGGACATGCCTTCTTTGACGGCTGGCGTCAGGCAACTGGATCAGGTCCTCGGCCGGTTTGACATCCCGCATGTGTTGGAGGTTTACCAGGGCGACCATGTCAATAAAATCGCCGAGCGGATGGAAACCAAGGTCCTGCCGTTCTTTTCCCAGCAGCTCTCGTTTCCCGGGCGCTAACTCATCGCGATGATTGAGACGCCACGGCTGGTATTGCGGGAGCTGACCCCGGCGGATCTGGACGCCGTTGCCGAGATGTTGGGCGACGCAGAGGTGATGCGCTACTTTCCTAAGCCGCTCTCACGGGAAGAGTCGGAAGCGTGGATCGGGAGGTGGCGGGCCTGCTACGCGCGCGACGGGTTCGGGTATTGGCTGGCCGTAGAAAAAACAACGGAGCGACCCGTGGGGCAGGCGGGGCTGTTGATGCAGGAGATCGACGGGGTCGCGGAGCCGGGGCTGGGGTACATCATCCACCGTCCTTACTGGCGGCGGGGATTGGCGCTCGAGGCGGCGGCCGCGACCCGCGAGTGGGCTTTCGAGGTGCGCCGCTACCGGCGCGTGATCTGCACGGTGCGTCCGGAGAATGAGCCGTCGCTGGGCGTGGCGCGGAAGCTGGGGCTCCGGGAGGAGCGCTGGATACTGTACCAGGGGTACGAGCATGTGCTGTTTGCGGGGGAGCGAGGGTAGCGGCGGGAGATCCGCGCACCGCTGAGAGACATCGTCGATGCGAATTCAACTGCCTCTTTCTCGGGAAGGCGGGCCTTTACGGTGGTCAGCCTGACCCGCCGTACGACGATCGGTTGCTTAAACGTGCTGGGTATCCATAAATCGCAACAAATGAATCAATTCTTGTTCTGTTTGCGGAACAATTAGCCTTCCTCCTTCTCGCGCACTGTTGTATTGTGCAACAATTCGGGATGGCGATCCCCAAGAAGATCGGCCAAAGGTGTCCGACCTGTAAGCGCCTGCAGCGTCAAGCTGGACCGATCTTGGCTGCGGTGCTCCAGGCAAATGGGAAGGCCGACGTCCGGGAGCGAGAGGCTGCCATCAGACTATCAAAGGCCATCACGGCGCATGAATTGCGAACGGGTCACCAAGTCGGAAGCGGCTGGTAACAGCAACGCCTGATTCGTAAGCTTACGAGTGTGTGACAACTACGAGCGTTGAAACGAGGAAGTTGTGAAAAACATTTCAAACGACCGTTTGAAATAGTCGGTAGCCAGAATGTCGCTAAAAGGCAGTTTTTGACAGTCATTCTGCCGCTTTTTCGCAGCAAGGGGCGCTCCGGACTGTTAGGCGCGCCGGAGGGCGGCCATGCCGGCCCCGGCGGTGATCAGCATCACGCCTGAGACGCGGTTCGTGAGGGTGGCGAAGCGTGGCTGGCTGGCGAGATGGGTCGCGCGTCCGGCGAGGAGCCCGTATCCGAGCAGAACGAAGAACTCAATGACCACGCTCGTCGCCGCCAGGACCGCGACCTGGGCCGCGATGCTTCCCGAGGGGTGAAGGAACTGCGGCAGCAGGGCCGCGAAGAAGACCAGCGCCTTGGGGTTCGAGGCCTGCAGGATGAAGCCGTTGAGGTACATCCGTCCGGCGTGGCTGCGCATATCTTCGGCGGGACGCACCGAAAGCACCGACGAGTGGCCGCGGAACGCCGCGATGCCGAGCCACACGAGGTAGGCCGCGCCGATCCACTTAATAGCGAAGAAGACCTGCGAAGAGGCGAGCAGGAGGGCGCCGAGTCCGGTGGCGGAAAGCGCGAAGTAGAACGTATTGCCGCTGAGGATGCCGAGGTTCGACCAGACCGACGGTCCGGCGCCGCGCGCGAGCGCTTGCGAGACGACGAGCAGCACGGCCGGGCCGGGCGTGAGGCAGAGAGCGGTTTCGGCCGCGGCAAATAACGACCACGTCGGCCAGTCGAGGGGCGGGTGCACGGTCCGAGCGGCGGACGCTATTTCTTCGCTTGTCTGGCGATGATCAGGTCGCGGATCTTGTCGTAGGTCGCCTGCGGCACGATCTTCTTTTGCACCAGCTCGTTCTTGGCGCGATAGGGGCGGCCCTGGATGATCTTCTCGGAGTAAGCGTCGCCGATGCCGGGAAGCGCCTTGAGCTGGGCGGCGGTGGCGGTGTTGATGTCCAACAGGTCGCCGGCCTTGGCGGTGGCCGTCGTGGTGGCCGCCTTCTTGACGTCTCCGGCGGAGGGCTTCTTGGTTTGCGGAAGCGGGGCGGCCAGCAGCGATACCGCCGCGACGAGCGTGACAAATAGATGTACGAGCTTCATGGCGGCATCGTACCATACGCAGGATGACGCGACGGACACGGCGGCTGGGGATCGTGGCGGCGATCGGTGCGGCGCTGTGGCTCGCCCCGCCGCCGCCGGGGCTGGCGCTCGAGGGGTGGCGGCTGCTAGCCATTTTCGCGGCGACGATCCTCGGCATGATGATCCAGGCGGCCGAGGCGGGAGCGGTGGTGCTGCTGGGTCTCGCGGCGGCACTGGTCACCCGGACCATGACGCTCCCGGTGATGCTCACCGGCTTCACCAACCCGAACGTGTGGCTTATCGTGTCGGCGCTGCTGTTCTCGCGCGCGGTTTCGAATACGGGACTGGGGAAAAGACTCGCCTACTGGTTCATCCGGCGATTTGGGCAACGGACGCTGGGGCTCGGGTACGCGCTGGTGGCCTCGGAGCTGGTGATCGCGCCGGCGGTACCGGCCAACACGGCGCGCAGCGGCGGCATTCTGTTTCCCATCATCAGCAACATCGCGCGGGTGTGCGGCTCGGCGCCGGGCGAGACGGCGCGGCAGCTCGGAGCGTACCTGATGGTGAACCAGTTCCACGCCACCATGTACCTCTCGGCGATTTTTCTGACGGCGACGACCGCCAATCCGCTGGCGGCGGAGCTGGCGGCGAAGACGGCCGGCGTGACGATCACGTGGGCGCGGTGGGCGGCGGCCGCGATCGTGCCCGGGGCGGTGACGATCGCCCTGATTCCGTGGCTGCTCTACCGGATCTATCCGCCGGAGCGCAAGGAATCTCCGGAAGCGGCGGAGGAGGCCACGCGGCAACTGGCGGCGCTGGGGCCGGTAAGCCGCGCTGAAAAAGCGCTGGCGCTAGTGGTGGGGGGTTGCCTGGCGTTGTGGACCACGACCGCGGTCCACGGGCTCGATCCAACGTCGGTGGCGTTTCTGGGCCTGGCAGCGATGCTGGTGCTGGGGGTGCTCCAGTGGCAAGACGTGATCACGGCAAGTCCGGCGTGGGACGCCATGATGTGGTTTGGGGGCATCATCGGGATGGGCGAGGGTCTCGGACGGCTGGGCGTGACGCAGTGGTTTGCCCGGGGCATCGGGGCGCACGTGACGGGGAGGTGGTGGTGGGTGATGCTGGTCCTGGCGCTCGCGTATTTCTATTCGCACTACGTCTTCGCGAGCACCACGGCGCACGTGACGGCGATGTACGCGCCGTTTCTGGCGGTGGCGGTGGCGGCGGGGGCGCCCCCTATGCTCGCGGCGCTGCTGTTGGGCGTTCTCTCGAGCCTCAATGCGTGCCTGACCCACTACGCGACCGGGCCCGCTCCGATCTATTTCGGGGCCGGTTACGTGGACCAGGCCACCTGGTGGAAGCTGGGCTTTATCGTCTCGCTAGCGCACCTGGCCGTGTGGATCGGCCTGGGCGTGCCCTACTGGAAGCTCATCGGGATCTGGTAGCTATTTCAGACCGATGATGACCGTGCGGAAGGGCTTGCTGCCCTTGTTCACGAGCTGGGGCGCGTGCTCGCCTTTGTCGTGCCAGATGACGTCGCCCGACTTGCGGTTCTGGCGCTCTGCCTTGCCGGTGGCCGGGTCGATGCGGTCATAGGAGCAGTCGTCGAGGAAGACGATCACCTGGTCGGTGGGGCGGACGTAAGGGTCGCGGGCGACCCCGGCCGGCTGGCTGGTTTCGGTGACGGTGACGCGGGGCTTCTCGAGCTTGACCGTCTCCTGGACGAGTCCGGCGGCCGGCAGCGAGTAGACCACTAGCAGGGTAGCGGCGACGGAAACGACCGCGGTAAGCAAGATGTTGCGCATGGCGGGCTCCTTTCGAAGCTATAGGGTAGCGCAGCGGCCCCCATGGGTGCGCCAGCAGTGGGAATGTGGTAGAGTCTCGATTTCCGTTTTGGGAGTGGAACTGAGGGGCAGATCATGTGGCAACACAACTATGAGCCCGTGGGGGGGAGTCTGGGGTGGTCGGCAGGGGTGGCGGCGATTCCCGTCCTGGTGCTGTTCTACATGCTGGGGGTGAAGAGAAAGCCGACCTGGATGGCGGCCCTGTCGGCGCTGGTGGCGGCTTGGGTGGTGGCGCTGGCGGCCTACCGGATGCCGTTCCAGCAGGCCTTGATGTCGACGCTGTACGGGGCGGCGTTCGG
>JBGPDC010000115.1:0-17633 GCA_041482115.1 Terriglobia bacterium | reverse complement strand
TGTCCTTGTCGATCGTGACCCGCTTGGCCCGGCCAAGATCCTCGAGCTTAACGCCTTCGAGCTTGACGCCGGTCTCTTCCATGATGGGCTTGCCGTTGGTCAGGATCGCGATGTCCTCCAGCATGGCCTTGCGGCGGTCGCCGAAGCCGGGCGCCTTCACGGCGGCGCAGTTCAAAGTCCCGCGCAGCTTGTTGACCACGAGAGTCGCCAGGGCCTCGCCCTCGACTTCCTCGGCGACGATCAGCAGCGGACGGCCGCTCCGCGCGATCTGCTCGAGCAGCGGCAGCAGGTCCTTCATGTTGCTGATCTTCTTCTCGTGGATCAGGATCAGCGGATCTTCGAGCACGCACTCCATCCGCTCCGGGTCGCTGACGAAGTAGGGCGAGAGGTAGCCGCGGTCAAACTGCATACCCTCGACCACGTCGAGAACCGTCTCCATGGTCTTCGCTTCCTCGACCGTGATGACGCCGTCTTTGCCGACTTTCTCCATGGCCTCGGCGATGATGTTGCCGATCGAGGAGTCGTTGTTGGCCGACACCGTCGCGACTTGCGCAATCGCGTCGCCGGACACCGGCTTCGAGAAATCCTTCAGCTTCGCGACCACGGCGTCGACGGCCCGGTCGATGCCGCGCTTCAACGCCATCGGGTTCGCGCCGGCCGCGACGGCTTTCACGCCCTCGCGATAAATGGCCTGCGCCAGAATCGTCGCCGTGGTGGTGCCGTCGCCGGCGACGTCGCTGGTCTTCGAGGCGACCTCGCGCACCATTTGGGCGCCGAGATTTTCGAGTTTGTGTTCGAGCTCTACTTCCTTCGCTACCGTCACGCCGTCCTTGGTGATCGTGGGGCCGCCGAATTTCTTCTCGAGCACCACGTTGCGGCCCTTGGGGCCGAGCGTCACCTTCACGACGTTCGCGAGCGCATTGACCCCGCGCAGGATCGCCTGCCGGGAGTCCTCACCGTATACGATTTGTTTCGCCATGTATGGTATGCCTCCTAATCCTGAATTCGCCTAACCTTCGAGAATGCCGAGGATCTCGTCCTCGCGCATCAATATGTACTCATCGCCTTCCAGCTTGATTTCGCTGCCGGCATATTTGCCGAAGAGAACCTTCTGGCCGATCTGCACGTCGAGCGGCATGACCTTGCCATCTTCGAGCAGCTTGCCCTTGCCCACCGCGAGGACTTTTCCCTCTTGAGGCTTTTCCTTGGCGCTGTCGGGAATGATGATGCCGCCGCGCACCGACTCTTTCTCCTCCAGCCGCTGCACGACGATCCGATCATAGAGCGGACGAATTTTCATAGTTAAACCTCCGAACCCACAGAATCTTGGATTTGATCCAGAACCTTGCCCGAACGGGTGGAACACTATTTTTAGCACAGTCCTCGCCCGAGTGACAAGAAATTTTTGTAAGTTTATGAATTTAATGATCTTATCTGATGGCGCGTGACGCCCGTTTTAGAGAACTAAGGGGAGCGAGTTCGGCGGAGGACAGCGGGCGGTACCGGCCGATCTGGAGGTCCCCAATTTCGAGCGGGCCGATGCGGATCCGAACCAGTTTCATCACGCGGCTGCCGACGGCTTCGATCATCCGGCGCACCTGGCGGTTGCGGCCCTCGGTGATCGTGATCTCGACCCACGTCCGGCGCGCTGAATCGCGGACGCGCCGGACTTCGGCGGGCAGCGTGCGCGGCTCGGCGCCAATCTCGACGCCGCGGCGCAATTGTTCGAGAGCGCCGTCGTCCAGGCGCGTGGCCGTTTTGACGAGATACGTTTTGGGGACTTTGTGTTCCGGGTTGGTGAGGCGCTCGCCAAACTGCGTGTCGTTGGTGAGCAGCAGCAGGCCGCTGGTGTCCTGATCGAGGCGGCCGACCGGAAAGACCCACTCCGAAAATTCACCGAGCAGATCGTATACCGTGGGCCGGCCCTCGGGATCTTTACGCGTGGTGAGATACCCCGCCGGTTTGTAAAGGAGCAGATAGACTGGGGCGCGCGAACGCAGCGGTTGGCCGTCGAGGCGGACGCGGTCCCGGCGCAGATCCACCCACTGATCCGGGTTCTCGACCACGCGTCCGTTGACCTCCACGCGCCGGGCGTGGATAATGCTGCGCGCCGCACTGCGCGAGCCGACGCCGGCCTTCGAGAGCACGCGCTCCAGAGTTTTGAAGCTGGAGCCTTCCGGCATGGGGCAGCGCGGCATCGTCACCAGTGCTTTTCCATACTGGCGCAGCGGACCGTGAAGGGCAAGCGGGAGAATTTCCCTGCTGTAGTGTAGAACCTCCCGGCGTTGTGAAAAGCACCGATCGACGGCAACCTCCTGAAGGGAAAGCGGCTCCGCGGCTTGGCTACGATCGTGCATTGCCGGTGGCTTAGAACAGGAGGTTCTAGAAATGAAACGAATGCGCACTGTTGCTCTAGCAGTCACCACGATTGCCTTGTTCACTCTTCTCCCCCAGACGGCCCGCACGGATGCCTGGAACAAGAAGACCTTCGTGACGTTTTCAGACGCTGTAGAGACTCCGGGCGGCGTGTTGCCGCCGGGAAGGTACGTTTTTAAGCTGGCGGATTCGCTTTCCGATCGGCACATTGTGCAGATCCTCAACGACCGTGAAAATCACGTCGAAGCGACCGTCCTGGCGTTTTCGAAATACCGCGCTCAGCCGGCCGACAAGTCAATTTTCACGTTCTACGAAACGCGCGCTGGGGAGCCCCATGCGCTGCAGTCCTGGTTTTATCCGGGTGACACGATCGGCCAGGAATTCGCCTATCCCAAGAGACGAGCGGTCCTGCTCGCTGCCGCGACAGGCCAGAGAGTGCCGTCCAGCGTGAACACCATAGAGGCTCCACCACCGGCCCCCACGACCGAAGCGCAGGCGCCCATGGAGTCGCCGTCGGCCACGGAGGCCAGCAACAACTCCGCGCCTGCGGAGCCCGTGGAGTTAGCCCAGAACCGGCCTCCCGAACAGCCGACTGTGATTGAACAAGAGCAGCCGCGCGAGCAGTCGCCAGCGCCAGAGCCAGCGGCTCCCGCGACGATGCCCCAGACGGCGAGCGAGTGGCCGCTGGTAGCGTTGCTGGGAGCGTTCTCCCTAGGGGCCGCGATCCTGGTGCGAACCCTGGTGAGATTTTCCGCCTAGGAGAGGGCGCCAGTCGTGAAAACTCTTCTCCAATGGTTGGAACGTGGCCTGTGGAGCGTGGGCCTGCTGAGTCTCGGATACTGCGGAGCCGGCTTCCTGGATGCCTGGGTGCAGCAGGCCTCCCGCGGCCGGCAGCTGGAGCAGCAGATTCAGCGGCAAGCGCACCGGGCGTCGGAGTCGAAGGAAGGATCTCCGGCGCCCGACCCCGAGTCCGACGACTTGATCGGACGGCTTGAAATCCCCAGCCTCGAGATCTCGGCGATGGTCCTCGAAGGGGCCGACGACCGCACGCTCCGTGTCGCCGTCGGCCACCTTCCCGGCACGGCGCGTCCTGGTGCGCCGGGCAACGTAGTGCTGGCCGCGCACCGCGACACGTTCTTCCAGTCGCTCGAGAACATCCACAAGGGCGACTGGATCCTGCTCACGACCCCGCGCGGCCGGCATCACTATCGGGTCGAGGAAACCGTGATTGTGAACCCCGATAACACCGAGGTCCTCCGAGTTTCCGCGCAGCCTACCGTGACCTTGATAACGTGCTATCCATTCCATTTTGTGGGGCCGGCCCCGCAGCGCTTTGTGGTACGCGCGCGGGAATCTGAGCTATAGCGCACCTGGGAGCTCCCTGGACGGGTCTGAGTAAAATTGACCGGCCAGTGTACCCGTTTTACATAACGCCCGGCTAAAGCGCTCCGGAGCCCGCAAGAAAACGGGCCACTTCTGGTGGGTTTGCATTTGGCCGCCCGGTTGCACGCCCAAGGGACCCTCAGAAAGGGTGCGCCATGAAAAAGTCATATAGCCTCCTTATACTCCTTGCGTTTGCCGTGTCGCTGCTGGCCCAGGGCCCCCCCCCCGGCAAAGGACCCGACAATAAGGGTCCCGACGACAAGAACCAGAAGTGGATCGTCAAGCCCGACACTGTTTTTTTCATTAAGACCGGCAACGAAACCACCCTGACGCGCACGGTGAATGTGCAGCGGACCGGACCGCCCAGTGGCGGCGCTGTCAACGCCACCTTACAAGTCACTAGCGTCTCGGGCGGCGCCTGGCTGGCGGCCGGACCGCTGGCGAACGGCAAACTCACCCTGACCGCCACCCCCGGCAGCCTCGGACCCGGAACCTACGAAGCCAAAGTGACGGTGACCCCGGCGGGCTCGCCCCCCCAGACCATAGAGGCCTTCCTGCGGATAGGCACCGCGCCCGGCAGCCCGACCAGCGCGTTCGTAAGGCCGTCCTCGCTGAAGTTCGAGATGAAGCAGGGCGGCGCCAACCCCGACCCGCGTATCTTGAACGTGGGGAGTCCCACCGGCAACACCGCCTCCTTCGTCTGGGGCGCCACCCGGACGGTGACCACGCCTCCCGCCGGTACCTGGCTCCAGATCGGCAACACGATCTCCGGCAACGGCCCCGGCCAGGTCACGGTGTCGGTCAACGGCGCCACGCTGGGCGTGGGCGAATACTCGGGCAAGGTCACGGTCACGAGCGGCGCTTCGAGCGTGGACATTCCGGTCACCCTCGAAGTCGAAAACCCGGGTAGTGCGCAAGGAGAGGACTCGCGCCTGCTGGTAGTGAACCCCAAGGCGCTGAACTTCATTGTGCATCCGGGCGCGCCCCCACCGGGGCCGAAAACGGTTGACGTTAAGACCACCCGCAGCACGCCGGTGAGTTGGACGGCCACAGTCGAATCCACCGGCGGGTGGCTGTTACCTCCGTCTCCGGCCGGCGGCTCGACGCCCGGCAAGATCCAGGTGAGTGTGAGCCCGGGCGCCCTCACGAAAGGCCAGTATGAGGGCAAGCTGAAGGTGACGGGTGGTGGGGTGACCGAGACGGTCCGCGTCTTCCTGCGCGTCGTGGGCAAGCCCGACGAAAACCCCAACGTCACCAAGACCACCGGCAAGACTTCCTCGGCGGTCCAGCTTTCGCCGCCGGTGCTCGAGTTCTCGAGCGGCGGCAACAACGCTTCTGTCACCGCGGGCGCTGTGAAGCTCGACTCGAAGACAACCGGTCTCAATTTCGCCGCGACGGCCTCTACGGCGCGCGGCGGGCCGTGGCTCAACCTGCTCAACACTTCCGGTCCGGTCCCCGGGACCCTCAACGTTTCCGTGACCCCCGGAAGCCTGGCCGCCGGCGTCTACACGGGCTTGATCACCTTCAACATCACGGGTGCGGTGAGTGAGAAGCGGCACGTGCTGGTGATCCTGCGCATCGGCGCGGCGGGCGAGGCCGCGCGGCTGAAGGTGAAGCCCGGTGGCGTGGCGTTTCAGGCCAAGGCCGGCGGCTCGAATCCAGCGGCGGCTATGGTGCAACTGCAAGTCGAGGGCGCGGCCAGCGCGGCGTATCAGTCGACTATCCAGTACGTAAACGGCAGCGGGTGGCTGGCGGCGACGCCGGCGGCTGACACCGCACCCAAGACCCTGACCGTGACTCCGAATATCACCGGCCTTGCGGCGGGCGTCTACCGCGCGAGCGTAATCTTCCAGGCCACGGGCAGTCCGGGCGCGCTCCCCGCCACGCTGAATGTCGTGCTGGCGGTCACGGCGGCCGGGTCTCCTCTGTCGGAAGATAGCGCCGAAGCGACCTCCGGTCTGCTGGGCTTCTTCGTCGAGCCGGCTCCGGACTTCCTGGCTACCTTGAACCTGCCACTGCCGGTGCAGGTCGCCTTGTTCTATCCGGACGGCCGGGCGGCGGAAGGGGTCGAGCTACAGATCGTCTCGAGCGGGAGCGAGCCGGCCCTGTGGCTCGATGAGATCGGCGGCGGCCTTTACAACGGTGTCTTCCGGCCGCTAGGCGGAGGTCCGATGTCGCTCGCGGGGACCGCAATTGATTCCACGGGCGCGACCGTGGCCGAGTTCAGTCTCGGCGGGGATGTCGAAAGTTCCGATGACATGGCGCCCGTCATCTTCCAGGAAGGCATTGTCAATACCGCCAGCTACACACCGGGCGCCGCGCCGGTCGCGCCGGGCTCGATTGTGAGCCTGTTCGGACGCGAACTGGTCGATACCACGGCCGTTGCCGGGAGCCTCCCGCTGCCCCGCGAGCTTTCCGGGGTGCGGGTGCTGGTGGGCGGCATCGAAGCGCCGCTCGTGGCTGCGGTCTCGGGCGATACCTTCGACCAGATCAACTTCCAAGTACCGCTCGAGCTGGCCGGCCTGACGCACGCCGACGTGGTGGTTCTCAGCAACGGCCACTACAGCGACGCCGAAGGTCTGACGCTTGCGCCTTCGGTTCCGGCGCTCTTCACGCTCGACCAGAGCGGGACCGGGGCGGCCGCGGCCCTGCACTCCGACTTCAGTCTGATCACCGACCAGCGTCCGGCGCGGGCGGGCGATACGATCCTGCTGTTCGGCACCGGCCTCGGAGCGGTCACGCCAGCGCCCAATACCGGTGAGCCGCCGGCCGGCCTCACTTCGCTCACCGGCGATTTGCGGGTCACGATCGGCGGGCAGCAGGCCCCGGTCCGCTTCGCCGGACTCGCGCCCGGCTTCGTCGGCCTCTACCAGATCAACGCCGATGTTCCGGCGGGTGTCTCGGGTCAGCCTGAGATCCGGCTGGTGGTGGACGGCATCAGCTCGGCCGAGGGTGTCGTGACGAACGTGCGGTAGACTGGCTCGCTGGAAATGAGTGCAGATCTGCACTCATTTCCGGCTGCCGTCTCAGTGGAAGTTCTCAACCAGCATCAGGTCGGTCTCCTGGAGGTCGATCTCTGCGAAGACTACCTGCTTCCCATCCGGAGACACGGAGACGCCGAGATCAGCGGTCTTGTCGAGCGCCACGACGGGGTTGATCTTGCCGGTGGTGCTGTTGAGAAACTGCAGAGAGGCTGGCCCGTCGAGGGTCACCGAGAGGAAATAAACGCCGCTCTTGGCAACCCAGAAGCTATAGCGATGTAGAGAAGCGGCTAACTGGCGCCCGTCGCCGCCCTCCGCGGGCGCGGCCCACAGGGTCGTCGTGTTGCCCTCCCCCCTCACGTAGTAGAACAGCTCGCCGTCCGCCGAGAACTCGGGCGCGAAGCCGCCCCCCTGCGTGACCTGGACGGCCGCACCGCCGCCGGCGGGCATCTTCCAGACCTCCATCCGGCCCGTGCGGTTGGAGCCAAAGTAGAGCCACTGGCCGTCGGGCGACCAGGCCGGCGTGATGTCGGTCGTGGCGCCGCTCGTCCGGGGCTGCGCCCGTCCGCCGTCGGTAGCCGCCACGTAGATGTGGTAGGAGCCTCCCAAGTTCGTATCGAAGGCAATCTGCTTGCCGTCGGGAGACCACTTGGGTGACCCCGCGGTCGGAGCGCCGAGAGACGTGAGCTGGAAGGCGTTTCTTCCGTCCGAGTCGCAGACCCAAATTTCCAGATTGCCCGAGCGGTTGGAGGAGAAGGCGATCTTCTTGCCGTCCGGTGAAAACGCCGGCGCCACCTCCCGCAGCGTCGAGCCAATCAGCTTCTGGGGCGGGCCGGCGGCGCGGCCTGGGGCCGCCAGCGCGAGGCTCCAGATGTTGGTGTCGTTGATCTGCCGCACGTAGGCCAGACGCCCTCCTTGCCGCGACACCGCCGGATAGGACAGGCCCTCGCCCGCAATGGCGATGGGCTGGGGTTTGCCGCCACCCGTGAGCGGCACACGCCAGAGCCCAGCCCGGCCGCCCAGCAAGCCGAAGACGATGGCTCGGCCGTCACTGCTCCACGCCGGAGCGATCGGGGCCAGGCCACCCAGATCCAATTCCCGGGGCTCCCCCTCCGGCTTCGTTTCCGCCGTGAGCGACAGCACCTCCAGGGACGTTTCTCCGCGTTGGGTGCCCCGTAAGAAGGCCAGACTGCGGCCGTCGGGCGAGACCGCCGGCGCCGTATCACCAAACGGGTTCACAGCCGGAACGGTGGTCAACCGTTGCATCTCACCCGAGTCCACCGCTAACCGGAACAAGCCTTGCCGATTTTCGCCGGCCGCCACATCGGAGACCACCAAAAACCGGCCGTCCGCCGACCAGGCGATGGGACGCATCAGGAACCGCCCGCTCATCGAAATCACTGCCAGCCTCCGCTCGGGACCTCCCAGGGCAGGGACCAGCATAACGGCGCCTTGCTCTTCCGCCAGCAGCCGTACAAAGGCAATCGAGCGGCCGTCGGGAGACCAGGCCGGAGCGAAGTCCATCGCCGGATCGGTGGTGAGCCGTAACGGCCGCCCCGATCCGACCAGCTTCACGTAGATGTCAAAATTCTTTTTCTCCTCTCCCTCCCAGGCAAAGGCCACCTGGTTTCCGTCCGGGGAGAAAGAAGGACCGGTTTCGCGGCCGGGATACGTGGTGAATGGAACGACCTGCATGGCGGCTTCCGGCGCCGGCTTGGCGCCGCGAGCGTACCACGCCGCGCCCGCCGCGATCGCCGCCAGCGCCACCGCGCCGGCGACCCACGCCCACGCGCGAGACGGTCTTCGTGCCGGGGCGAGGCCCGCCGACAAGCCCGATGGCGTGCGGAGGCGTCCCGAATCCGATTCCTCCACCAATTCCTGCAATGCCACGCGCAAATCGGCCGCGCCCTGGAACCGACGTTCCGGGTCCTTGCGCAGGCAGCGGTTGATGATCTTCTCGAGATCCCCCGGAACGTCCCGCGCCGTCTCCCGCACGGGTTTCGCCTCTTCGCGCAGGATGGCCGCCAGCGTGGAAAGCGGCGAGTCGCCCTGAAACGGACGCACGCCCGTCACCATCTCGTAGAGCACCACCCCGAACGCGAAGATGTCGGACCGCGCGTCGAGCTTCTTGCCTTCCGCCTGCTCGGGCGACATGTAGGAGACCGTTCCGGCGATCGTGCCTTCTACGGTCTTGGCCACATGGCTGAGCGTGGCGTCCGTCGTGCCGGGATCGGAGCGCTCCATCAGTTTGGCGAGGCCGAAGTCGAGCAACTTCACCTGCCCCTCGTCGCTCACCATGATGTTGCCCGGCTTCAGGTCGCGATGGACGATGCCGGCCGCGTGCGCTTTGGCGAGCGCGCCGGCGGCCTGCACGGCAATTTTCAGCGCCTGATTCAAAGGCAGTCCCTGGCGCGGAATCAACTGGTCGAGCGGCTTGCCCGCCACATACTCCATGGCGATGAAGTCCATCCCGCCGTCGGACAGGATTTCGTAAATGATGACTATGTTGGGATGATTGAGCGCCGAGGCCGCCTGGGCCTCCTGCAGAAATCGCCTTTTGCGCTCTGGATCGGCGACTTTATCGGGCGGCAGGACCTTCAGCGCGACGAAGCGGTTGAGGCGCGTGTCGCGGGCCTTGTAGACGACGCCCATGCCGCCCTCGCCAAGTTTTTCGAGCACCTCGTATTGGGCGACGGTTCGGCCTAGCACGACGGATTCCTGCTGCTCACCGGAGCGTATTCCCAAACCGCGATCAGGGGAAACAGCCTGGAAAAGATCAAGTAGAGCAGAGCGAAACCCGCTAACCCAGCCGCCGAGATCGAGACCTCAATCCAAGTCGGCGAATAAGCGCCGCCTGCCACCGTGCGATAGAGGTCGAGCCAGATTCCCAAGAGTGCCGAACCCGCCGCTGCGGTTGCAGTGGCGATGGATCGCAGCCGCCGAAGGTTGTGTAACAGCAGAGGCAGCACGAAGCTGCACAGCACCATGACCCCTCCCGTGACTGCCGTGAGGCGGCGTTCCGCTGCGACGAAGCAGAACCACAGCACGCTTATCGCCACCAGCAGCCTGCCCAGCTTCTCAAAATGCACCGCTTCGAGATAAGCCTCCAGCCGGAGAGTCTTGCGGATCACCGCTAGCACGAGGATCAGTGCCGCGATGCCGGTCAACGCTCCGGCGGCCACGAAATGGAAGCCGAATAGGACACCGTGTGAGAAACACCACGCCGCTGTGACGGAGGCAGTCACCGCGAATAGCGGGATGACCGCAGTCATCGACTTTGTGGTCCGGTTACTGTTTGGCCAGCGAAAGGAAAGGAACCGGTAGAGGCGGCGTTGCCAGCCGAGAATGCACGGCTCAAGTTCGGCGGCGTCGCTTCGCAGCGACAGGCAGGCGTAGACTACGCTGGCCGTGAAGTAAGCAAGAAGGGCCCCCGCGCCCCAAAGCAGTGGCGAGCGGAAATTGAGCGAAAAGAGCAGCCCGGGGACCGCAGCCGCACGGCCCAGGTTAATCACCGGGAACGCAGCCGCCACTAGTAGCGCAAAAATCGTCATCACCTCGGCGGCGCGGGTCACTGGTCCGCGCCAGCCGGCGTCCACCAGCCTGAGAATGGCGGACAGGGTCGCACCGGTGGTCGAAATGCCGAGCCAAAACGCGAAGCTGACCAAATACAGGCTGCCCATCGTGGGCCGGCGGAAGCCCGCGACTCCGAGACCCACCTCGCTCTGATAGTTCCAGCAGGCCAAGCCTCCCAGTACCAGGAGAGAGGTGAAAATGAAGGTCACGACGTAGGCCGGGCCGCATCCGAACAGAGGACGACACAGTTCCTCACGTACGTCCCTCTCAGACGCTGGGCCGGCGGCGACGGCGGTGGTTTCCTCGGCCGTAATCAAACCGAGGCTCACTAGTCCGGGGGGCGCGCGGCGGGCCGCTTCCACGATCTGGCGCCAAAGCACGCGCCACTTCTGACCGTATTCGCATAAGCGGCCGGGGAAGTGGTAAGGCGTCCAGACCGGCCCATGATCGAGGCTGACCGACCGGCCTAGAGCCCCCCGGGTCGAGATGAGCAACTGGCCCATCGCGTCGGCAATACCGCCATCGGCTCGTATCCGGATGCGCACCCGGACCGTCGTTTCAGGCCACATTGTCAACCTTGCCGAGAGCCTCGGCTGGCCGCTACCACCCCATGGCGTAAGATTTCTCGCGGCGCGGGCTCGCCGCGCCGTAGAACACCTTGCGCTGGGCGTCGTACATAATGGCGGTCTCGTCGCCGCCGCTCCAGTCGCCTCCCACTTTCACAAGATGTCCCTTCTTGGTCAGCTCGTCGAGCGTACGCGGGGCGAAGCGGCCCTCGAGTTCGATCACTCCCGGGGACGCCTTCCGGGGGAAGAAGGAACTCGGGAATTGCAGGATCTGGAAGTTCGGCGCGTCGATGGCCGACTGAATGTCCATACCGAAGTCCACCACGTTGAGGAAGAACTGGAGGTTGACCTGGTCCTGGTCGTCGCCGCCCGGGGTGCCGAAGACCATATAGGGTTGGCCGTTCCTGAGGGCGAGGCTAGGGGTCAGGGTGGTGCGGGGACGCTTGCCCGGCAGCAAGGCGTTGGGCTTCGACGCATCGAGCCAGAAAATTTGGCCCCGCGTGGGGAGCACAAACCCCAGACCCTCGAGGATCGGGGAAGTGCGGAACCAGCCACCGCTCGGGGTTGCTGAAAAGAGGTTGCCTTCGTGATCGGCGGCGCGCGTGCCTGTGGTGCCCTTCTCTCCCGGCCGGAATTCGATCGACGGGGGTGGCGGGAGGTGGAAGCTGAGCTGCTTCGTCTCAAAGGGGTAGGGGTCGCCCGGCCGCATATCCATCGAGACGCGGCCGAGGTCGATCAGCTTGCGGCGCTCTTTGGCGTAGTCCTTGGAAAGCAGACCCTGGCTCGGGACCTTCACGAAGGCGGGGTCGCCGTAATACTGCTCGCGATCGGCATAGGCGAGCTTGGCCGCCTCCGCCACTAGGTGAACGTAATCTGCCGTGTTGTGGCGCAGGGAGGCGAGGTCATAGCCCTCCAGCAGGTTCAGCATCTCCAGCATCACCGGTCCCTGCGACCAGAACGGCAGCTTATAGACGTCGATGCCGCGGTAGGAAACCTTCGCCGGTTCCTCGATATGGCCCTGGTAGGAGGCCAGGTCCTCTTCGGTGAAGAGTCCCGCAGAGACGAAGCCATTCGAGTCCTTGCTCTTGAACTCGCGCTGGTACTTCACAATCTCGCGGGCGATGTCGCCCTTGTAGAAGCGTTCGCGGACGGCATGCAGGCCGGCGCTGCGGCCCTTCTTCTTGCTTTGGGTCTCGGCTTCGACCAGCCGCTTGAGGGTACGGGCGAGGTCCTTCTGAACGAACACGTCGCCAATCGCGGGAACTTTGCCGTCCGGCAGGAACACCTTGGCCGAGGAAGGCCACTCTTCGTGCAGCCGGGGCTCGATCTGCAGGATCGTCGAGCGGAAGCTGCCGTACATCGGGAAGCCGTTCTCGGCGAGGTCGATGGCGGGGGCCGCCACCTGGGCGAAGGTCATGGTGCCGAAGCGGTCGAGCGCCAGCACGATGGAGTCGACCACGGCGGGCGTGGTGGCCGGCAGGAAGCCGTCGTCGGGGATCAGCTCGATGTTGTTCTTCTTGAACCACTCGATGGTGGCGGCTTTCGGCGCCACACCCTGGCCGCTGATGGCGAAGACCTTCTTATCCTTGGCCGAGTAGATCAGGATGGGGCACTCTCCGCCCACGCCAAAGAGGTTGAACTCGAGCACGGCCTGGGCCAGCACCTGCGCGATGCCGGCATCGACGGCATTGCCGCCCTGTTCGAGCATCTTCATGCCGGCGCGGGCTGCGAGCGGATGGCCGCTGGCCGCCATGCCGTGCGTGCCCATCACGATGGGCCGCGTGGTGGTCGCCGCCGGGGCGCACAGCGCCACAACCAGCAACAGCGTGAAAATCCGGGTAAGTCTAGTCATGGGACACACTCCAAGGGTCGCCTGGGCCTGATAGTATCATGGCGGGCAGCCTCCGGGCGGCCCTCGGGAGGTCTTGCTGAACATCGGGATTATTGGCTTGGGCTTCATGGGCCGCGTCCACCTGGACGCCTGGAGCCGCCTCCCGGACGCCCGGGTCGCCGCCGTAGCGGATCCCAAACCCCACCGCCGCGCCGGAGATTTCAGCGCCGTCCAGGGCAACCTGGGCGCAGACACCGGCCACCGGGACCTCTCCGGCGTGCGGGGCTACGAGACGGCCGAAGAGCTCCTCGGCGATTCCACCCTCCAGGCCGTGGACATCTGCCTGCCCACCGACCGGCACCTGCCTGTAGCGCTGGCGGCTCTGCGGGCCGGCAAGCATGTGCTGGTGGAAAAGCCCATGGCCCTCAGCGGCACCGAGTGCGACTGCCTGATCGATGCCGCTCGCGGGGCCGGCCGGGTGCTGATGGCCGCCCAGGCGATCCGCTTCTGGCCCGATTACGCCGTCGCGCGCGAGCTTTACTACCTGGGGCGCATCGGCCGTCTGCATAGCGCCGTGTTTCGCCGCCGGTGCGCCGCGCCGGCCTGGGGCGCCTGGCTCCAGGACCCCGTCCGCAGCGGCGGCGGCGTCTTCGACTTGCTGATTCACGACGTCGATTACTGCCAGCAGGTGTTCGGCCTGCCGGCGGCGGTAACGGCGGTCGGAGTCGAGGCGGTCGAGCGGGGCCTCGACTGGGTGGAAGCCCGGCTCGACTACCCGCTGGGCGCGTTGGTCGTCATTTCAGGCGGCTGGCACCATCCGGGCGCTTATCCCTTTTCAATGGACTTCACTCTCCTCGGCGACGATGGCACGCTCGAGTTTCACTCGACCCACCGCCGCCTGACCCTCTATCCGGTGCGCGGTCCGGCCGAGCAACCTGACCTTCCCGCCGAGGACGCTTACGAGGCGGAGATCCGCTATTTTTGCGAGTGCGCCCGCGCCGGCCGCTGGCCCGAACGCTGCCCGCCGGAGGACTCGGCCGCCGCCGTGCACACCCTGCGCGCGATTCAGGAGTCTCGCCGGCGCGGCGGGGAGAAGATCACTCTATGAAGCCCCTCGAAATCGGCATCATGTTCTGGGCGGACGCGCCCGCCCCCGAGAAGCTACGGCACATCAAGAGCTTCGGAGTCTCCTGCGGCCAGCTCGGCCTGCCCGGGGATCTGCCTCTCACCGCTACCGCCGCCCGCGAATGGCGGGAGGCCTGCTCCGATGAGAAGTTTGAGCTGGCCACGGTATTTACCGCGTACCAGGGGGAAAGCTATGCCGACGTGCCGGCGGTCCAGAGCACCGTCGGGCTGATCCCGCCGGCCACGCGCGAGGAGCGCTTCGCCAGGACGCTCGATGCGAGCGACTTTACCGCCGCCCTCGGAGTCCCGAGCCTCGCTACCCACATCGGTTTCGTGCCCCACGATCCCGGCGACCGCGACTACGTGGCGGTGCGTGGCCTGGTCCGTAAGATCTGCGACCGCTGCGCCTCGAACCACCAGACCTTCGCCCTCGAAACCGGCCAGGAGCCCGCCGTTACCCTGAAGCAGTTCGTCCGGGATGTCGACCGCCGCAACTTGCGAATCAATTTCGACCCGGCCAACATGATCCTCTATGGCACCGGCGATCCGATCGAGGCCCTCGAAATCGTCAAGAGCTGGGTGGTCTCGGTGCACTGCAAGGACGGCGACTGGCCCACCGCTCCCGGCGCGCTGGGCGTCGAGCAACCGCTTGGGAGGGGCACCGTCGGCATCCCGCGCTTCGTCGCGAAACTCAAGGAAATCGGCTATACCGGCCCGCTCACCATAGAGCGAGAGGTGTCCGGCGACCAACAGCGCCAGGACCTTCTGGCCGCGGTCGCCCTGTTGAGGAACCTAATATGACCCGCCGCCATTTCTTGTCCGCCACGGCCGGCTTCCCGGCCTTGCTGCAATCGCAATCCCCGAACGACACGATACGTGCTGGCATCATCGGCACGGGCAATCGTGGCGGCTTCCTGCTGGGGCACATCGTGAAGGTTCCGGGAGTAAAAGTGGCCGCCGTCTGCGACATCAATCCTGCGGCGCTCGAAAAGGCTGCCGAGACCGCTGCGGCCCATCAGCCGGACCGGATCACCGAATACCGGCGCCTGCTCGACCGCAAAGACCTGGATGCGGTGTTCATTGCCACGCCCGTGGACCTGCACCGCGAAATGGCGATGGCGGCGCTCGAGGTCGGCAAGAACGTCTATCTCGAAAAGCCCCTCGGCCGCACCCCGCAGGAGTGCCGCCAGATTGTCAACGCCGCCAGGACCGCCAAGGGCATTCTGCAGCTCGGCTTCCAGTTGCGCCACGACCCCTATCGCGCCGCCTCCATCCGCCACATCCATGCGGGCGGCATCGGCAAGGTGCTGTTCCTGCAGGCCTACCGCCACGGCGGCGACCTGCCCCGCGACACCCCCTGGTATTTCGACGCGTCCCGCTCGGGCGACATCATCGTCGAGCAGGCCTGCCACATCCTCGACATCTATAACTGGGTGACCGAGACCCATCCGCTGCGGGCCTACGGCGCCGGAGGCATCAACCTGTTCCAGGACGAGCCCCCGGGCCGCACCGCGATGGACCACTACGTCGTGCTCTACGAGTATCCGAACGACGTGCGGTTCAGCTTCAGCCACATGTACTTCGACCCGCCGGGATTTACGGGCATTCAGGAGCGTGTGTTCGGCGCGGAAGCTGCGATCGAGCTGCCGAAGGGCCTGGTGTGGGAGCGCGCCCGCAAAAGCCAGCCGCGTAAGATCGCGATCGACGGCGAGGGCGAGGATATGAATTACCGCTCGGTGGCGGCGTTCTTCGAAAACGCCCGTAACCACCGCGCGCCGCTGAACGACGTGGAGTCCGGCCGCCTCGCCACTCTAACGGCCATTCTGGGGCGAACGGCGATCTACGAGAAACGGATCGTCAACTGGGCGGAGGTCGATCTGTAAAGGCGGACCGCATCAATTCCAGGCGATGGCTTCGTCCGGCTCCATAGGAGTGCTCTGCGGCAGGGGCAACAGGTGGTGCTGATCCACAATGCCCACTTCGCCGTCGCGCTCGACAATGTCCACGCCCTTGGCCGTGATCACATGCCGCCCGTTGTCGCCCCGGACGGCCCACTGGTTTTCCTTGAGGTACCAGAGGCTGAACTCCAGATGTTCGCGGGGACAGCCGAGCAGGTCTTCCATCTCTCGGATGCTGATGCCGGGCGCCTCCGGCTCGTTCAGGCGCTTGTTGTAAAGCAACGCGAGGATGCCCTTTCGCTTCCGTTTCTCCGCTTCCACGCCTTGCGAGGCCGTGCTCTGGTCGAAGATTTGCCAGGTGACTTTTTTGACCTGGCGATGCTCTACGTCGTAGGCCGCGCGCTGCTCGGGATCGTTCAGCACGCGATAGGCGTCCATCACTTCTTTAAAAGCGCCCTCGTTTCCCGAATCCTTATTATCGGGATGGAAACGCTGGGCCAGCAGCCGGAAGACCCGCTGGATCGTGTCCTGATCCGCGTTGGGGCTGACCTGAAGAATTTCGTAGAAGTCGACGAACTGGTTCTGGCTCACGGCTTACCTCAATCGATTTTTCAAACCCGGGGCTTGCGTTTGTAACTAGAGGGCGCCGCCGCTCAGCACGCCAAGCGTGTGTCCCCAGGGGGAAGTCCAGTTTATGTCATCGAGTATCTACAAACCAATAGGGCATATATCTCAATTTCCATCGGGGAAGGGCTAGGGCTTGCGTCTGCTGTCTCTTACCCCTTTGGGAGGTCGCCGCCCTCCTCCGGCCCGGCACCTACGACGGGCGACATATGCCGATTTTGGGGAACCTGCCGCCAGGAGGCTGCGTATGTGGTAGATAGAATAGAAAGAGACACTGCCATGTATTGCACCAACTGCGGTATACAACTCGGCGACAACGATCGCTTCTGCTCCCAATGCGCCAAGCCCACGGGTGTCGGAACGCCGCCGGCGACGCCCCACGCCTCCCGCCGCCTCAGCCGCATGCGCGAGGGGAAGAAGATTGCCGGGGTTTGCGCCGGCTTCGCCCGCTACTTCGAGGTGGACGTGACCCTGGTGCGCCTGCTGTGGCTGGTGGTGGCGTTTTGTGCCGGATTCGGCTTCATCGCCTACCTGGTGGCCTGGATCGTCATGCCCAAGGACGAGCCTCTGCTGCTGCCCGCGCCGGGCGGCGCCATGCACCCGGCCGTCTAACGGCGCCGCGGAACGGGCAACAGCATCGGGACCTCCCGGCGGTACTGCTCGTACGCCTCGCCGTGCGCTCGCACCAGGTCCCGCTCCTCGAGCTGGATCCCAGCCAGGATGTACGCCGTCGCCGCCGCGGCAAACAGGGCGTGGCCCACGGTCATCACCGGCGCGGCGCAGAATGCCATCGTGAAGCCCAGGTAGATCGGGTGCCGGACGTACCGGTAGAGCGCCGGCGTCTGGAAGCGGGGCGCGCTGTACGCCCGGTCCTGCCGGTAATGCTCCACCTGGCGCAGCCCGAAGAGGTCGCGGTGGTCGATGAAGCAGGTGCTGGCGGCCATGATCCCCCAGCCGAGCCCGAACAGCGCCCATAGCACTACCTTCACCGCGGGATGCCCGGCGCTCCACACGACGGCGGGCAGCGGCCGCCACTGCCAGAAGATCAGAAGCAGTGCCAACCAGGAATAAGAGATAGACAGCCTTGGCGTACCAGGAGGCCAGCGCCGCGGACATGGTCCACAGTCTACAATCCGGGCGTACAATCCAAGGCATGACAACTCGCCGCGCGTTTCTTGCCGCTTCGGCCGCGGGCCTCGCCACCCGGGCCGCCGCCGAGCGCCTGCCGGTCCGCAAAGCGGTGCTGATCAGCATGCTGCCCCCCGCGCTCAGCTAC
>JBGPDC010000114.1:0-17878 GCA_041482115.1 Terriglobia bacterium | reverse complement strand
GCGTTTGCAGGCCGAGCAGGCTGGAGATGACCTGCAGGTTGTTTTTGACCCGGTGATGGATCTCCTTGAGCAGAATCTCCTTCTCCCGCAAGGAGGCCCGAATGAGTTCTTCCGCTCGGTGTCTCTCCGTGACATCCCGCAGAATGACCGTAAAGACCCGCCGTCCCTCCGCATGCACCTTCGAGATCGACGCCTCCGCCGGAAACTCCGTCCCGTCCTTGCGGCGGCCGAGTATCTCCTGCCGCTGCCCCATCCGGCGCGCGGCGGTCTCCGCCCCCGAAAACTCCTGAATGTGTTGGCGGTGCCTGGCGGCCAGGCGTTCGGGGAGCAGGACGTCCATAGGCCGGCCGTAGATCTCCTCCAACCCATACCCGAAGATCCTCTCGGCGCCCTTGTTAAAGAGCAGGATGCGTTGGTCTTCGTCGATCGAGATGATGGCGTCGTCAGCCAGGTCGAGAATGACCAGCCCCTGCTCGGGCAACACCCGCTGGAGGGGCTCCACCCTGTGCTCGCCGGTGTCCGGTGGCATTTCAACCATTCTAGTCAAAGCCGACCCGCTTTGTGGCAAATCCCCCAGCAGCACCGCCGGGTTGAGGATTCTTGCGCAGGCCTGGGGCGTGAACCGGCCCTTCTGGCGGCTTTAGGCCCGTGGAGACCGGCGTGCAATGAGGGGAGCGCGGCGCGGAGGGACCACCCCGTTTGACAGATCCGTCCATCGAGCAAGTCTTGAAGGCGCATCCCCTCACCAGGGAGCTCCGCCGGGACCACGCCCGCCTGCTGTCGGCCCACGCCCAGAATCGGGTCTTCGCGGCCGGCGAATACTTGTGGCGTCAGGGAGAAGAGGGAGATGCGCTCCTCCTGATCCACTCCGGGGAGGTGGACTTGGAGATCTCGGTGCCAAACCAGGGTCCCCTGCCCGTAGAAACGATCGTGGCAGGCGAGGCGCTGGGTTGTTCGTGGATGGCGCCGTCCGAACGGTGGCAGTTTGACGCCCGGGCCCTCACACCGGTGCAAGCGGTGGTGCTCCAGGGAAGGCACGTACGAGAAGCGTGCGACCAGGATGTGGCCCTCGGTTACGAATTGCTGAAACGCTTGACACCGGCCATTGCCCAGCGCCTGCAACGGGCCCGGCTACGCCTGATCGAGCACCACGTGCCCCGCTGAGCCCGACGAGACCCTCACGAACGCCGGTACTTCTGGCTGGCCGCGTTCCAGAAGACTTTCGTATCCTGCCGCAGTGAAATGGTCGCGAGGTGGCCGGTGACGGCGGCCTCGTGACCCATCTGAACGTCGCAGTTCAACGGCTTCCCGTACTTGATGGCGTCGATGAAATTCTTGATGTGATCGGGGGTGGGGTTCGCCTGGTTGAAATCCCGTGTGGCATTGAGATGGATTTCGGGCCGGGCGCGGATCCGGTCCGGGGTGCGGCTGCCGAAAGTCTCGCCGTAGACGTGGAGGTCCTGCAGGTTCATCACCTCCATCGTCGCTTCGCTGCCGAAAAACTGTTCCCCGTAGCCATAGTGCTGGTTCGCGAACATGCAACTGTAGTTCAGTTGCACGGACTCGGGGTATTCGTAGAGCGCGCTGCACGTGTCGGGGACCTCGCGGTCATCGTTGGTCCAGTAGTAGGTGCCGCCCGAGGCCATGACGGACTTCGGGGCATGCATCCCCAGCACCATGTGCGCGCCGTCGGTTTGGTGGACGAGCAGATCGGTCGCGATGCCGCCGGAGTAGTCCCAGTAGAGCCGCCACTGGAAGTAGCGCGGCAAGCTGAAGGGGCGCTGCGGCGCGCGGCCGAGAAACTTGTTGAAGTCGGTGTTGCTCTCAGTGGCGTCGGACGGGATCTCGTAGCGCCATTGCGGGTTGTCGGGCAGGCTGTTGCGGTACCAGAAAGCGCGCACGAAGGTCACCTTGCCCAGGGTCTCCGACTGGTAGATTTCCCGGGCGCGCTGATAGAGCAGCGACGAGCGCCGCTGCGTCCCCACCTGTACCTTCTTACCAGTGCGCTTGACGGCCTCCAGAATGTCGCGGCCCTCTTCGATGGTGTGAGTGAGGGGCTTCTCGACGTAGACGTGTTTGCCGGCGTCGAGCGCGGCGATGACCATGTCGCGATGGAGATGCTCCGGCGTCATGATGAAGACGGCGTCGAGAGACCGGTCCTCGAGCATGCGCCGGTAGTCATCATAGGTATCCGGCTTGGTCTTTTGCATGGTCTGGACGCGGTCCTGGCCGCGGGCGAGGTGGCCGGCATAGGAATCGCAGACGGCCTTGACGTGGGCGTCCTTAGGCGCCACATCCATCAGGTTGCCGAGCAGCGGGTAGCCGCGGATGCCGACTCCGATCCACCCCACTTGTACCTTCTCGTTGGCGCCCTGGGCGCGGAGCACGGCCGGCGCGGCGGCTACCGCGGCCGCGGACCTAAGAAAACGGCGACGGGAAACATTTTCGGACATGACTGCCCTCCTCAGTAAACGAACTGCCGAATGTCGTACGGCGCGACTTTGACGCCGCGCGGCTTCAGATAGGCGAGACCCTCCTGCAGCACCCGCATCTGCTCGTCGGCGATCGCGTCCGGAGCGCCCCAGAGGCGTGAGAGATAGACGATATCCCCCGGAACGAGAGGCAGCTCGCTTACCAGATCGATCGTGGCACCCGGGTGGGCGGGGTCATCGAGGCCGGCCAGAAAAATGAGACCGACCTGCAAGCCCGCCCGCCGCAGCCCGGCGACGGCGGCGCGCAAGTCGGAGCAGCGGGAGCGCTTTTGTAGGCGTTCGAGCCAGCGGTCCAGTCCGGTTTCGGCTCCCAGATAGACCCGCCGCAGCCCCAAGTGGGCCAGATCCCCCAGCTCCTGCGGTGAACGCCGGCCCACCGACACCGGTTCCGCGAAGGTATAGAACTGGCGGGATGGTAGCAGATGGGTCGCGACTTGGAGCATGTTGATGAGCCGCTCCTGCGGGATCACCAGGGCATCGGCATCGCCCAGAAAGATACTGTGGCGCAGCAGCAACGACTCGCCCAAGAAGCAGAGGACCGCATAAACATGGTCCCGAAACTCCCCCAGGCTGCGCATATGGAAAGTCCGGTCGCGATAAAAATGGCAGAACGCGCAGTGGTTCCAGGAGCAGCCTGTAGCAACTTGCAGCACCACCGACAAGTATTGGTCCGGAGGCAGGATGCCGATCCGGCCGTAGACCCGCTGGAAGGCGTTGTGGTCGGCGGTGGCGTCCCACGCGCGGGCGCGTTGGACGATCGTCCGGACCTCGGGACCAACGCCCTCCACCTCGCCTAGCAGGTGGCGGGCCCGCTCGAGTACCTGGCTGCCAGAGGACTCGTCCAACACCACGGCGCGCTTTTGTCCCCCTTCCGTCCACCGGCGGACGGTAGCACCGCTTAGGCCGCGCCAATAGTGGGCATGGCCGTCGAAGAAGGAGAGCAGACGACCCTCCCGGTCGAAAGCGGCGATTTCCTCCGAGGTACGCATCACAGCCAGGGAGTCGCTCTTCAGGTCCAGGTGAATCGGATGAGCCTGGCAGGGCATCGTCCTGATCTCCGACCTGGTAAGAGCAATCTTGTCGCCAACCGGACGGTCCGGGATCGGTTCTTCGTCCTCCGTTGCCGAACCATCGCCGTCGATTTCAAGTTGCCAGCATTTTTGCCCAAACTGTGCCCAAACCGCGCGGCTCGGGGCGTGACTCAGATCAACCCTGACCAAACAATATCAGCGACGTGTCGCAAACCTGACAGCTTGCTGGAGGGGCGTTCCTCAACGACTACCGCCGGAGCTGTCAGTTGCTTGGGACGCCCAACTTACGAAGAATTGTCATCATCGGGCACCAGTTGGTGAACGCGGATTGAAATAGGTTGAGTCCGACAAAGGCGGTGAATAAATACCAGTAGGGACTCACCCAGTTGCCGAGCGCCAGAGTCGCCAAGACAAAACTGCCGGCGATCAGGCGCAGGTAACGTTCTACGTTCATACGAGCCGCCTCCTTCTGTTGAAGATATAGAACAAGACCGGCACGGTCATTCGCGAAAGCAGCAGCGAGGCGATCTCACCGGCCATCAGCGCAATGGCCAGCCCTTGGAAGATGGGATCGAACAAGATCACGGAGGCGCCGACTACGACGGCGGCCGCGGTGAGCATCATGGGACGGAAGCGAACGGCCCCGGCATCGATCACCGCGGCATCTAGGGCCATGCCTTCCCGCAGCCGGAGTTCGATGAAATCCACGAGGATGATCGAATTCCTCACGACGATGCCCGCTCCGGCGATGAAGCCGATCATCGAAGTCGCCGTAAAGAACGCCTGCAGCAAACCGTGCGCCGGCAGGATGCCGACCAGGGAAAACGGAATGGCCGCCATGATGATGAGGGGTGTCAGGAACGATTGGAACCACCCGACCACCAGCCCGTAGATCAGGATCAGCACGGCGGCGAAAGCGATGCCGAGATCGCGGAACACTTCGTAGGTGATGTGCCACTCGCCATCCCATTTCATCGCATAGCGTTCCGGATCGGAGGGCAGGGCCGCCATATGCTGCTCGATCTGATAACCCTCGGGAATCTTGAACTTGTCGATCTCCGGACCAAGCTTGAGAATCGCGTAGACCGGACTCTCGATGGCGCCAGCGACGTCCGCGGTGACGTAGGTGACGGGCATCAGATTCTTGTGGTAAATGCTCTTGTCCTCCACGACCTTCTCGATACGAACCAACTCGCTGAGCGCCACCATATGTCCGTTGCGGCCGGTGATCTGGAGGCCCTGCAGGCGGTCCAGATCGGATCGCGTCGGACGGTCCAGACGCACCTTCAAGGGAACATCTTCCTTCTCGGCGTCCTGGTGGAGCAGGCCAGCCTCGTACCCGGCGGAGGCCACCTGCATGGTGCGCGCAATATCGTCCCCGGAGACGCCGTTCAGCGCGGCTTTTTGCTCATCGACGATCAGGCGGTACTTGGCCTGATCGTCTTCCACGTACCAATCCACGTCGACCACGCCTTTGGTCTGCTTGAATAGATCACGCACGCGCCGCGCCAGCCCGATCCTGCCCTCGAGAGTGGGGCCGTACACCTCAGCGACCAGCGTCTCGAGCACGGGCGGACCCGGCGGGACCTCGGCTACTTTGAGGCGCGCCCCGTACCGCTCGGCGAGGGGTTCGAGACGGGTCCGCACCTGCGTGGCGATTTCGTGGCTCTGCAGCTCCCGCTCGCCTTTGGGCAACAGGTTCACCTGAATATCCGCGACGTTCGGGCCGCGCCGCAGATAATAGTGGCGCACCAGCCCATTGAAGTTGTAAGGCGACGCTGTTCCCGCGTAGGTTTCGACGTTCACTACCTCGCGCTGCTTCTGGGCCTCCGCGGCAAGTTCCTGCGTCACGCGCGCCGTCTCTTCGAGGGTGGTGCCGTTCGGCATGTCGACGATGACCTGAAACTCGCTCTTGTTGTCGAACGGCAGCATCTTGACCTTGACGAAACCGCTGTAGAACAGCGACACCGCAGCCAGCAGCAAAACCACCACGCCGCCGACGAAGCCCCACCGCCACACCGGACGGTGCAAGAGCCCACTCATCACGCGGCGGTAGAGGCGTGTCATGAAGCCTTCCCGTTCGCCGTCGTGGCCCGTCCCGCCGGACTTGAGGATGCGCACCGCCGCCCACGGCGTCACGACGAAAGCGACCAGGAGCGAGAACAAAATCGCGGCACTCGCGCCGATCGGGATCGGCCGCATGTACGGTCCCATCAGGCCACCTACGAAAGCCATGGGCAGGATGGCCGCGACGACGGCCAGCGTGGCAAGGATCGTGGGATTGCCCACCTCGTCCACGGCTTCTACGGCCACGTCAAACGGGGGCCGGTCCCGATTCGCGGGCAGGCGCCAGTGCCGCACGATATTTTCCACGACCACGATCGCGTCGTCTACCAGAATGCCGATCGAGAAGATCAGCGCGAAGAGAGTGATCCGGTTCAGCGTGTAACCGTAAAGATAGAAGACCGCGAGCGTCAGCGCCAGCGTGACCGGAATCGCTGTGAAAACGATCAGCGATTCGCGCAAACCGAGTGTGATCGCAATCAGCACACTGACCGACACCACGGCGACCAGCATGTGCCACAGCAGCTCATTCGATTTTCCCTTCGCCGTCTCGCCGTAATCGCGCGTGATGGTCACCGCGACATCGGAAGGAATGACGCTGCCGCGCAGCAGTTCCAGGCGGCGGAGAACGGCTGCGGCGACGGTGACCGCGTTGGTTCCTTTGCGCTTGGAAACGGCGATGGTCACGGCGGGATAAAACCCTGTGCCGTCCGAGAAGCGCACGTATTGCGACGGTTCCTCGCCGCCGTCCCCGACGTCGGCAATATCACGCACGAAGATCGGTTTGTCATTGGCGGCGCCTGTCACCACGTTGCGCACGTCTTCCACACAACCCAGGAATTGCCCGGTTTCCAAGAGATACTGCTGGTTGCCCGTGGCGAACTCGCCGGAAGGCAGACGGCGATTCGAGAGCCCCAGCGCCCCCACAATCTGCAACGGTGAGAGATGGTAGGCCGCCAGGCGCCCCGGGTTTAGAGTAATGCGGATCTCGCGTCGCTGCCCGCCAATCAGCGTCACGGCCGAGACGTCCGGCGTCTGTTTGATGGCGTCATGCACCTGCGCCGCAATCCGGCGCAACTCGAAATCGCCGTACCGCTTGCTCCAGAAGGTGAGCGCCAGGATCGGGACATCGTCGATCGAGCGGGGTTTCACCAGCGGCAGCGAGGCGCCGGGCGGAATCAGATCCAGGTTCGCAAACAATTTCTGGTTCAGCCGCACGATGCTCTTCTCTTCGTCCTGTCCGACCAGGAACCGCACGATCGCCAGCGACCGGCCCGGGCTGGAAGTCGAATAGATGTATTCCACACCCGGAATCTCCCACAACAGCTTTTCCATCGGCTTGGTGACGCGCTCTTCGACTTCGCGCGCCGAAGCTCCAGGCATTTGCACGAAGACGTCGACCATCGGCACGATGATCTGGGGCTCTTCTTCGCGGGGCAATTTCCACACCGCGAACCCGCCCAGCAGCAGCGAGCCGGCGATCACCAAGGGCGTCAGCTTGGAGTCGATCCAGCCCCTGGCGAGCTTTCCCGCCGGACCGAGTTTTCGCGCGGCCTTCACGGGCGGACCTCGACTCGGTCCGCGTCAGAGAGTCCCTGCGGAACCGGGAAGATGATTCTCTCGCCGGTACTCAAGCCGGAGAGCACCTCTACCTGGTCCTTAACCCTCTCGCCGAGCGTGATGAGCCGCGTGCGCGCTGCACCGCTGTCGGCGACGAAGACCGATTGCAGTTGGCCCCGCTCGCTGACGGCCCCGGCGGGTATGGCCAGTACCGCGCGGCTGCCGAGCTGGAAGGCCGCGCGGCCGAAGAGGCCGGAACGCACCCCTGACGCCGCGGGCAAGTCGATCTTCACGGTATAGGAGCGAGAGGCGGCCTCCAGGCGATAGCCGTCGCGCTCGATGGTGAGCAAGGGCGCTCCCGGTACCGCCAGATTGCCGGGATCGACCGATTTTGCGGTGACGATTCCCGCAAAGGGCGCTTGAATCTCCGCGTAGCTTCGCGTCACCTCGGTCGCGCGCACTTCCTGTTCGGCCTGGGCCAGCTTCGCATCGAGTTGGACGCGCTTCGCTCGCGCCATCTCGTAGGCCGCTTGCGCCGTTTTGAGCCTGGCGGAGGCCTCCTCGAACTCCTGGTCCGAGATCGACTTCTTGCCGTACAGCTCACTCATGCGCCGGAAGGTCGCCTGCCCCAGGTCCAGGTTCGCCCGGGCTGCTGCCACCCCGCTGTCGGCCTCGGGAAATGCGGCGCGAACCTCCTCGCGGGCCGACGCCGACCGGCTCGAACTCGCGTCCAAGTCACGGGCGTCCAGGACAACCAGCAATTCCCCCGGGCGCACCCGGTCACCCACCTGCACCTCACCTCGCGGACGTAGCCCATCCATTTTGCCGAGAGGACCGCCGCCGAGCGGGCGCGCACGGTTCCGGTCGCCTCATAGATCGACGGCCATTGCTGCACGGCCGGAGTCACCACGTTTACGGCGACAGGGGTGGCAGGCGCGGCGGAGTGGGCCTCCCGCGGCGACTCGCCGCATCCGGCCAGCCAGATCGCGAAAGGAGTGAGTAAGAGGAGGCTCCTCGGCATCTAGTTCAATACCTCCGAAGCTGCGCTTAGCCTGCCCGCTGCCATCTCGAGCCTCGTGGCGGCGATGCGCTGGTCGTGAATGGATGCCAGGTGACGAGTTCGGGCCTCCAGGACAGCCGTTTCGGTGCGCAGCAGGTCGGTGACGTTGCTCATCCCGGAGGCATAGCGATTCTGGGTGATGCGCAGGCTCTCCTCGGCCTGTGCCACGGACGCTTGGGCCACCACGATACGCTCCTGGGCGGCACGAAGATCGGCGTAAGCCCGCCGGACTTGGAGCCGGAGCGCGGAACCAACGCGTTCCTGTTCGGCGGTGCTGCGGCGCAACAGGGACTTGCTCTCTGCAATGCGGGCCTGGTCGCTGAAGCCATTGAACAGATTCCAGCGCAGCCCCAGCGAAATGAGCCAGTTGGCCCCGCCCCGATCGTAAAATCGCTGCCGATCCGCTTCGAAAGCCCCGTGCAGGACGACTTGCGGCAAGAGGCTGCTGCGGGCCTCCGCCGCTTGATTTTCCGCCAGGCTGGTGGAGAGTTTCATTTGGCGAGCTTCGGGCCGGTCTGTGACGGCGCTTTTTTCGTAATCCGCCAGCAACCCGGCAGGCGCCGTCAGAGGTGATAGCGGTGTAGTCAAGCTATGCGTGGTATCGAGTGGCAGGCCCACTATGTCGTTCAAGGCCGCGCGAGCCACGTCCAGGTCCGCTGCCCGGCGGATCTGCTGCTCGCGCACGCCCGCCAGGTGCACTTGGATCGAGAGCACGTCTACGTCGGTGGACATTCCCACGGACCGGACGGCCCGGGCACGCTCGAGATCCGCCTCCGCCGAGCGCAGGGCTTGACCGGTGGCGCTAAGCTGCTCCGCGCTCAACAGGGCATCGTAATAAGCCCGGACCACACCCGCGATGACTTCTGTCTGTGTCAGCCGGTGATTCTCGCCCGCGACGTCCCTCGTCAGCTCCGCGGAGCGAACGGCATGCTTCGTGTGGCCGGCATCATAGAGCGTCTGATCGGCAGTAACCAGCGATTGGAAATTATTGAGGAAGTCGGGGCGATTGAGGGGTCCGATCTGAAAGTTCTGCTCCCCGAACTGATGCTGCGTCAGCAGCGAGGAGAATACCAGGACCGGGTTATCGCTACGGGCCCAGGATTCGGCGTAGTTGACCTTCGGCAAGAAGCCTCCGCGAGTCTCCGCCACCCGGCTCTCCGCAGCCTGCTGGGCGGCGCCGGAGGCCTCGATGGATTTGTTCTTGTCCAGCGCCAGGCGGACGGCTTCTGGTAGCGACAGGGGGCCTTGAGCCCAGGCGGGTAGCCACACCAAGAGCATTAGAATCACCGGCGCCTTCATCATGTTGGGTCGCTTTCGACTAAGCCTCACAGAACCCGAGGAGGGCGAGCACGATAGCTTCGGATCGAGCGATCATGACCAGCGTCCTATTCAGATTGGGGCACGTGAAGGACCAAATCTGGGCTGAAGCTATTTGCCTCCAACCAAATGGAAATCAAGACAGCCGCGAGGGGCTTTGTAGCGGATTGAGTGGGTGAATTCACCCGACCCTTGGGGAAAACCCTAGTCTAAGGGAGGTCTACCTTGAGGATGAGACTGGCATACCCCCCAAGGGGCAGGAGTTTGGCCGGGAGCGGAACGGCAGAGGGTCGATCGGGAGCGGGCGAAGGTTCTGACGGGCCTGGAGCCGCAGGAAAGCCTCCGGTTTGCGACCCGCCCGTTGACATGGCCTGCACCCGCGAGCGGCTTATGCTATTATAGCGACATAAGTTATGCCAATCCAGCGGACCACCATCGTCCTTTCCTTCGAACTGCGGCAGAAAGTGTTTGCGGCGGCTCAGAAGCGCGGGGTGTCCTTCGCGGAGTTTGTGCGCCAGGCCCTCAAGCAGGCCACGGCCGGTAATGGAAACCCGTCGAAGCGTGAAGACCCGCTGCTCCAAGATGAGAGCGTGTTCCGCGGCCGGGTTCCCAAAGACGTCTCGAAGAACCACGACTTCTATCTCTACGGGGAGCGATGGTCTTCGTAGATACCGGCGCCTTCCTCGCCCGCTATCTGGCGAACGACGCTCACCACCGCCGCGCCGTGGCGACCTGGAAGAAGGTCTCCGGCGCGCCGCTCTTCACCAGCAACCACGTAGTCGATGAGACCCTCACGCTGCTGGCCCGGCGGGCTAGTTACGCCTTTGCCGCCGAGCGGGCGGAAAGAATATATGGATCGGCCGCTCTCGAAATTCTGTGCAGCTCCAAGGACGATGAGATGGACGCGATCCGGCTGTTCCGAAAATTCGGCGACCATCAGGTGAGTTTTACCGACTGCATCTCATTTGTGCTGATGAAACGCCATCGTATCCGCACGGCCTTCACTTTCGACCGGCATTTCCGGCTGGCGGGGCTGGAGGTGGTCGGACTCTCTGGAACGCCCTGACAGACGCTCAGCCCGCCCCAGCCAGCGCCAACAGACCGTCGGTCTCCCGGCGTCTGAGCGGCCCCAGGTCCTCCGCAACCCCATGGTAAGATTGAAGTTTCCAGCCTTTCTATGCAGCCGCTCGACAAGGTCTACGAACCGCAGAAATTCGAGCCCTACTGGGCCCAGTGGTGGATCGAGAACGGTGTTTTTCAGGCCGCGAGCGACAGCCCGGCGCGGATGTACTCGCTTGTTATCCCACCGCCGAACGTCACCGGGTCGCTGCACATGGGCCACATGTTCGAGATGGCCGAGACCGACATCTCCATGCGGTGGCGGCGGATGCGCGGCTACAACACGCTGTGGCTGCCGGGCATGGACCACGCCGGCATCGCGACGCAAATGGTCGTCGAGCGGGACCTCGCGCAGAAGGGCATCCAGCGGCGCGAGATCGGGCGCGAGAAATTTCTGGAGCATGTCTGGGAATGGAAGGAGAAATACGGGGACAGGATCAAGAAGCAGATCGTAAGGATCGGGGCGAGCTGCGACTGGTCCCGCGAGCGCTTCACGATGGACGAGGGACTGTGCCGCGCCGTCCGAGAGGCGTTTGTCCGGCTCTATGACAAGGGGCTCATTTATCGCGGCACCTATCTCATCAACTGGTGCCCGCGCTGCCTGACGGCGCTCTCGGATCTCGAGACGGTACACGAGGAGCGCGACGGGCATCTGTGGCACCTGCGGTATCCGGTGACGGGCAGCCAGGAATACCTGGTGGTGGCGACGACGCGTCCCGAGACTATGCTCGGCGACACGGCGGTGGCGGTGAATCCCGAGGACGAGCGCTACCGGCACCTGCACGGGAAGACCGTGACGCTGCCGCTGATGAATCGCGAGATCCCGATCATTACGGACGAGGTGGCCGATCCGAAGTTCGGCACGGGCGTGGTGAAGGTGACGCCGGCGCACGATCCGAACGACTTCGCGGCGGGCAAGCGCCACAATCTCGCCGAGATCACGGTGATGGACGAGACGGCGCACATGAACGAGAACGCCGGGCCTTACGCGGGGCTCGACCGCTTCGAGGCGCGCCGCCAGATCGTCGCGCACCTGCAAAATCTGGGGCTGCTTGAGAAAATCGAAGACTACCGGCTGGTGGTGGGGACGTGCCAGCGCTGTGGAACGGTGGTCGAGCCGCGCATCTCGACGCAGTGGTTCGTCCGCACCAAGCCCCTCGCGGAGCCGGCGATGGCGGCGGTCGAGTCGGGGCGTATCCAGATCATTCCCGAGCAGTGGCGCAAGGTGTATTTCGAATGGATGACGAACATCCGCGACTGGTGCATCTCGCGGCAGCTCTGGTGGGGGCACCGCATTCCAGCGTGGTACTGCGAGAAGTGCGGCGAGATCACGGTGGCGCGGGAGGATCCCGAGCGCTGCGCGCACTGCGGCAGCGCGAAGGTCAAGCAGGACCCGGACGTGCTCGACACCTGGTTTAGTTCGGGGTTATGGCCCTTCTCGACGCTGGGCTGGCCCGATGACACGGCCGACCTGCGGTCGTTCTATCCGACGTCGCTGCTCAATACGGGCTTCGACATCCTGTTCTTCTGGGTGGCGCGGATGATCATGTTCGGCCTGGAGTTCACCGGTGAGGTCCCGTTCCGCCAGGTGTATATCCACGCGCTGGTGCGCGATGCCGAGAAGCATAAGATGTCGAAGACGCGCGGGAACGCGGTGGACCCGATGGAGGTGGCGGAGAAATTCGGCACTGACGCCGTGCGGTTTTCGCTCGTGGTCGGGGCGGCGCCGGGCACCGACGTGGTGTTTTCGGAGGACCGCCTGACCGGCTACCAGGCGTTCGCCAACAAGATCTGGAACGCGGCGCGGTTTGTGTTCCTGAGCCTCGAGAAGGCCGGGGCCGAGCCGTGGGCGCCCGAGAACTTGCAGGAGTTCCGTCCGCAGGCGAGCGGCGGGGCGATGGAGGTGCCGCTCGAAGACCGCTGGATCTTCTCCCGGCTGAACGACGTCGCCGAGCAGTCCAACCGGGCCATCGAGCAGTTCCGCTATCACGAAGTGGCGCACCTGCTCTATCACTTCATCTGGCACGAGTTCTGCGACTGGTATGTGGAGCTGAAGAAACTGCGTTTCCAGGAGGGGTCGGGGCTGACGCCGGAGTGGAAAAATCTGCTGGCGGCGTTTGAGAGGACCCTGCGGCTGCTGCACCCGTTGATGCCGTTCATTACAGAAGAGCTGTGGCAGCGGCTGACGGTGCACGTCGCGGGACGGCCGCGGTCGCTCGCGCTGGCGGCGTACCCGCAGTACGATGTGCACCTGTCGGATATGCGGGCCGAGCGCGAAGTCGAGGTCTTGAAGAGCATCATCGGCGCGGCCCGGGACCTGCGGGCGCAGATGAAGCTCGATCCGCGCAAGGTCGTGGAAGGCACCCTGTACTCGAAGAGCGCCGCGGTGGAGATCGCGCGAGGCTCGGCGGGGGCCATCCAGAAGCTGGCGGCTATCAACCTCGAGGTGGTCGCGGGCTCGGCGCCAGTCAACTCGGGGGTGCATGCCGCGACGCCGGAATTCGACCTGGTGCTGCGGGTGCCGGCCGCCGAGGTCGAGGCGCGGCGGGAGAAGCTCGGCAAGGAGAAAGCGCAGCTCGAGAAAGCGTGCGACTCCTCGCACCGGCAGCTCCAGAACGAGGAGTTTCTGGCCAAGGCGCCGCCGGCGGTGATCGAGTCGATCCGGCAGAAGCTCGGCCAGTACGAGGCCCAGATCGCCAAGCTCAACCAGGCGCTCGATGGATTGGACGCATCCGGAAATCCGTGAGGTGATCCGCCGGGCGCTGGCGGAAGACGTCGGCGCGGGCGATATCACGACCGAAGCCTGCGTGGCGGCGGAGGCGCGGGCGGAGGGCGTGTTTCTGGCGCGGGAGCCGCTGGTGCTGGCGGGCGTGGAGCTGCTGCCGGAAATCTACGGGGCCTTGGGAGGCGTGGAGAGCGTGTTTCTGCTGGCCGCGAGCGGCGACGAAGTGGGTTACAACCAGCCGGTGGCGCGGCTGGGTGGTCCGGCGCGGACCCTGCTTACCGCCGAGCGTACGGCGCTGAATTTCATGCAGCACTTGAGCGGCGTCGCCACGCTGGCGCGCAGATTCGTACGCGCCGTGGAGGGCGCCAAGTGCCAGGTGCTCGACACGCGCAAGACGACGCCAGGGCTGCGGCGCTTAGAAAAACTCGCGGTCGCGGCAGGCGGGGCCACCAATCACCGGATGGGCCTCTACGACGCCATCCTTATCAAGAACAACCACATCACCGCGGCGGGCGGGATCCGGGCGGCGATCGACAAGACGCGGGGGAGCGGGAAGCCGGTGGAGGTCGAGGTCCGCAGCCGGGAGGAGTTGGAGACGGCGCTCGCTTGCGGCGCCAACCACTTGCTGCTCGACAATTTCTCGCCCGAGGAGGCGGCGGAGGCGGTGCGGTACATTAGCGGCCGGGCGCGCGTGGAGATCTCGGGAGGCGTTACGCTCGAGACGGTCCGGGCTTACGCCGAGAGCGGGGCCGACTTCGTTTCCGTGGGGGCGCTCACGCACTCGGCTCCGGCGGCGGACCTGAGCTTCCGGCTACTGTAATGCTGGGACGCCGCGTCCACTACTTTGCGGCGGTCGACAGCACCATGCGCGTGGCGGCGGAGATGGCGGAGCGCGGCGAGTCGCCGGGGACGGTGGTGCTCGCGGACGAGCAGACGGCCGGCCGCGGGCGCTTCGACCGCTCGTGGGTCTCGCCGCCAGGGGTGAACCTTTACTTCTCGCTGATCCTGAGGCCGGCGCTCGCGACCGTCGACGCGCCGCTGCTCACCCTGGCGTTGGGACTGGCGGTGGCGGAGGCCCTCCGGCAGGGGGCGGGAGTCGCGTGCGACCTGCGCTGGCCGAACGATGTGCTGCTGGGCGGGAAGAAGTGCTGCGGCATCCTCACCGAACTCGCGGCGGAGGGTGACCGCGTGCGGCACGTGATCGCCGGGATCGGCGTGAATGTCAACCAGGCGGAGATGCCGGCGGAGCTGGCCGCGACGGCGACGTCCCTGCGGCTCGAGACCGGCCGCGAGCATTCCCGCGAGGCGCTGCTGGACGAGATCCTGCGGCAGGCGGACCACTTTACGGGACTGCTGGTGGAGGGCGGTGCGCCGGCCATCGTAGAATTGTTCACGCGGGCCTCGAGCTATGCGCGGGGCAAACGGGTCGTGGTCGTCGACGGTGGGACAGGGAGGACGGGACTGACGGCTGGGCTGACGCCGGCGGGTACGCTGCTGCTGCGGCAGGACGATGGCGCGATCGTGCCGGTCGTGGCGGGCAGCGTCCGGCCGCTCACGGAGTAACATGCTACTGACGATCGACGTCGGCAATACCAACATCACGATCGGCGTCTTCCGCGGCGAGGCCCTGGCGGCCCATTGGCGCCTGAAGACGGACCCGGCGCAGACGGCGGATGAGTGGGGCGTCCTCACCCGCAACCTGTTTGCGCTGGCCGAGCTCGAGACCAAGGACGTCGGCGGGGTGGCGATCGCCTCGGTGGTTCCGCCGCTCGATTCCGTCCTCGAGCAGATGGCGCGCCGCTACTTCGGGGCCAAGCCGCTATTCGTGGGTCCGGGGGTGAAGACCGGCCTCGCCGTGCTGATGGACAATCCGGCGGAGGTGGGCGCCGACCGTATCGTCAACGGCGTGGCTGCCTACCACAAGTATGGAGGTCCGTGCGTGGTGGCGGACTTTGGCACGGCTATCACCTTCGACGCCATCTCGGCGCGCGGGGAGTACGTGGGCGGGATCATCTGCCCCGGCATCGGCATTTCATCCGAGGCGCTGTTCAGCCGCACGGCCCGGCTGCCGCGCATCGACTTCCGCGAGCCGCTGAAGCTGATCGGGACGAACACGGTGGCGAGCATGCAGTCCGGACTGTTTTACGGGGCGCTGGGGCAGGTGGACGGCATCCTCAGCCGCCTGATCGAAGTGCTCGGCCCGGAGACCAAGTGCGTCGCGACCGGCGGCCAGGCGTCCTTGATCGCGCGCGCCTCGCACTATCTGAAGTCCGTGGACGAGAATCTTACCCTCGACGGCCTGCGCCTCATCTGGGAAAAGAACCGCTGAACTACTTCAACTATTTCACGGAAATCGAGGAGCATTTCCAGCAGGCGCGCGGGACGGGGCTGTTCCTGCTCTCGCCGCTCGACTGGGCGCTCATCGAGACCTGGAAGGATAGCGGCATTCCACTCGCGGCGGCGCTCAAGGGCATTGACCGGACGTTTGAGAAATGGAACAGCCGCAAGCGCCGGGTGCGCCAGGTGAATTCGCTCGCCTATTGCGCCCAGGAAGTGCTCGAAGCGGCCCGCGAGGAGAGCGGCGAGCAGGAGCCGGCCGGCCCACTGGAGCCCGTCTTTGCGCTGGATGAGCTCGCGGCCTACTTTCGCCGCAACGCGGCCGAGTTGCGGGCGGCGGCGACATCCACGCGCGTGTTCCAGGAGACGGCCGATTCGCTCGAGAAACTGGCGGGGCAGGAGCATCCGGACCTCGAGGCCCTGGAGCAGCGGCTCACCGTCATGGAGGAGCGCGTGATCGCCGCGGCGACGGAAGCCGCGAGCGAAGAGCAGCTTCTCGATTACCGCCGTCACATGGATCGCCAGCTCGCCCCATATCGCAGCAAGATGACCGCCGATCAACTGGCGATGCTCGAAAAGCAATACTTGCAGCGGAGAATCCTGGAGGACGCGAAGCTGCCGCGGCTCAGTTTGTTTTACCTATGAGTGAGAGGATGTACTTCCTCGGCGTCTCGACCGCCGAATCCTCGGTGCACCGCATCTTCCCCCGGTGGGCGCAGCTCGCCGGCTTTCCGGGGGCCATGCTGGTGGGGCGCGACCTGCCGATGAACGCTCCGCGCGAATGTTATCGCGCGGTCGTCGAGGAGATGCTCGCGGACCCGGATTCGCGGGGCGGCCTGGTCACCACGCACAAGGTGGCGATTTACGAACACGCCCGCGATCTCTTTGCGGAATTCGATGCCGAAGCCGCGGGGCTCGGGGAGGTCAGTTGCATGGTGCAGCGGGGCCGGCGGCTGACCGGCATCGCGATTGACACCGTGACCAGCGGTCTCGCGTTGCGCGCCATCGTGCTCGCGTGGCCGTTTCGTGGTCACGTGCTGATCCTGGGGGCCGGGGGCGCGGGGCTCGCTTTGAGCGTACACCTGTTTCGCGAGCACAAGCCCGAACAGGTGATCCTCTCGGACGTGTCGGAGGCGCGCCTGGAGCACGCCACCCAATTCACAGCGGCTCGCTGTGTGCGGGTCGCGGGGCCGGGGGATAACGACCGCCTGGTGGCCGCCCTGCCGCCGGGGTCCCTGATCGTCAACGCGACCGGCCTCGGCAAGGACCGTCCGGGCTCGCCGGTCAGCGCGGGGGTGCGCTTTCCGGAGGGCACGATCGCGTGGGACTTCAACTACCGCGGCGAGCTGCTGTTCCTCGCTTACGCGCGCTCGCAGGGGGCGCGGGCCGTCGACGGCTGGGAGTATTTCCTGCACGGCTGGAGCCAGACCCTGGCGCGCGTGCTGGGCTTCGAGCTGACGCCGGAGCTGTTTGCGGCGATGCGCGAGGCCGCGGGCGAGAGATAATGTGGCCATGAGACGACTCACGGTCAGTGCGATGCTATTGGCCACCTCGCTCGCCGCGCAAACGACCGAGGTGAAACGCTATCCGCTTGACAACCTGGAAGGCGTCATCACCCGGACGGGCGTGCAGCTCGACAGCAAAGTCTCGAGTGACGGCAAGGGATCCTTACGTCTCGACGCGAAAGCTCCGACTACCTTCCGGCTGTTCGAGACGGGTGACCCCGGGGTGGAAGAAGCGACGCTGATCTACCAGGCGAAGGTCCGGACCGAAAACGTGAAGGGGCAGGTGTACCTGGAGATGTGGTGCGTGTTTGCGGGCAAAGGCGAGTTCTTCTCGCGCAGCCTGCAGTCGCCGCTCGCCGGCACCAACGATTGGACCACTCTCGAGACACCCTTCTTCCTGAAGAAGGGTGAACGCCCGAGCAACGTCAAGTTGAACGTGGTGATCAATGGCTCGGGGCGCGTGTGGATCGACGATCTCCGCTTGTGGAAGGGACCGCTGCAGTAGCCATGCTATAACCGTTCCTTATGAAGCGGACTCTCGCCGGGGTGCACGACATGAAAGTGAGAGCAGAGCTGCCCCGTTTCCGAGCCGCGACCGTAAGGGAGCGGTTTTTGAGGCGGCAGTTGGGCTTCGAAGCACCGCTCCCTTACGGTCGCAGCTCGGAATC
>JBGPDC010000113.1:0-18003 GCA_041482115.1 Terriglobia bacterium | reverse complement strand
GCTGTCAGGCAACGAATGAGCCCCGGTGGGTCCCCCAGCCCCTCGGTCCGTCTACTTCCCGGCTCAAAGCGCCTCGCTGTACTCGGTCGGAAACAGCCCTTTTAGGCACGGGCTGCTAAGGCCGAGACGGCGCCAGAGAAGTGGGCGCGGGGGTTGCGGGAGCGGAAGGGCCTCAGACCGTAGTGGTGCGCTTTAGGGTTGAGATAGCACCACGTGAACCTTGGGGACATCGCCGAATCGCCTGACTAGGATTAGCGAGACCTCTTCGTGCGTTTCGAGTTCAAACTCTCCAATGGCCGCCTCAACTTGCTTATGGAGCTTTTCGACCCGGGCTTGCAATTCCTCTTTGGTCATACCATCGACCTCCGATCAGCTCATCGATCCCGGCGGCCATCGCGGGCGTGATCGGCAGTGAACCGCGCGGCCACGATCAGTTCCCAGTGCCGCATCAAGAACTGCTTCCATGTCGTCTTCCGGTTCCGCTCCGGGGCTGGCTCCATCCCGTGCCGCTTCAGCATCTCGGCGATCGTGCTGCGAGAGGTCATGCCCTAGGTTCGACAAAGCACCCTGGAGGCGCCGATAGCCTCAATCCCGGTTCTCTTCGGCCGTTCGTACCACCAAGGCCTCGAGCTGTCCGGCGGTACGTGGTCGCCCCGGCCTGCGCTTTTCACTGCCATCGTACTTCTGCGCGATCAGCTTCCGATGCCAGGCCAACAGGGTCTCGGGCGTGACGATAGTGGCCACCTCGGCCAGCATCTTCCGTCCGAGCCCTTGGGCCTTAGCCGCTAACCGACGGCGCTGGTCGTCGTTGAGCCGCATCCGCCGCCCGCCGAGTTGCTCACGCAGAACGCGGTTCTCCTCGCGGAGGTAATCAATGACCTGCAGTTGCCGTTGGTTCATCCAACCAGCGACGGCGACCAGCACGAACCGGAAGGGATCTAGCAGGGTGATGAAAAACGCTTGCGAACTGCGATTTTCCTTCGCCTCCTGAGGTTTGGTAAGCCCTATAGCTGCGGGTTATGGGCGAGGTGGAAATCAGCGTGGGCCATTGGGCCCTCACGCACACGGCCACCATAGTGCGCTATGCGGCGGCCGCAGCAGCCGCGCTCAGATTCCGCATCCGAACCAGGTTGTAGGCCGCCGCGGTGAACAGAAACATCCAGTTCGCCAACTCCACCCCGCGATGCCGCAGCTTGTCCAGTAGCCCCACCGTCTTCATCCACCCAAAGATCTCTTCTACTCGTTTCCGCACCCGCTGGCTGATCTGGTAACCCGCGTGCCGCGTCGTTCTCCCATCGATGGCACTGCCGCCCGCTCGATTTTCGTTCTGCGCCACGTGCGGCGTCACCTGCATCCGCCGCAACTCCTTCACCAACGACTTCTGATCGTAGCCCTTGTCAGCGGCTAACGTAACTCGTTCGGTCCCTTCGATCTGCTCGGCCATCCATAACGCCGCGTCTGGCTCGGCCTGCCCATAGCATCGCGTCAACACCGCATTCACAATCAGCCCGTTGCGGTTCTCCATCAGCACGTGCCCGGCATAGCTCAGCTTGGCTTCCTTGCCTTTGCCCTTCTTGGCCAGCCTGGCATCGGGATCGGTCTTCGACACGTGGGTGGCGTTGCTCCGCTTCTCCCCACGGAAGTTCACCGTCGGATTGCCCGGATCGTCATCCCGGCGGGAGTCGCTTCCCTCTCGTTTTTGAAAGCTCTTCTGGCTGGCCCAGGCTTCGATCAGCGTCCCATCCACCGTGAAGTGTTCATCGGAAGCCAAACCCTGTTCCTGAAGTTGCCGTATCACTGCCACCAACAGCTTTTGCGCCACCTCCCCGTCCAGCAGCCGGTCGTGATTCTTGCTGAACGTGCTCGCGTCCCAGACCGCATCGTCCATGTTCAAACCCACGAACCACCGGAACAGCAGGTTGTAATCCAACTGCTCCATCAGCATCCGCTCGCTTCGCACGTTGTAGAGGACCTGCAGCAGCAAGGCTCGTAGCAGCTTCTCCGGCGCGATGGACGGCCGCCCAGTGTCCGCGTACAGGCGGTCGAACTGGCCGGAAAGCTGCTTCAGCGCCTCGTCCATCATCCGTCGGACCGGCCGCAACGGGTGGTCGGCCGGCACTCGTTGCTCCGGCGATAGGTAACTGAACACGGCATCCTGCCGCTCATCGTCTCCGCGCATCGCTACCTCCTGTTAAACAGGAGGCGCTTCCCTATCCGCTTGGGTCACTGCCCGGCGGGCTTTTTCATCACCCTGCTAGGACTCTCGACATCTCGTTGGTTCATTATCGCCAGCACTGAGTTGCGGCTCATAACCGCCTGCGATTCAAGCAGATCCAGTTTCCGGGCCATACGGGGAATTTCCATCCGGCGTTGACAAACAGGTATTTTTCCGAACAGCTCCTCCAGTTCCCTTTCAAAGCGTCGGGAGGTAAAGCGTCGGAGGCACTCTTTTTTAGGGACGGACAGTAGCATCTAAGGGGAGCCGGTCAGGATGCCGGGCGGGGCATTTCTTTCGCCCCTTCTTGGAGGTACTGCTCGTTCTACTCTTGACTTGGCCAAAAGATAGCATGGCGTTTGAGACAAACTGGGGTAGCATAAGTCCCCCAGATAGTCACTCCTAGTGGCCTGTCGCAGAGTAACTATTACTATGAGCAGGGCGTCTCTTCTATGTGCCCTTCACTGCCGAAGCACTCCAGTTGTCCGAACAACAACGTAGGGATCTGAACGAGATCGCTCAATCGCGTTCGTTGCCTGCCGGTTTTGTATTTCGTGCGAAGCTCATCCTGATGCTGGCCGAGGGGACGCCCTTTGCGGTCATTAAGGAGCGCTTGCAGACGACCGCGCCAACCATCTCGCGCTGGAAACAGCGTTTCCTGGAAGAGGGCTTGGAAGGATTGGACACCTATCATCCTGGACAGCAGGCAGTGGTGCTGACACCCGCCCTGCGTGCGAAGATCCTGGCGGCGACGCGCAGAAAACCGAAAGACGGTTCCACCCATTGGAGCTGCCGTAAGCTGGCCGCGGTGGTCAACGTGAGCAAGGATATGGTGCATCGGGTCTGGCGGGAGGCCGGACTGAAGCCGCATCGTCTGCAACGCTACTTGGCCAGCAACGATCCGGACTTCGAACGCAAGGCCGCCGATGTCATCGGGCTGTATCTGAACCCGCCCCAGCATGCGGCGGTCTTCTGCGTCGATGAAAAGACCGCGATTCAGGCTCTGGATCGTTTGGACCCCGTGCTGCCGTTGTCACCCGGTCGCGCGGAACGCCACGGATTCGAGTATTACCGCCACGGCACGCTATCGCTCTACGCCGCGCTGGACACCAAGACCGGACGGGTGCATGGAAAGACTGCAGCCCGTCACACCAGTGCCGACTTCGTGGATTTCCTGGGAGAGGTCGTTGCGCAATGCCGGCCGAAGCAGGAGATCCACATCATCCTCGACAATCTCTCGGCGCATAAGACCCCAGCGGTCCGCGATTTTCTGGAAGCACACCCGCACGTGCAACTGCACTTCACGCCCACCTATTCTTCCTGGTTGAACCAAGTCGAGATCTGGTTCGCCAAGATCGAACGCGACGTGATCGCCCGCGGCATCTTCACCTCCGTGCCCGACCTGGCTCGCGAGCTTCGCCGTTACATTAACGCCTACTCAGCCAACGCCCAGCCCATTCGCTGGAAATACTCCGATATCAGCCACCGCATTCGTAGTAACGACTTCGCTGCGACAGGCCACTAGTGACCCGAGGAAGGGCATGGTCAGCCAATCGCCGCGGAGGCGAGCCATGCCCTTTCGCGGCCCGTGACGCTTCCTTGAATCATCCGAGGGTACGAACGGCAGACGGGACATAAAATCGGCGCCCCAGCGATGTATCGTTAGGACGCCGCTACCGCCCACTAAGGGCGTGCTAGAATCCCGCGATGGCTGAACCAGCAGATGTGACGCGTAGTGTCCAGTGCTTCAAACCGTCGGCCCGCCGGGTACCAGCAGTTCCATTCCAGGGGTAGGTAAATGACGTGAATGAGGTGTTACAGTGTGGCCACTTCAATTCACTACCGAAACCCGGGAAGGGCACGGTCGGAAATCTCCCGGCCATGCCTCTCCAGGGGAGTTCACTCGATGGAAGGCTGTGCCACTTGCGATGAGCACCGTCGCGCCTTTGAGGCCAAAGGGCTCCTGCCTCCCGCTAAATGTGCTGCGGGCCGAATGAGGAACGCGTCGAAGGCGCTGCCGAGCTATGTAAAGGACATTTGCCACGGGCGGACGATCTAAGGCGTCGTAATCCGTCACCCCGACGATTCCTCGCTCGAACAAGTTTTCGACGTTAGCGGTGGCTACCGGCGACCGGGGGGAACCCCCACTGACACCGAGCCCGACAACAAGGCGGCGCTTCCCGTCATCGGTCATGACTGCTACCCCCCGCGGTCTCTCGGCCAGTCGAAGCCCAAGCGTAAGCTACGGGTCACTTCAAAGCTACCCGATAGCGCTGGGCCTCTACCATCGCCAGTGGCAATTCCTTCAGATCCGCACCCATCGTAAGCTGCTTCGAAATCAGAGAGGTCTCAAACTCGGAGAGCCACTGCTGCATGAGGTCAGGCATGCCTCCATTCTGCCTTGTCCGCGCGTCGGGCTGGTTTTTTTCCTAGCGCGGGCCCAGATGGACGGAAGAGCGGCTTTTCCTTCTATCCATTGATCTGGAACATTGTTGCCGCACACGTCGGCTCAATGAGTCATAGAATAGATAACGGAGTTGACACCAATGCGAAGTCCCAATGCCGAGTACCTTTCTGGATAGGACGGCTCGTCCGTGTATTCCCAGGAATCACCCATGTCCGAGTTGAACGAGATGGCCACCATGATCCGACCCTGGTCGTCGTAGATGCCCCGCCAGTGCGGTACCGAACCGTCATTCCTATAAGTTGTCCCATGCTGCAACGCCCACATACCTGGAAGTTGGTACCGGTCATCTAAGTCATACACTGCGTGGAAAATCGGGTCGCTATCATCGATTTCAAGAATCGCACGGTCAGGAAAAACAAGTGCCATGCTTTCCTCGAATCTCTCCCACTCCACGGTTCCCCAAAAATCATCGAGCACGAGGAATCCGCCTCGTAGGAGATATTCGCGGAGCTTTTTAGCTTGGTCGTCGGTCAATTTCCAATCGCCCATTTCGCCAGCGAACAGCCACGGCCAGGAGTACACATCATCGCCGTCGTCTAAGTTCACCGGCTGCTCTGCTGAGCGCGCGTGAATGCGCGTCAGCCGGCGAAGCGCCTCCGCAAAGTGACGGTCTGCCCGAGGGTAATCCTGCGTCCAACTGGTGCCTCCTTCCCTCCAGTCGGCGCCCCGGCTGAATTGGGCACGAGGGTGGTTCGGATACATCAATCGACCGAAGACCCACTCCGTCTCCTCCTGCCAATCCGGCGGCAAGGCCACGTTGTCTTGTCGTTCTAGGCTTGCATACACGCGGAATGGGCGCTGCGCGGCATACAAGGCGCTGAGGACCACAGCTCCGACCCCTACGAGCCAGAAAACGTTCCGGAAAGCGCGCCGTGTTCCTTGGAGCATCATCTGTGTGACCTGTCGGCAAGCCCCTGATGCATCAGGTCGCCCACGCATCCATTCTAGCCGATACGCCTGAAGGCAGATTTCTTTCTGCGCGGCCCGAGTTGCCCGAGTCGCTGGAAGAAGCAAAATTGAAACCGCCGGCTCAGGGCAAAAACCAATCGCCTTGGGCGTAGGTTACCAGGGTGAGTGGCCCATTTCGTTCATACCGCCTCCAGTCACCTAAGAGTGTTCGAAGAGGCCGACAAGCAGCCGCACACCCCTGAATCACCAGCGGGCTCAGTCAGCTTCGGCCATTGCGTTAGTTTTAGGTGGGCGATGGGTTAATCTTTGACCTTGTTCCCCACTAGACCGCGGCCTTCTTTCCTAAATCAATGCGGCGCTGGGGTGAGAGCTTGTGCGAGCACGGCCGGCATCCGACATTCCGTTCCCCCACGGCACGGCGATCCTCGGGTGTTGCCTTCGCCCATCGACAGCGGGCGAGTTCCTGAGCTGCTCGATTCTCAGGCATCCGGCTCGATCATGTGTGCGCGTGGCAGGATACGCAATTCTCTTTTCTTGACATCCCTGCCATGCGCTTGGAAATCACGAGGCCCGTCAAAATGGCATCTTGTGCTGCCTGGCGCCAGATCAGGGTCGGGAGAGAGATATTCGTTCAGTCTTTGCGCCGGTCCCGCTGAAGACTGTGCCAAGCTTTGCACGTTGGAAAACCACTATGCTCTAGCAGCCCGTGTCTAAAAACCATTTCTTCCTGAAGATGTTTGGGCGTAAGATCGGCGTATGGCGATGGGCACAAGAAAGCAACGCGAGCGCCAGGAGCCGCTGTGGTATCGGGCGGAACTGGCGGAAGCGCCGGGACACCCGTTCTACCGGCGTCTGAACCGGGTCCTGGAGCAGGCCGGTTTTGACCGGCATTGTGAAGAACAGTGCCGGGATTTCTACCACGAAAAGCTGGGGCGACCGTCGCTGGCGCCGGGCATCTACTTTCGGCTCATGCTGCTGGGATTCTTTGAAGGGATCGACAGCGAGCGGGGGATCGCCTGGCGGGTGGCGGATTCGCTGAGCCTGCGGGAGTTTCTGGGCTACGGGCTGAACGAGGAGACCCCGGACCACGTGACGATCTCGCGGACCCGTCGGCTGGTGGAAGAGGCGACGCATCAGGCGGTGTTCGGGTGGGTGCTGCGGGAGTTGGCGCGGAGCGGCTTGTTGAAAGGGAAGACGGTGGGGATCGACGCGACGACGCTGGAAGCGAACGCGGCGATGAAGTCGATTGTGCGGCGGGACACGAGCGAGAGCTACACCGCATATCTGCAGCGGCTGGCAGAAACGGAAGGATTGGAGGCGACGGACGCGGCGGCGTTGCGACGGATGGACCGGCGGCGGGCGAAGCGGACGTCGAACGAAGAGTGGGTGAACCCGCATGAGCGGGAAGCGGAGATCACCCGGCTGAAGGACGGTCGCACGGCGCTGGCCTACAAGGCGGAGCAGGCGGTGGATCTGGATACGGGGGCGATCGTGGCCGTGACGGCGCATCCGGGGGCGACTGGGGATACGGAATCGATTCAGGAGACGCTGCCGGCAGCGGGCGAAGCGATTGCCGGAGAGATTGCGACGGCGACGTCGGAGGGCGAGTATCCGGTACACGAGGACGGGTTGCAGGAAGTGGTAGCCGACAAGGGCTACCACAGCGGGGCGGTGCTGGCGGAGCTGCAGGCAGCGCGGGTACGGAGCTATGTGGCCGAACCGCAGCGGGGCCGGTAGAAGTGGGCGGACAAAGCGGAGCAACAGGCGGCGGTGTACGCCAACCGGCGACGGATCGCGGGGGGGCGCGGGATCGCCCTGCTGCGCCGGCGAGGGGAGCGCGTGGAGCGGCCGTTCGCGCATCTGTTCGAGACGGGTCGGATGCGGCGATTGCACGTGCGGGGTCGGGAAAACGTGCAGAAGAAACTGTTGCTGCAAGCCGTGGCCTGCAACTTAGCGCTGCTGCTCCGGCAGAAGTGGGGGGCGGGCACGCCGCGCGGTCTGCACGACCGGGTCCGCGGCCGCTTTTTTGCGATTTTACGCCTGCTGGTGGTCGTCACGGGCCGCTGTCAGGCAACGAATGAGCCCCGGTGGGTCCCCCAGCCCCTCGGTCCGTCTACTTCCCGGCTCAAAGCGCCTCGCTGTACTCGGTCGGAAACAGCCCTTTTAGGCACGGGCTGCTAGGGGCACTTCCACGAGTAGGGCGTGTTATGCGGCCATGTGACTCCGGGGTCGGGTGAATACTCACTTGAATGCATGCTGCGTTCGTCGATACGTGCTAGGATTCAAAAATCATTCATGGCTTATGACCACAACAAGCACGCCGGCAACGAGGGCGACATCTGCAAACACCCAGCACTGATCGCAGCGTTGGACAAAACCCTTGCGCGCTCCAATCGCAGGGCGTTCAAGTATGCCGACTTGTTTGCGGGTTATGCGCAGAATCCACTTCGGAGCACGGGCGAGTGGCGACAAGGGATTGGAGTCATTGCTGGAAAACGCCTTCTGAACCGCAATTCGCACGTGGCGATCTGGGCGAAGTGCGCTGGTCTTGACGTGCGGCCTGGTGTGGATGCAAATTACCCGGGATACCCGGGATCAGCCTGGTTCGCTCAAGACGTGTGCAATAAACGCAGGAGACGTGTCGAATTCTGGTTGTGGGAAACCGCATCAGCACCACACAAAAACCTACGGTCAGCATTTCCAAGAGCTCATGTCGTCAAGCGGTCAGCATTTCCAAAAGCTCATGTCGTCAATACCCCGGCTGACTATCTCGATTCTGCGATTCACAATGCCGACTTCGTTTTCATTGATCCTCCGAGTAAGAGTCATTGGAGGAGGATTTCCGGACTCCTTCGATGTCTTGATCCAAAGCAGGCTGTTCTCGTCTGGCTTCCACTCGGTGCAAACACGAGGAAGACTCCCCCGGTGGAGGACGGACTATCGCTCAGGTGTCGGAAGGAAGCCCTAGAAGAGCTTGGCATGGGTGTTAGCAGCATTCGTTGGGCTAAGGGCGGGCATACGATCGGCTGCCAGCTTTTGTATCGATTGAACGCAAATGCTCGACACGCTCTCATTGCAGCGGTAGAACGGATCATACACCTTGCTCAACTGAGTAGAGGGAAGTCTCCGAAATGGAGCTACTCCCCTGATCATTTTTGACGAACAAGCGCGCTACGGGCGTCGAGGCCTGCATGGGCGGGTTTGGGCGCAATCACTTGAACGACACACACGCGCGGCGTCCGCCGCGCCAGCGGCTTCGTTCAAGTCGGCGATCCGGAGAAGTCCTCGACGCCTGAAACGTGGTCGCGGAGGCAAATCGCAGATTTCCGACGAGAGTCGCCAAGCGCTCCTCTCTCGGGTCCGTAAGCGGACTCTGAAACGTTGCACTTAGGCTGGCGTGAAATGTGCCTGGATCATCCACCGCTGGAGCGACCTTCCCGGCTTGATCTGGTCTTTTCCGATCCAGCCGGTTTCATTCTTCTGGCCTGTCGGCCGGGCGCTGGACTTCCGGGCGCTGGTCGCTTCCCGGGTAGAGCACGCGGAAGCGGTTCTGCAGACGAGGTCGCGATAGAGATCGACGCAAAGTAGATCAAGGCGCATGGCCACGGCGGTGGTAGGGCCGGGCCAAGGGGCCCGGCGCGGTCCAGGGGGACCGCCCTACGCAACCTATTCAGTCATACGTTTGATTTAAAGTTGGGGGCTTCAAGAAGGTACTTTTCAAGCGTTTTTACCCCCTTTTTGACGCCAGAATGAACGCGGAAGAGGCACCCCCGCGGCAGGCGGTCTGGCGCCCCGGCAAACGGATCTGGCTCCGCGTTAGCATGAGAAGAGTATGTCTTGGATTGATCTGGCGATTCTCGCTTGCTTCCTCTTTCTCGGTGCGCAGCTTGCGAGCGCCCAGCCGCGCGACGCCGCCCGCGACCTCGACGCGCGGCTCGCCAAGTGGCGGCAGGTGAAGATGCCGTTCCACACGGCCGGGCTCAGCGAACGGGAGCGACGCCTGGTGGGCAAACTCGTCGACGCGACTCGCGAACTAGAGAACATCTACTGGCGTCAGAACGATCCCGAGGGTCTCGCGCTTCTCAAATCGCTGGAGGGAAAGCGCGATGCACAGAGCCAGAAGCTGCGGCGCCTGCTGATGATCAACGGCAGCCGCTTCGACCTGCTGGACGAACACAAGCCTTTCGCCGGCATAGCGCCGATGCCTTCGGGCCGCGGTTTCTACCCGCGCGGGCTGACGCGGGACCAGATCGAGCAATACGTGAAGGCGCATCCGGAAAAGCGGGCCGAGATCTACAGTCCCTACACGGTGGTCGAGTGGCGCGGAAAGGACCTGGAATGCGTCCCGTATCACGTCGCCTACAAGCGCTGGCTCGATCCCGCCGCGAAGGCGCTCCGGGAAGCCGCCGCGCTCAGCGACGACCCGGCGTTCGCCAATTTTCTGCGGCTGCGGGCGGGCGCGCTGCTCACCGACGACTACTATCAGAGCGACCTCGCCTGGGTCGATCTGAAGGACCCCAAGTTCGACGTCATTTTCGCGCCCTACGAGACCTACGACGACGATTTGCTCGGGGTGAAGGCGAGCTATGGCCCGGCGGTGCTCATCCGCAACGACGCGGAAAGCAGGAAGCTCGCCGTGTTCCAGCGCTACGTGCCCGAGATCCAGGCGGCGCTCCCTATCGCGCCGGAGGACAAGCCGTCCAAAGCCGGACACGCCACGCCCATGGAAGTAATGGACGCGCCGTTCCGCGGGGGCGACCTGCGGCACGGCTATCAGGCGGTCGCCGACAACCTGCCCAACGACCCGCGCGTCCACCAGGAAAAAGGCTCGAAGAAGATCTTCTTCAAGAATTTTATGGACGCGCGCGTCGAGCACGTCATTCTGCCGGTCGCGCAGCGGCTGATGCGGCCGGACCAGGCGGCCCAGGCGTCGGCGGAAGGCTACCTCACGATGGTGATGCTGCACGAAATCTCGCACGGACTGGGGCCGGTTTACGCCCGCCGGGGCGGCGCGCAGGCCGACATCCGGGAAGCGATCGGACCGGTCTTTAGCGGCCTGGAGGAGGCCAAAGCGGACGTCGTCGGCATGTTCGGCTTGCAGTGGCTGGTGGACCAGGGCGCGCTGCCGAAGGAGCGTCTCGAAGAATTCTACGCCTCTTACGTCGCCGGGATTTTCCGCACGGTGCGCTTCGGGGTCGGCGAGGCCCATGGACAAGCCGAAATGATGGAGTTCAACTATCTGGCCGAGCAGAAGGCGATCACGCGCGACGTTTCGGGGAAGTACGTCACCGACTATCGGCGAATCCCCGCGGCGCTCGCCGGCCTCGCCAAGGATTTACTCGAGATCGAGGCCACCGGCGACCGGGCGCGGGCGGAGGCGTGGTTCCGGCGCTACGGCGCGATGCCGGCGGAGTTGAAGTCCGCGCTCGAGGCGGCCGCGGAGGTGCCGGTGGATATTGATCCGGTGTTCGACTTTCCCGAGCGCGTGCGGTAGGACCTTCCGGTGTCGTTTTCAGCCGCTGCCGTGCAGCCGGATCGGCAATAACTTCGCGTAACGCGCGAAGTCCGCGTCTACCGAAAAGACTGGCCAGTGAAAGCGATGCCCGACGGCGCAAATCAACATGTCGGTGTGTGAACCGGCAACGCCGCGCCCGCGGCAGAGGTTGAAGAACCTCGCGGCTTGAACGTAATCCCCCGCTTCGATCGGAGCATCCGGAAAGGCGGCGAGCCGTTCCCGCAGGGCGGTGAACTGCTCAGCGTCCCGCAGGCCGGAAAGGATCTCCTGCCGGATCGGGCCCAGCAGCCTCACCCTGCCCTGCCGCACCAGTTCCGACCATACCGCCACGATACCTTTCTCTGGCGGGCTCAAGTCGAGAGGCTGGCGGCGCAGTGCCAGGGACCAAACCGAGGTGTCTACGAGCACCATCAGGCGAGCTTGCGCTGTCGCGACCGCTTATAGTCGTAGTCCGGGTAGTAGTCGATCGTGCCGGCCAGGTCCAGGATAGCCAACTGCTCACGGCGGCGTACGTATTCCTCAAGGGCGGCAGTCACGGCGTCTTTCTTGGTCTTGTGCCGGCCCACGCGCTTGGCCTTGTTGATGAGTTTGTCGTCCAGCGCCAGATTTGTAGCCATCAGACTTCCCACACATCATTCTACACATTATAATGTGTAAAAACCAGTTGGTTCCCTACATCAGGCTCATCGGATCGACGTCCACCACCAGTCCGGTGGCCGGCCAGTGCTGGGCGTCGGCGAAGCGGCGTACGCCGCGCAACAACTCGCCCAGTGTCCGGCGGCTGAGGGACTTGATGAGGAACTGGTAGCGGTATTCCGATTTGAGCTTGACCACCGGCGCCGCCGCCGGGCCGAGGACCTTCACGTTTTCCGGGACGTCCTTCAAGAATTCGCCTAGCACGCCGGTGAGCTTGAGCACCTCGTCGAGGCTTTCGTTGCGCACGATGATGTTCGCCATCGCCGTAAACGGCGGATAGTGCATGAGGCGGCGGAAATTCAGCTCCTTTTCGTAGAAGCCCTGGTAATCGTGGGCCGCGGCATAGCGGATCGCGTAGTGGTCGGGGTTGATGGTTTGCACGAGCACGAGTCCCGGGAGATCGCCGCGGCCGGCGCGCCCCGCCACTTGCGTGAGCAGTTGGAAGGTCCGCTCGGCGGCGCGGAAGTCGGGGAGGCCGAGGCCGACGTCGGCGGACACCACGCCCACCAGAGTGACGTTCGGGATGTCGTGTCCTTTGGCGATCATCTGCGTGCCCACGAGGATGTCGTAGCTGCGCTCGCGAAAGGCGCCCAGGATCGACTCGTACTGCCGCTTGCCGCGCACGGAATCGCGGTCGAGGCGGGCGATCCGAGCCCGCGGGAAGGCCTGGTGCAGGGTCTCCTCGACTTTCTCCGAGCCGCTGCCGAGGAAGTAAATGTGCTCGCTCGCGCACTTGGGGCAAACGGATGGCACCGGCTCGGCGTAGTCGCAGTAATGGCACAGCAGGCGCTGCTCGCGGCGATGGTAGGTCATGGTCACCGAGCAGTTGCGGCACTCGATACGCTCCCCGCAGCTCCGGCAGGCGACGAAGGTCGCGAAGCCCCGGCGGTTCAGCAGCACCATCACCTGCTCGCCGGCCGCGACCCGGTCGTTGATTGCCGTCTCGAGCCGCCGCGAGAAGAGGCTCTGCTTGCGCGTCTCGAGAAACTCGATGCGCATGTCGATGACTTCGACGGCGGGCAGCGGGCGCTTCTCGATGCGCTCGCGGAGCTCGAGCAGCCCGTACTTGTTCCGCGCGGCGTTGTAACGCGACTCGAGGGCCGGGGTCGCCGAGCCGAGCACCACGACGGCGCCTTCGCGCTGCGCCCGCACGATGGCGACGTCGCGTCCGTGGTAGCGGGGTGTCTCCTCCTGCTTGTAGCTTTGGTCGTGCTCCTCATCAACCACGATGAGGCCGAGATTTTCGACCGGCGCGAACACGGCGGAGCGCGTGCCCACGACCACGCGCGCGCGGCCGGTGCGGATGCGCCGCCACTGCTCGGCCCGCTCGATGTCGGTGAAGGCGCTGTGCAGGATCGCGACCGCGTCGCCGAAGCGGCCGTAGAACTGTCCGGCGACCGCGGGGGTCAGTCCAATCTCGGGCACCAGCATCAGGGCGCTCTTGCCGAGGCTGAGGGCCAACTCGATCGAGTGCAGGTAGACCTCGGTCTTGCCCGACCCGGTGATGCCGTGCAGCAGAAAGGTGCGGAAGCCGCCGGCGCGCATCGCGTCCGCTATGGCCTCGAGGTCCGCGCACTGCTCGGCGTTGAGCACGGGCTTGGCGAAGGTTTTGAACTCGACCGCCGCCTCGACCGCCATTTTCCACAACCGCACGACGCCGGACTTGGCGAGGCGGCGCGCGGCCGCGCCGGCGCCCTTCAACTCGGCCTCGAGGGCGCGCAGGCCGTGAGCACCGGGATGGGAATCGAGGAAGCCGAGCAGCCGCTTCTCCGGGGCGGGGAGCTTTTCGGGCGCCGCCTCGCGCCGGTCGATTTCGACCATGAGCAGTCCCGCGCGCGACCGCAGGGGGTCCCGCAATTCCTGCACGCGCTCGATGACCAGGTATCCCTTGCGCTCGAGGCTGCGGATGACGCCGGCGGCCTGCGGAAACTTCCGCTTGAGAGAAAGCTCCGAGAGGGGCCGTTTTTCGAGGGCGTGCAGAAGGGGCGCGACCGCATCTTCCACGCCCGGCAGGATCGGCAACTGGCGGGCGGCTTCCTGTCCCGAGGGCGTGAGCGAGATCACGCGCCCGCCGCGTACGTCGGCCGCGAGCGGCAGCATGCTGCGCAGGGTTTCGCCGTGAGGCGCGCAGTAGTAGTCGGCGATCCACAGACCGAGCTCGAGCAGGCCGCGAGGCAGGGCGGGCTCTTCGTCCACCAGGCGCAGGGCGTGGCGGACTTCCATCGCGGGCTTCCGGTCGTGGCATTCCAGCACCACGCCGGTCAGCTTGCGGCTCTGGAAGGGGACGATCAGCCGGCATCCGGGCTGGACGCGAGTTTGCAGGGTCAACGGCAGCGCGTAGGTAAAAGAGGTGTCGAGCGGGACCGGCAGCGCCACCTCGCAATAGAGCGGCATCCGACGCCTACAAGTATACTGGCAGCCGCGAAGGCGGGAACTTCCGGCGGCCGGATTCGTATCTTCCTGGCAGGAGGTGGCGGATGTACTGCAACCACTGCGGGGTGCCGTTCCAGGAAGGTCAGGTGTTTTGCGCCTCGTGCGGAACGGCGATCCAGCCGGCGCCGCCGCGGGGGCGTCCGGATCTGACCCAACACCTGGGACGGCTGGGCGTGCTGTGGATCGCGTTTTCCGTCTGGCGGCTGATCGGGGCCGGAGCAACTTTTGCGTTCGGACACTTCCTGATCGGACGCGTGCTGCGCTTCCATGGGCCGGCGCACTTGGTCCCCGCGATCGTCTCGGCGATGGGCATCTTTCTGCTGGCTGGCGCACTCGCGGGACTCGCGGCCGGGTGGGGTTTGCTCGAGCGCGAGACGTGGGCGCGGCCGCTGGCGCTGGTCCTGGCGGTGCTTTCGATCGTGGATCTGCCTTTCGGCACGGCCCTGGGAGCTTACACGCTGTGGGCGCTGCTGCCGGAGGATGCGGCGGATCAATACCGGTGGATGCGCAGCGCGGCGTAGTTAGCTACCGGTACGCATCCTTTCGATGTCGAACCAGACGGATATCCACGATCTTCTGGGCGTCGTCGAGGGCGTAGACTATTCGATAATCGCCCACACGGACCCGCCATAGATCGGCAGCCCCTCGCAGCTTGCGAACGCCGACGGGCCGAGGCTGTTCCGCCAGACTATCCAGGACGGCCATGATGCGATCGGCCGTGGCACGGGGCAAACTCGCCAATTCCTGGCGGGCCGACCGAGCAACAACGACTCGGTATTCAACCACGCGCCGGCCGACCTCGACGCTTGTCGAGTCTGGCCTTTACCGCTGCGAGCGACTCGCGTGGCTCGTTACGTCGCGACTCCGCTACAGCGCGGTCGTAGAAGTCTTCCCAAAGCCCCGCATGCTTCTTCAGATCGATGACGACCGCTCTTCGCTGACCGTGATCGTCTACGACGTACTGAACACCTTTCATTACTGTCTCTCCACTGTCGATTGTAAGCCTTGCGGGCCGGGGACCGGAAATCAGCGTGCTACGATACCGGGGTGAATTTCTCCCGAGAGCGAATCCTGCTCCTCGGCCTCCTCGCGCTATGGCTGGTTTTCGAGTGGCCGAACCTCGAAGAGCAAGTCGGGACCACCGAGCAGGCACGCGCGGCTCTCGGTGAGATGCCCTGGCAGGCGCGCACGGCGGCACTGGACACGCCCGGTTATGCCGTCGCGGAGGCCATCGGGCGCGTGGTCCCCGCCAGCGGCTGTGTTCTCGTGCTGGCGCACACCGGTCCCGAGCACGCCCGCTATTACCAGTCCAGGTTTTCGTACTACCTATATCCGCGGCAGGTGCGGTTATCCGATCACAGCAACGCCGAGCAGAAGGGGTGCACCTTCCTGGCGGTCTTTCGCGATACGGCGCCGAACCTGGCGCAGGAACCGTTTCGCGGCCGGTGGGAGGAAGCGGAAATCGCGGCCCGCACGGCCGGGATGAAGAAGGTCGCTGCCGCACCGCAGGTGGAAATCTTTCAGTGATGACCTTGCTGGCCGCGCTGCTCACGGGCTTGCTGGGAGGGCTGGTCATCGGACCCTGGGTAGCAGGGGGCGGTCTCGTCTCGCTCTGGGCGCTGGGGTTCGCCGCGGGCGCCGGATTGCTCTCGCTGCAACTGCTGGCCTACAGCCTGGCGGGCGTACCGTGGAACCTCTGGCTGATCCTGCTGCCGTGGGCGGCGCTGGGGGCGTGGCGGCTGCGGCGGCGTCCGGCGATGGCGCGTCCTGAGTGGCCTTCCTGGACCGAGTGGGTGGCGCTCGCCGTTGGGGTCGCGGCGCCACTGCTGTGGCTCGGCTATGAGCGGGTGATGCCGCTCAACACGCGCGACTGGGACGCGTGGGCTATCTGGCTCTTCAAGGCGAAGGCGTTTTATCTCGATGGCGGCGTGAAGGGGTTCCTCGCGCGGGCCGGCGAATTTCAAGCGCAGCCTTCGTACCCATTGCTGGTACCGCTGTATGGCGCTTTTCTTTTTATTGTCGCGGGCGGGGCGGCTGATCCGGCGGCCAAGGCCCTCTCGCCGTGTTTCTTCTTCGCTCTGCTGGGGGCGTTCTACTACCTGGCCCGGCGGCTGGGCTCGCGCGAGGTGGCCGCGGTTTTCACCGCCATGCTCGCCGGACTCCACATGGTCGATATCGTCGCCTTCGAACTGGCCGGCTACGCCGACACTACGCTTTCGCTGTACCTGCTGCTGGGGGCGGGGTTCGTCTACGCCTGGTGGAAGACGCAGCAGTGGACCGACCTGGCCCTGGCCTCCGGATTCTCGGCGCTCGCCGGGTGGACCAAGAACGAAGGCCTCTTCTTTCTCGCCGCCGTCGGAGCGCTCGTGGTGATCCGCCTGGCCCGCGAGCGGACGCGCGATTGGCGGCCCTGGGCTGCGGTGGCCGCTCCGCCGCTGATGGCTGTTGTGCCGTGGGTCGTGCTGCGGGCCCACTACCGCGTACCGGCGTCGGATCTGCTGGACGCCGGGCACTGGAACTGGGGCAACCTGGTCCCCGGGGTGACGGCAACTATTCGGCAGGCCTTCCGACCCGCAGTGTACAATCTAACGTTCTGGCTGCTGGCCGCGAGTCCTGGGGCCGCCCGGCAGGGGGCGGTGGGCGCCTCGTGGTGGATACTGCCCGGGTTGGTGCTCTGGCAAATGGCCGGTCTGGTGGGAGCCTACCTGACCGGCCGGAACGATCTCCAATGGTGGATCGGCACGTCGCTCGACCGGATCCTGGCCCAGGTGGCCCCGCTGGCGCTGCTGGCATCGGCAGTCGCAGTCGCTGCATGGACCGCCCGTTGGCCGCAGCCGGCCCCGGCCGCGAGGCAAGGGCGTCGTGACCGCAAAGCGAAAGCTTCCAAAGGAAAATGAACATCTCGGTCAAGGGTGATTACGCCCTAAAGGCTATCTTCGATCTCGCCTATCGCGGCCCCAACCGGCCCGTGAAGATCGCGGAGATTGCGGCGCGGCAGAAAATCCCGCAGAAGTTCCTGGAGCTGATTCTGGCGCAACTGAAGCAGGGCGGTTTCGTGGTCTCGCGCCGCGGGGCGGAGGGGGGGTACCTGCTGGCGCGCGCCCCGGAGACGATTACCGTGGGGGAGGTGCTGCGCTTCGTCGAGGGTCCGCTCTCGCCGGGCGAGCGCCAGACGAAACGCGGCGCCGGCGGCGGAAGGCGCGGCGCGGCGGAAACCGCGTTCACCGAGATGTGGAAGCGGGTGGACCAGGCGGTTTCCGAAGTGATCGACCGGATGACCTTCGCCGACCTGACAGCGCACTGGGAAGAGAGAGAGAATCGTTTCGTGGCGCACTGGGAAATTTGAAGGGCCAGGAAGGTGAGATGGGTCAGTTCTTTCAGGACAACTCGCTCAGCATCGGCCGCACGCCGCTGGTGAAGCTCAACCGCGTGACCGACGGCGCGCCCGCCGTGGTGCTGGCCAAGGTGGAGGGCCGGAATCCGGCGTATTCGGTGAAGTGCCGCATCGGCGCCTCCATGATCTGGGACGCCGAAGAGCGCGGCGCGCTCGGCCCGGGCAAGGAACTCATCGAGCCCACCAGCGGCAATACCGGCATCGCGCTCGCCTACGTGGCGGCGGCGCGCGGCTACCCCATCACGCTCACCATGCCGGAAACGATGTCGGTCGAGCGGCGCAAGGTTTTGAAGGCGTTCGGCGCCAAGCTGGTCCTGACCGATGGAGCCAAAGGCATGGCCGCCTCCATTTCCAAGGCCGAGGAGATCGTGGCG
>JBGPDC010000112.1:0-18192 GCA_041482115.1 Terriglobia bacterium | reverse complement strand
CTAGTCAGGAACTACTAATAACGACCGACCTGATCGTCGAAGGCGCCCACTTCGAGCGCCGCTGGCAGCCGCCTCGTGCCCTGGGACACAAGGCGCTGGCCCGCGGGCTGAGCGACATCGCGGCGATGGGAGGCCGGCCGCGCTGGGCGCTGCTTTCGCTGTGCCTGCCCAACTGGGTGACCTCCGCCTGGAAAAAACATTTCTTCAATGGTTTGTTTGATTTAGCCGGGAAGACTGGGGTCGCTCTGATCGGCGGCGACCTGGCCCACGGCGAGCGTTTTGCCGCCGACATCGTCGTCCTGGGCGAGTGCCCCCGGGGCCGGGCGTTGCGCCGCTCGGCCGCCAAAACAGGGGATCGGATCTACGTTTCTGGCCTCCTGGGGGGATCGGCGCTCGGCCTCGAGCGCCTCCGGGCCGGCCGGTCGCGGCCTTCCGACCCGGCGGTGGCCCGACACCTCTGCCCCACCCCACGCCTCGCCCTGGGACAATACCTGTCCCAGCAGCGCGGCGTCCACGCCGCCCTGGACCTGAGCGACGGTCTCTCGCTCGACCTCTTTCGCCTCACCCACGAGAGCGGCGTCGGAGCCGAGATCCGGGCGGCGGACCTCCCGGTCTTCCCCGGCGCGACCCTCGACCAGGCCCTGCACGGAGGGGAGGATTACGAGTTGCTTTTCACCTGCGATGCCCGGCGCCAACTGCCACAATCCAGGGGAGGCGTATGTCTGACCCCCATCGGAGTCATAACACAAGGCAGGAAACTGGTCCTGCTGGGAGCCGACGGCCGCCGGCGTACCTTGCCCGTGAAAGGCTTTGAACACGACCTATGATTGCGATCCTCTACGAGCATCCCGAATGGTTTGAGCTGTTGTTCGCCGAGTTGAACCGCCGCGGGCTCGGCTACGAGAAGGTCCACGCCGAGAGCCTGCTCCTCGACCCCGAGTCCGGCGACCTCCCGGACCTCCTGGTCAACCGCATGAGCCCCTCCGCCCACAAGCGCGGCCACGGCCACGGCGTCTTCGCCACGCGGGACTACCTGGTCCACCTGGAACACGAGGGCGTCCCGGTTGTCAACGGTAGCGCCGCCTACGCCGTCGAGACCTCCAAGGCGCGCCAGCTCGATCTCTTCCGCCGGGCGGGTGTCGGCTATCCCCGGGCCAGGGTCATCAACCACCCCTCCCGGGCGGTCAAGGCCGCGCAAGGACTCTGCTTCCCCGTCGTGGTAAAACCCAACATCGGCGGCAGCGGCGCGGGCATCGTCCGGTTCGACTCGCTCGACCAGCTCGCCGCCGCCGATCTCGACCTGGGCATCGATCACACGGCGCTCCTCCAGGAGTTCCTCCCGGCCCGGGAAGGTGCGATTATCCGCGTCGAGGTGCTCAACGGCGAGTTCCTCTACGCCATCAAGATCTTCCCCGACTTCACCAGCTTCAACCTCTGCCCCGCCGACATCTGCCAGGCCGAACCCGACTTCGCCGTCTGCCCCGCCCCCGCGCCGGAAAAGAACCCGGAAAAGAAAACGTTGCGCCTCGAGCGGACCGACCCTCCCCGCGCGGCCATCGACGGTGCCATCCAGCTCGCTGCCGCCGCCCACCTCGACGTAGGCGGCATCGAATATCTCGTAAACGACAGAAACGGCGAGATTTGTTTTTATGATATCAACGCACTCTCGAACTTCGTCACCGACGCCGTCAACGTAGTGGGCTTCGACCCCACGGCGCGTTTCGTCGATTACCTCGAAACCCGGCTGGCCTCGACGCATCGCGCCGCACTATAATCGCCCCGATGCTCGAAGCTCAACCCGTCCTCGACCTGATCGACGCCTTCCGCTCCTCCAAAGTGATGTTCACCGCCGTCTCGCTCGGCCTCTTCGACCGGCTGGAGGGCGCCCCGGCCACGGCCCGCGAGCTGGCCGCCGAAAAGGGCTGCCACCCCGACGCCCTCGAGCGCCTCCTCAACGCCTGCGTCGCCCTCGGACTCCTCGGCCGCACCGGCGACTCCTACGAGAACCGTCCCGTAGCCTCCCGCTACCTCCGCATCGCCTCCCCCGAGACCCTCACCGGCTATATCCTTTATTCAAACCGTCTCCTCTATCCTCTATGGAGCCACCTTGAGGACGCCGTCCGGGAAGGCTCTCCACGCTGGGACCAGCACTTCGGCGGCAAGTCCGGGGTCTTCGACGAGCTTTTCTCGACGGATGAGAGCCGCGCCACCTTCATCGCCGGCATGCACGGCTTCGGCCTCCTCGCCTCCCCGGCCATCGTCGCCGTGCTCGATCTCGGGCGCTTCTCCCACCTCTGCGACCTCGGCGGCGCCACCGGACACCTCGCCATCGAAGCCTGCCGCAAGTACCCCCGGTTGCGCGCCACCGTGTTCGACCTCCCCGGCGTGATCCCGCACGCGCAACGCTACATCGCCGCTGCTGGCCTGGAGGACCGCGCCGGCGTCCACGCTGGCGACTTCTTCACCGACCCCCTGCCCGAGGCCGACCTGTTCGTCCTGGGACGCATCCTCCACGACTGGTCCGAGCCCAAGGTCGAAACGCTCCTCGCCAAGATCTGCCAGCGGCTCCCCGTGGGTGGCGGACTGTTGATCTGTGAGAAGATCCTGTATCCTCTACAGGACGGACCGCTGAGCACCAACCTGCAGTCCCTGAACATGCTGGTCTGTATGGAAGGTAAAGAACGGACCGCCGCCCAGTACGAGGCCCTCACGACCCGGGCCGGCTTCCGGGAGTTTCAAGCCCGCACGACCGGCCGCCCGCTCGACGCCATGCTGGCGATTAAATAAGGAGACCGCCATGTGCCAACACACCCCTTCGCACCACCACAGACACGCCGTCCACGCCCACTCCACCCGGCGCGACTTCTTCTCTCAGCTCTTCGGCGGCGCCCTCGCCGGAGCCTCCGTGCTCGAGCTCGGTTTCTTCCGGGCGGCCCTCGCCCGCGCCCAGGCCCCCGGCGCCTCGACGCAGCTCTTCGACATTGAAAAGGTTGCAGACGGCGTCTACCTCGCCGTCGCCCGCGCCCAGGCCACCATCAATTCCAACGCCGCCATCTTTGTGCAGTCCCAGGACGTCCTCGTCGTCGACGCCCACTCGAAGCCCTCCGCCGCCGCGTCCCTCGTCGCCCAGATCAAGAAGGAAGTCACGCCCAAGTCCGTCCGCTACGTCGTCAACAGCCACTTCCACTGGGACCACGTGCAGGGCAACGCGGCCTACCGGGCTGGCGGTGGCCGCGTCGACTTCGTCGCGAGCGAGCCCACCAAAGACATGATGCAGAAGGAAGTGCGGGCGCGCATCAAGATCCAGGTAGAGCAGACCCTCCCGGCCCAGATCGCCGATCTCCGGGCGCGGATGGGCAAAGCCACCGCAGCCCCCGAGCGGGCCTTCTGCCAGGACCAGATCCGGCAACTGGAGTCCTACATCGCCGAGATGGCCAAGTTCCAGCTCGAGCTGCCGACCATCACCTTCGCCAAATCGCACGTCATCAAGGACCCCGCCCACGAGCTCCACATCGAGTTCCACGGCCGCGCCCACACCCCGGGCGACGTCGTGGTCTTCTGCCCCCAGAAGCGCGTGGCCGCCACCGGCGACATGATCCACGGCTTCCTGCCCTTCATCGACGACGGCTACCCGCGCCTGTGGCCGAAGACCATCGATGCGGTGGGCCAGCTCGCCTTCGACAAGATCCTGCCCGGCCACGGCCCGCTCCACGCTGGCAAAGAGCGCATGGTCAACATGCGCAACTACATCGAGGAGCTGACCGCGCGCGTGGCGGACGGCAAAAAGGCCGGCCGCCCCCTCGCCGAGCTGCAGAAGACGATCACGGTCGCCTCGCTCAAGTCCCTGCAGTCGAACGGCTACGCCCAGTACGTCGCCGCCAACCTTTATAAGTACTTCCCCAACTTCGGTCCGGCCGCGCCCCTGCAAAACGACGTAAACCTGAACATCGCCGCGACCTACCAAAACCTGGACCGCGCCTAGCGCCAGCGAAACCTCTGTTAATCCGTTCCGGTAAACCGAGCCGCGACCGTGAGGGAGCGGTGCCTTAGCTTAAGATATTACTTACCGATGCCGTCACCAAAGCCACCCGCCTGGCTCCTGTGCGCCCTGTTCCTGGCGCTCAGCGCCGCACCGGTTCTCGCGCATCATTCGTTTAAAGGGCAGTACGACGAGAACCAGCGGATCACGTTGAGAGGAACGGTCACCAGGGTTGCCTGGAGGAACCCTCATGTGCTTCTGTCGATCGACGTCAAGGAAGGAAGCAGTGAGGTGACGAAGTGGGAGCTGGAACTTGCGAGCCCAAACGGCCTGATGAGCCAGGGCTGGAAGCTCGATTCCTTCAAGCCAGGCGACCAAGTCATCGTGAATGGTTATCGCGCGAAGAACGGCTCGAACCTTGCCAGCGCTTGGAAGGTCACTTTGGCCGCCCGTTGAGACGCCATCCCCCATCAGCCGAAAGAAATATGGCCGCCGCCCAGAGCCTCGGTGTTGTGTCCCGTCTTAGATTTGACACCCGCTCCCTCCCGGCCACAGCTCCGAGTCAGCGCCGCGTAGCCGCGCGCCTGAGAAACCGTTACGCGAGTCGGTACACGGCCATCCTTCCGCTTCTTGCAGTTCTTCTGGCGCTTCACGCAGTTTTATGGGGGGCCACTACCGGGAGCATTTCAGGCACCGTCAAGGACCCCAGCGGAGCCGTCATCCCGGGAGCCACCCTGATCGTGACCAACACCGCTATGGGTATCCAGCACAAAGTGACGACGGATGACAAGGGAGACTATACCTTCCCGAGTTTGCCCGTCGGGCGATATGATCTCCACGTCGCGGCCGAAGGGTTCGCTCCACAGAAACGGAGCGGCTTGGTCATCAACGCAGACAGTGCCCTGCGGATAGACCCCACCGTGCAAATGATCGAGGAGAGAGAGGAAATTACGGTCCGGGAGAGTGAAATTCAGGTGGAGACCGCGAGCACCCAAATGGGCGAGGTGGTCACCGGCAAAGCGATGACGGCAGTGGCCCTCAACGGCCGCAGTTTCACAGACCTGTTAGCGCTCCAGCCCGGCATAGTGCCGGCCACCACGCAGCAGCCCGATTCGATCGTAATGGCGGGAGTCACCGTCGCCATTGCTCCCTCCGGCGGCCTGAACCCCGGCAACCAGTCCATTAGCGGCCAGCGTGAAGACGCCAACGGCTTCATGGTGAACGGCGGCGATGTGAAGGAGTTGATGAACGGCGGCACCTCCATCGTGCCCAACCTCGATTCCATTGCCGAGTTCCGAATCTTGACGAACAACTTCGACGCCGAGTACGGCAACTACAGTGGCGGCGTTGTGAATGTGGTGACGAAGTCCGGCGCCAATCAGCTACACGGTGGCGGATTCGAATTTCTGCGGAATACCGCCCTCGATGCCCGCAACTTCTTTTCGCCGGAACGCAGTTTCTACCGGCAAAACCAGTTCGGCGGCACGGTAGGTGGACCGATCAAAAAGAACAGTCTGTTCTTCTTCGGGGACTACCAAGGCACCCGCCAGAGCCAGGGCGTCGACACCGGTCTGATTCCGGTGCCATCGCTTGCCAACCGGGCGGGCCATCTCGGCGACCGGGCTGATTCACTTACGGGCACGGTGGGCGGCCCTTATCTCGCCAATCTGCTCTCCCGGAAGCTCGGCTACCCGGTGTCGGCAAACGAAGCGTACTACACGCCGGATTGTACCACCAATACGCAGTGCGTTTTCCCGAACGCCGTCATTCCACAACAGGCCTGGTCGGAACCGGCCAAACATTTAATGCCCTACATCCCTGCTCCCAATATTGGATCGGGCGCCTTTTCGACCGCCGGGGAAGGGCGGCTTCTGCGGGATGACAAAGGCAGCTTTCGCGCCGATGGCAACAGCCGGCGCTGGGGTCTTCTCTCTGCCTACTACTACTTCGACGACTACAACTTGAACAATCCTTATCCCACCGGGCAAGGCGGAGCTAGCGTCCCCGGCTTCGCGGCCCTCGATTTGGGACGCTCCCAGTTGATCAGCCTGGCCCAGACGAAGACCTTCGGGCCTTCCCTGGTGAATGAGCTCAGATTGAGTTACATGCGGAATGCAAATAATGTGGGCCAGCCCTCCGGCGGGGTCGGCCCCAGCCTCGCTTCGCAGGGTTTCATGACTGGCCCCGGAACCCCCGGCATCGCCGTGCTGGCGCCTCAGATAGAGGGCATCGAGAACGTCCGCTTCAATTCATTTGTAATAGGGACTCCGATCACGAACCTGACACAAGCGAACAATACCTTTTCCGTGAGCGACAATCTTTCCAAGGCCTTCGGCGGCCACACCCTCAAGGCCGGTGTCCAACTCAGCCTGGAGCAGGTCAACGTCAATCCCAACGCGACGTTCAACGGGTCGTTCCTTTTCGCCGGCTCTGAAACGGGATCGGACTTTGCCGACTTTCTGATTGGGGTTGCCAGCAACTACAATCAGGCCGATTCCAGGTCTTACTATGGACGCCACAAGTATGCGGCCGGTTTTGTGCAGGATAGCTGGCGGGCGAAGGCCAATCTTACGCTCAATATCGGGCTCCGCTGGGATTTGATGCAATATTGGTCTGAGAAATACAACCAGATCCCGACCTTCATTCTCGGGGAGCAGTCCCAAGTTTACCCCACGGCGCCCACCAGCCTGGTCTACCCGACCGACCCGGGAGTGCCCGTTACATTGGTGCCCGGCCGCAACCGCTTTTCGCCCCGACTGGGCCTTGCCTACTCGCCGAACCAGGCGCCCGGATTTCTCGGCAAGATCCTTGGCGGACGGGGAAAGACGAGCCTCCGTGCCGGGTATGGGATCTTCTATTCGGTCATTCAAGGGAACACGATCGGCATCGATGAACCGCAGCCTCCCTATGGCCTCAGCTACACTAGCTCGGGGCAGCCCCTTTTTGCAACGCCCTTCATCTCCGCAGCGGACGGCCGACAGCACGTCAACCCGTTTCCACTCACGTTTCCATCCCTGAATGCTTCCCTGAGCCATCCCAACCCGAACATCGACTACTCGGCATTCATCCCTCAAGCGGGAATGACTGCGCCACCGCCTGGCAATACGTACCCTTACAATCAGAACTACTTTGTTTCCCTTGAGCGCCAACTGGGCGCCAGCACGCTGCTGAGCCTGAGCTATGTCGGCTCCCAGGCCCATCACCTGCTGGTGGTATATTCCGCCAACCCCGGCAACCCGGCCCTCTGCCTGGCTTTAAGCCAGCCGAGCGCAGTGGCGGCGGGAACGCCCACGTGTGCGCCATTCGGAGAGGATACGACCTACACGACCGCCGCCGGCCGCATTCTGAATGGCACTCGCGGACCCCTGGGACCGGCCTTCGCTAACGACGATTACGATGCGAGCATCGGTAATTCGAACTACAATTCCTTCCAAGCCAGCCTGCGACACTCCGGGAAGCAACTGGATCTGATGTTTGCGTATACCTTCAGCAAATCGATCGACCAGGCATCGAGCCTTTCCGACCCGGTAAATCCTTACGATTTCCGGGCGACGCGCGCGCTTTCAGCTTTCGACCTGAAGCACAACCTGGTGGCGACTTACGCCTGGCAACTCCCGCTGGAACGCTTCTTCGGCCGAGCCAAGGGTTGGACGGAAGGATGGTCCCTTTCAGGAATCACGCGCGTCAGCTCCGGTTTTCCCGTGACTATCTCCAGCGACGGCGACCGCTCTTTAATGGGCAGCCTGCCCAATGGTGTGAACAACAAGAGCCTCGATCTGCCGGACTATACGCCCGGGCCTCTGAACTTGAGCCAGAATCCCAGGAATGGCCGGCCCTATTTCAATATTTCGCTCTTTAGCCCCAACGCTTTGGGCACGCCTGGCTCTGCCTCCCGCCGTTCCTTTTATGGGCCGGGGTTGCTCAACTTCGATCTCGCGCTGCTGCGGTCTTTCCGGCTGACCGAATTAAAGGCGCTGCAGTTCCGGCTCGAAACCTTCAACACCTTCAACCACGCGCAGTTTTTCGGACCGGTGGCCGTGAATGGCGACATCAATAGCAATCTGTTCGGCCAGGTGGTGAAGGCGGCCCCGCCGCGACTCATACAGGTCGCGCTGAAGTTCATATTCTAATGCTGTCGCTCCAACGCGCTTTCCGTGCGAGCGATCGCGACCCGGAGCGCACACTTTTACCGAACCACTTCCCGCGCCGCTACCACCGTGTTGCAGTGAATGCGCACCGTGTCCTGGACGTTCAAGGCATAGCCGCCCGCCAGCACCACCGCCACGGCCCCCCCCGACCGCCGCGCCGCCTCCATCACCAGCCGGTCGCGTTGCGCAAGCCCCTCGAGCGTCAGCGCCAGGCCGCCCAACTGGTCCTGATAATAAGGATCGGCGCCCGCCAGATAAAAAACGAGCTGCGGCCGGAACGCCGCGAGCGCCGTGACGTAGCGCTCCTCGAGCAGCCGCAGATACTCGGCGTCCCCCGTGCGATCCGGCAGGTGCAGGTCGATGGTGCTCGCAGGCTTCTCGGTCGGATAGTTGTCGAGCTGGTGGATCGAGATCGTGAACACCGCCGGGTCATCCCCAAAGATCGCCGCAGTCCCGTTGCCGTGGTGGACGTCGCAGTCGATCACCAGCGCGCGCTCGATCGCGCGGTCGGCCAGCAGCCGCCGGATCGCCACCGCCACGTCGTGAACCGCGCAGAACCCCTCACCGTGCGCCGGGAAAGCGTGGTGAAAACCGCCGCCCAGGTTGACGGCCAGTCCGTCGGCGAGGGCCCGGCGCCCCGCGAGAATCGAGCCGCCCGTCGCGATCCACACCGCCTCCACCATCTGCCGCGAGTAGGGGATCTCCAGGCGCAGGATCTCCTGGTAGCTCAAGGTGCCGGTCTGGAGCCGCCGCACCCAACCCGGGTCGTGGACCAGCAAAATATCCTCGTCGGTGGCCGGGTCCGGCTCGAGGAAATCTCCCGCCCCGGCAATTCCCTCGGCCAGCAGGTGATCGCGGACCAGCCGGTACTTTTGCGTCGGAAAGATGTGCTCGCCCAGGTTGAGGTCGTAGCGGGGCGAATAGATGAGCTTGAACGGCAGCATCAAGACTGCAGCGCCGTAATCGCGGCCACGTAAAAAATATCATCGGCCGAACACCCTCGCGAAAGGTCGTTGGCCGGCTTGTTCAGCCCCTGCAGAAACGGCCCCAGCGAGAGCGTGCCGCCCAGCCGCTCGGCGAGCTTGTAGCCGATGTTGGCGGCATTCAGGTCCGGGAAGATCAGTACGTTGGCCCGGCCCGCCACCGGCGACCCAGGCGCCTTCGAGCGTCCCACGGCATCGATCAGGGCCGCGTCAGCCTGCATCTCGCCATCCACGCAAAGGTCCGGCGCCCGTGCCTGGATGATCTTCAGCGCCTCGACAACCTTGTCCACCATCGGGTGCTTCGCGCTCCCCTTCGTTGAAAACGACAGCAGCGCCACGCGCGGCTCGGTGTCGAGGAAGGTGCGGGCGTTCTCGGCGGCGGCAATGGCGATGTCGGCCAGCTCCGTCGGACCCGGATCGGGCACCACCGCACAATCGGCGAAGATGAGCGCCTGCCCATTGGGCCGGACCATCAGCATAAAACTCGACACCAGCCGAAAGTTGGGCCGCACCCCCAGGCAATGAATCGCCGCCCGCACCGTTTCGCCCGTCGTGTTGGCCGCCCCGCCGACAAAGCCGTCCGCGTCGCCGTTAGCCAGCGCAAGCGCCGCGAAATACAGCGGACGCCGCGCGACTTCGCCCGCCTCCCGCTCCGTGACGCCCTTCGCCTTGCGCCGCTCGTGGTAGATCGAGACGTAGCGCGCGAACTTGTCGCACTTGTCCGGCTCGGTGAACGTCACGCCCGGCAGCTCCCGCGGCGGTCCGATCAAAATCGGCCGGACAATCTTCTCTTTAGCCAAGCGCGCCGCCGCGGCCAGCACCCGTTCGTCGGTCCCTTCCGGAAAGACGATGCGCCGGTTCAAAGCGCGGGCCCGGCTCACCAGCCCGGCGGTGAACGAATCAGTCCCCATCCCTGAATCTTACACTTAAGTCTCGACGGGAAGAGGATGCCCCGGCTGTGCGGCCCCGCAATGGGGGCAACTGTGGACCGTCTCCGAAGGCGTGTAGCGGCTGCCGCAGAAGGCGCACACGATGGGTGTAGGCCCCACCGGCACCGGCACTTCGCGAATAACTTCCCGGGTCCCGCCCGCGCCTCCCGCGTCGATGCTGATCGGTCCCCAATAGCTGCCGCCCCCGCTGCTGGCCCAGCCGCGGCTCGTTCCCGAACCGCGGTAGGAGTTGCCGGAATCCGTAGAACTCGACGACTCCGAGGAGCTCGATTTGCTTTCCCCCAGAATGGCGCATAGCACCGCCACGATGATCACTGCGGCCACCGAGAAGAACACAATGACGGCCGTCAGGCGCAGCGCCTTGGGAAGGTTGTACAGCTCGTAGCCATAGCAGAACAGGAAGACGCAGCCGGCGTAAACCGGCGCCAGCAGCAGCATGTAAAGGAAGCCGCTGTCTTTCGGGATCTCACCTTTGTACCAGGTCAGGTAGGCGACCCAGATCATCATGGCGAGCGACGCCATGGCGAGCAATCCGCCCGGGATCAGCACGAACAACGGTTTGCCCGGCTGGTCAGCGTCGCGGTGGTAGTCCACCACCTCGGCAGTCTTGGCGGCGACTTTCAGCGCCCCGATTTGCGACTGTGCCATCCGTCCCTCCGCTCAGCAACCGCTGGGCTGATTATAACCGTGCTGCTACTACGAGTACTATACGACACTGCGGGGCCGGCGGTTCCGTCCGGTGGCCGGCGCCGTATCTCTCGGATTCTCAGCTACTTACGCAGCTTTGGACGCTCACCCCGGAATGGCGGAGGCCAGATTTGATGCCTTAACATCATTGAGTGCTATACTAGTGATGTCTCTATGCGAACAACGCTCACGCTGGACCCCGATGTAGCACAGCAACTGAAAGCCAGCATGGCTCGGCAGCAAGCTTCCTTGAAAGAAGTCGTCAACGAGGCTCTGCGGCGGGGACTGGCAGCCGCGGCGCCTAGTTCCCGAAAACCGTTTCGCGTCACCCCTCATCACTTCGGGTTCAAGCCCGGCATCGACATGACCAAGCTGAACCAACTGTCCGACGAACTGGAGGCCCAGGCTTACACCGCGAAGCTTCGGCCCTCGAAACGACGCCGGTGATTATTCCCGACGTCAACGTTTTGGTTCACGCCTACGATTCGGCCTTCCCAGCTCACCGCGCCGCCCGGGAGTGGTGGGAGGACACGCTGAATCTGGAGCGCCCGGTCGGGCTAGCCTGGGCGGCTGTGCTGGGGTTCATTCGCGTTTCGACCAATCGCGCGATTGTGGCTCATCCACTTCCCGCCCGCGATGCCGTAGCAGCCGTGCGCACTTGGCTTGGGCAACCCAGCGTGCGCCTCCTGGTTCCCGGCGAGAGCCACGCGCAAATCCTGTTTCGGCTGCTGGAGGAAATCGGTGTGGCCGGCAACCTCACGACCGATGCCCATCTGGCGGCGCTCGCCATCGAATATCGTGCCGAGATCGCCTCGGCGGATGCGGATTTCGCGCGCTTCCCTGGCGTGAAGTGGTTCAACCCTCTTGGACTAGCGAAACGGCGCCCGTAACCGCCACCACGGCCATCCCCAGGACTGCCACGCCCCGCCTTTGGCCGAGCCGCACTCCGCGCGGGCCCTTTGCACGCCTTTTGAGCGGCAAAACGCCCTTTTGGACACCTTTTCGCGCCCTCATTTTTGAGTCGGTCGTTTGACTGAATTGTTTTCCCGATCCCTCTTTCTCCGACAGGCTCCCCATCGGAGAGACGTGCCCGGCCACCCAGTTTTCGCACCCCGAGGCTGCCCAGGCCCTTACAATGGACTTGAAGGCCGCTATACCCGACCCAGGAGCGGCGAGACCATGAAGAAAACCTCCCCTCGTAAGCGGCGCCCCACGCCGGTGGCTATGCGGCGAGAGCACCGCTTCGATTACCGCCGGGCGCGGCCGAACCGTTTTGCTGCGATGATGAAGGGTAGCACCGTCGCGGTGGTTCTCGACGCGGATGTGGCCTCCGCCTTCCAAACCTCCGAGGCTGTCAATTCGTTATTGCGGTCCGTCATATCGGCGCTGCCGCCAGGCGCCAAACGTGATTCCAAGGCGGGCTAACCAAGCCTCCGCGGCGACGGTCGTCCTCGCACTCACGCACCTTTTTTCACGCCTTTTGAGCGGCAAAACGCCCTTTGGGAAGCCTTTTCGCGCCATCATTTTTAAATCGGTCGTTTGATTGAATCGTTTGCAGGACCGCTTGCCCTCCACGAGAGCTACACCACGGGCAGACGTGCCGCCCGCCGCTGAGAGAAATTCGCTTCGCCCAGCGACATTCTCACGCCGGGTGAAGCCACCGGAAAGTCGTTCGGTATAGTACAGTGAATCTATTATCGCCGGTCTAAATGGAACTAAAGCCTGGCGCAAAACTCGGACCGTACGAAATTCTTGCGCGTATTGGCGCGGGCGGCATGGGGCAGGTGTGGAAGGCGCGCGATACGCGGCTCGACCGCCTCGTGGCGATCAAAGTCTCGCAGGAGCAGTTCTCGGAGCGCTTTGAGCGCGAGGCGCGGGCCATCTCCAGCCTGAATCATCCGCACATTTGCACCCTCTACGACGTCGGTCCGGATTACCTGGTGATGGAGTACCTCGAGGGGCAGCCGCTCCAGGGGCCGTTGCCGCTCGACGCTGCTCTGCGGCTCGCCCTCCAGACCGCGGAGGCTCTGGATGCCGCACACCGCAAGGGCATCGTGCATCGCGATCTCAAACCCGCCAACATTCTGATCACGAAATCCGGCATCAAAGTGCTCGACTTCGGACTGGCGAAGATCGAGCCCACGAAAGACGCGGTGGTGAACGATGCAACTCTGAGCCAGGCGTTGACGCAGCAAGGCTCCATCGTCGGGACGCTGCAATACATGGCGCCCGAGCAGTTGCAGGGCAAAGCTGCCGACGCGCGCGCCGACATCTTCTCCTTCGGCTGCGTGTTGTACGAAATGCTCACGGGCAAGCGGGCCTTTGAGGGCGCGAACTCGGCCATCGTGATGGCCGCGATTCTGGAACGCGAACCGCCGTCGCTCGCGGAAGTCGCGCCGCCGGCACTCGATTGGGCCTTGCGGCGCTGTCTGGCGAAAGATCCGGAGGAGCGCTGGCAGTCGGCGCGCGATCTGCGAGCAGCCCTGGAACGGGTCTCTCACAGCGGGACTGAAGTCACCAGCGAGCTAAAACCCAGCCCTTCCAAGCGGAGGTGGATGGCCGCTGCCGTTACCCTCGCTGCCATACTCGCCGCCGTCATCGTTTCCGTGACGTACTTCCGCCAGAAGCCGCCGGAAACGACGGTGATGCGCTTGAGCATCGCGCCGCCGGAAAGGAACCGATTCGGTCGCTTTACGTCCCCAGCCGTTTCGCCCGACGGCAGACACGTAGTTTTCGCGGCGACCTCTGACGACGGAAAGGACCAGCTTTGGCTGCGTCCTCTTGATTCGCTGACAGCGCAGCCACTCGAAGGAACCGAAAATGCGATTTATCCGTTCTGGTCGCCGGACAACAAATCGATCGGCTTCTTCGCTGCCGGCAAGCTGAAGAGGATGAACGTTTCAGGCGGTCCCGCGACGACGCTCGCGGAGGCGTCCACGGGGCGCGGTGGAACCTGGAGCCCCGATGGGGTCATCGTCTTCGCCCCGGCCATTTACAGCGGGCTGTATCAGGTCGCCGCGTCCGGTAGCGAGGTCCGCCGTGCTACCCGTTTTGACCCCGGAACGCCGCCCAAGAAGTTTCCGTGGTTTCTCCCGGACGGCCGGCATTTTCTCTACCTCTTTGGAGCTGGTGGACGGGATCGGCAGACCATCCAGATCGGTTCGCTGGACTCGCCTGAGGAAGACCGGACTCTTCTGAGCAGCGCGGACGGCGCTGCGATGTACGCGCAGGGACACGTGTTGTTGGTGCGGGGCACCACGCTGGTAGCCAGGCCCTTCGACGCCAAACGTCTGGCGTTTACCGGAGAAGAAGTACCCGTGGCCGAGCACCTGCTGATCAGAGGCCCCCTCCAATCCTGGGTATTCTCCGTTTCCTCCAATGGCGTTCTGGCGTATGAATCCGGCGGGGTGAGCGCTCGGCAGTTGACGTGGCTGGATCGTGCCGGTAAACGGCTCGGGACGGTGGGCGATCCGGGCGATCTTGGTGCAGTGCAGCTCTCACCCGACCGCCGGACCGCGGCGGTCCATGTCTACGACGCTTCCAGCGCCAACACCGACATCTGGCTATACGACGTATTGCGCGGGCTGCGTACGCGATTCACCTTCAGTCCGGCCCCGGAGGGGGCCCCAGTTTGGTCGCCGGACGGACGCGTTATTGTATTCCGTTCCAACCGAACAGGACGATTCGACCTCTACCGCAAGCCGGCGGACGGCTCCCGGAACGAAGAACTGCTGTATGCCGACAATCTGCTGAAGGGGCCAACGAGCTTTTCTCCAGACGGCACATATCTGGCTTACGAGGTCGCTGGTGACCCAAAGACCGGAGGCGACATCTGGATCCTGCCTGACCCGCTGGGAGCGCCGGGAGCCTCGAAGCCTTATCCGTTCCTGCGGACCGAGTTCAACGAACAAGACCCGCAGTTCTCGCCCGACGGCCACTGGATCGCCTATGAGTCGAACGAGTCGGGCAGGTATGAGGTGTACGTTGTACCATTCCCCGGTCCGGGCGGGAAGCGGCAGGTATCGACGGCGGGAGGCACTGGGCCGCGTTGGCGGGCGGATGGAAAAGAGCTGTTCTACGGCGCAGCGGACAAGCGCCTGATGGCGGCAGAAGTGGACGCGAAAGGTGGCGCTTTTGAAGTGAAGAAAGTCGAGCCGCTGTTCGGACCAATTTTTGGCGGTGAAAGGTACGATGTTTCCGCCGACGGCCAGCGGTTTCTGACGCTTGTTCCAGTGGGGGGCGAAACCGACACGACGCTGACGGTGGTGCAGAACTGGACTACGGGGATCAAGAGCGGAAAATGACGATCGCACTTGGAACGCATCGCGCCTCCAGCCACGTCCCCCAAAAAATCCTTGACCTGGCAAATTTGCCTTGTCAAGCCAGCAATGCCCAACCGCCTCCAGCCGCGACTCCCCAAAATCAAACCCGGGCAAATTTGCCCGGTATTGAACGGCCAGCCCACCGCCACCCCAACCCAGTAAATTCAATAGCTTGAACGGGAGCAAATTTGCTCCCGCCGCCTCACTCTCAAAATCCCAACTGCCGGCACAGCTTGTCCACCCGCTCCTGCACGGCCGGGTCCATCCGGATCACCTTCGGCCACGGGCGCGTAAAGCCCTCCTCTTTCCACTTGCGCGTCGCGTCGATGCCCATCTTCGAGCCGTAATTGGCGAGGCGGCTCGAGTGGTCGAGCGAGTCGATCGGCCCCATCGTGAACTGAATGTCGCGCTCGGGGTCGATGTTGTTCAGCGCCTTCCACGCCACCTCGCGCACGTCCTGCACGTTCACGTCCTCATCCACCACCACGATGCACTTGGTGAACATCGCCTGGCCCAGCCCCCAGATCGCCGACATCACCTTGCGCGCGTGCCCCGGGTAGGATTTGCGGATCGCCACCAGCATCAGGTTGTGGAAGATGCCCTCGGCCGGCAGGTGCATGTCCGTCACCTCGGGCAACTGCAGCCGCAGCAGCGGCAGGAAAATCCGCTCGATGGCGTTGCCCATGTAGAAGTCCTCCATGGGAGGCGGGCCGACAATCGTCGTCGCGTAGATCGGACGCTTGCGGCGCGTGACGCACGTGACGTGAAAGACCGGGTAATCGTCTTCGAGCGAATAGAAACCGGTGTGGTCGCCGAAGGGACCCTCCGTGCGCAGCTCCCCGAGCGTCACGTAGCCTTCGAGCACGATCTCGGCATTGGCCGGGACTTCGAGGTCCACCGTCTCGCACTTCACCATCTCGACCGGCTCGGAGCGCAGGAACCCGGCGAAGAGAATCTCGTCGAGATCGGGCGGCAGCGGCAGCACCGCCGAGAACATCGTCGCCGGATCGGACCCGATCGCGACCGCCACCTCCATCCGCGGCGAGCGGCCTTCCTTCAGCGCCCGCCGGTAATGCTCCGCCCCCTGCTTGTGGGTCTGCCAGTGCATGCCCGTAGTGCGATCGTCGAAGATCTGCAAGCGGTACATGCCGCAGTTGCGCTTGCCGGTGTCAGGATTGCGCGAGAAGACCAGCGGCAGCGTAATGAACCGCCCGCCGTCCTCGGGCCAGCACTGCAACACCGGAAAGTCGAGCAGCGAGAACTTGTCTTTCAAGACGACCTCTTTGCACGGCCCGTCCCGCACCTCTTTGGGGAAGAACGATCCCATCTCGGCCAGTTTCGGCAGCATCTTGAGCTTGCCCACCAGGCCCTGCGGGGTCTTCATCTGGAGGTAGTCCGAGATGCGCCCGGCGATCTCGGCGGTCGATTTCACTTCGAGCGCGAGAGCCATGCGCCGCTCGCTGCCGAAGAGGTTGATCGCCACCGGCGTGTCGTACCCGGTAGGACGCTCGAACAGCAGCGCGGGTCCCCCCTTCTTGACGGCGCGGTCGGCGACCTCCGTGATCTCGAGGATCGGCGACACCTCGGCCGTCACGCGCGCCAGCTCGTCGTGCTTCTTCAACACCTGCAAGAAATCCCGGAGGTCTTCGTAGGCCACGGCAGTTCCCCAATCTCTAGTAGAATAGGCGGTCTTCCCGCCGATTGCCAATGTCGAAAACCGCTTTCCTGTTTCCAGGCCAGGGATCGCAGGCGCCGGGCATGGGACGCGAGCTCGCCGAAGCCTTCCCAGCGGCTCGCGCCGTCTTTGAGCGCGCCGACGCCGCCCTCGGTTTTCCGCTCTCGCGGCTCTGCTTCGAAGGCCCCGAAGAAGACCTGAAGCTCACCGAAAACACGCAGCCCGCCATTCTCACTTGTTCGATCGCCACGCTCGCCGTGCTCGGCGAGAAGGGCCTTCGCCCCGACTACGTCGCCGGACACAGCCTGGGCGAATACTCGGCGCTGGTGGCCGCCGGCGCCCTCGACTTTGACGACGCCGTGCGCGTGGTGCGCCGCCGCGGCCGCTACATGCAAGAGGCCACCCCCAACGGCGTCGGCGCGATGGCGGCGCTGCTCGGCCTCCCGGATGGCAAGCTCGACGAAATCTGCGCCGCGGCCGCCCAAGGGGAAATCGTCAGCCCGGCGAATCTGAATTCGCCCGACCAGGTCGTCATCGCCGGCCACAAAGGGGCCGTCGAGCGAGCGGTAGCTCTGGCCCAAGCCGCCGGCGCCAAGCGCGCCGTGATGCTCGCGGTCAGCGCGCCGTTCCACTGCGCGCTCATGGAGCCCGCCCAGCAGCGCCTCGCCGCCGACCTCGCCGCTACCAATTTCCGCGACCTCGCGACGCCGCTCGTGAACAACTTCGCGGCGGCCGAGGTCCGCACCGCCGCCGGCGCGCGGCAAGGGCTGATCGACCAGGTGCCGAATCCGGTGCGCTGGGCGGCGACCATCCAGTACTTGGCCGGGCAGGGCGTCACGCACTTCATCGAGGTCGGCCCGGGGCGCGTCCTGACCGGCCTGCTTCGGAACATTGACCGGTCGCTCAAGGGGTCGAACGTCGAGGATCTCAAGAGCCTGGAGAAACTGCTGTCATGAAAGAGCTGCAATGAAAGATCGAGTCGCTCTCATCACCGGCGCGAGCCAGGGCATCGGGCGAGCCTGCGCCGTCCTGCTCGCGCAGCATGGCGCCCGCGTCGTCGCCGCCGCCCGGCAGCAGGAAAAGCTGGCGCAGTTGGTAGCGCAAATCCACGCCGCGGGCGGACAGGCTGCGGCCGTGCCGCTGGACGTGTCGTCGGCCGAGTCCATCGCGGAGGCGTTCAAGCAGGCCGAGGCGGCTTTCGGCAAGGTCGAGATCCTGGTGAACAACGCCGGCATCACGCGCGACGGCCTCGCCATGCGCATGAAGCGCGACCAGTGGGACGCGGTGCTCAACACCAACCTCACCGGGGCTTTTCTGTGCATCCAGCAGGTGCTGCCGGGCATGGTCCGGGCGCGCTGGGGACGCATCGTCAACATCTCGTCGGTGGTGGGGGAGACGGGCAATGCGGGCCAGGCCAACTACGTGGCGTCGAAAGCCGGCCTGATCGG
>JBGPDC010000111.1:0-18197 GCA_041482115.1 Terriglobia bacterium | reverse complement strand
GGCATCGGCCAGGCCCTGCACCAGACCCCCGACTTCCCCTACTACCTCTGCCGCAACGAGCAGGCCATGGTTCACACGGCCGCCGCCTACGCCAAAGTGAACAACCGCCTGCGGACCCTGGTATGCACGACCTCCATCGGCCCCGGCGCGACCAACATGATCACCGGCGCGGCCGCCGCCACCGTCAACCGGCTGCCCGTGCTGCTGCTCCCCGGCGACATCTTCGCCCGCCGCAATGTGGCGCCCGTGCTCCAGCAACTGGAGTGGCCCACTTCCCAAGACATTTCGGTCAACGATTGTTTCAAGCCCGTCTCGCGCTACTGGGACCGCATCAACCGTCCCGAGCAGATCATCACCGCGCTACCCGAGGCGATGCGCGTGCTAACCTCCCCGGCCGACACGGGCGCCGTCACCTTGGCGCTTCCGCAGGACGTGCAGGCCGAAGCCTACGATTACCCTGCCGCGCTGTTTGAAGAACGCGTCTGGACCATCCCGCGTCCCCGTGGCGACGCCGACGCGTTCCGCCGCGCCGTCGAGTGGATCAAGTCCTCGCGCCGCCCGCTCATCGTGGCCGGCGGCGGCGTGATTTACGGCGACGCCACCGAAGCGCTCTCGCGTTTCGCCGCCCAGACCGGCATCCCCGTCGCCGAGACGATGGCCGGCAAGGGCTCGCTCTGCTACGACCATGGCCAGGAGCTGGGAGCGATGGGAGTCACCGGCACCCCCGGCGCGAACGTGATCGCCCGCGAGGCCGACCTGGTCATCGGCATCGGCACCCGCTACACCGACTTCACCACCGCTTCGAAAACGGCGTTCCAGAATCCCGGCGTCCGGTTCATTAATATCAACGTCGCCGAGTTCGACGCCTTCAAACACTCCGGGCTGCCCCTGGTGGCCGACGCCAAGGTCACGCTCGAGGCGCTGGCCGCGGCCCTCCCGGGCTACCGGGTGGAGGCCGAGTACCGCCAACGCATCGACAAGTTCCGCGCCGAGTGGGAGCAGGAAGTCGACCGCCTCCACAACCTCCGCCACGGCCCCCCCATCAGCCAGGGCGAGGTGATCGGCGTCGTCAACCGCGTCTCGCGCCCCCAGGACGTCGTCGTCTGCGCCGCCGGCAGCCTCCCCGGCGACTTGCACAAGCTGTGGCGCACGCGCGACCCGCACGGCTATCACCTCGAGTACGGTTATTCCACCATGGGCTACGAGATCGCCGGCGGACTCGGCGTCAAGCTGGCCGACCCCAGTCGCGAAGTCTACGTGATGGTGGGCGACGGGTCGTACCTGATGATGGCCCAGGAAATCGTGACGGCGGTCCAGGAAGGCATCAAGCTCAACATTGTGGTCGTCGACAACCACGGTTTTTCAAGCATCGGCGGACTCAGCCGCGCCGTCGGCTCGGGCGGCTTCGGGACCGAGTATCGCTACCGCAGCAACGGCGGCCTGAAGGGCGACCCGATTGAGATCGACTTCGCCGCCAACGCCGCCAGCCTGGGCGCTTATACCGTCCGCGTGCGGACCCGCGAGGAGCTCGCCGGCGCCTTGGAAGCCGCCCGCAACCAGACCCGCACGACGGTCGTGGTGGTCGAGACCGACATCAACGCGCGCGTCGCGGGCTACGAGTCGTGGTGGGACGTGGCGATCGCCGAGGTCTCCGAGCTGGAGCCGGTCCAGGCGGCGCGGCGGGCGTATGAAGCGGCCAAGGTGAAGGAGCGCTATCATCTCTAATGCCGCAAGTCACCATCCTGGGCCGCATCGGCTACGACCTTTACTCCGAAGAACCTCACGTCCCGCTCCCGCAGGTGCGGCGCTTTTCGCGCTACCTCGGAGGCTCGAGCGCCAATATGGCCGTGGGACTAGCCCGCCTCGGCGCCGGCGTCGGCATCATCGGCTGCCTGGGGACCGACGCCCTCAGCGAATTCCTGGTGGACTTCCTCCGCGCGGAAAAAGTGGACACCTCCCGCGTGCAAAAAGCGGCCGGCTTCCTGCCGTCGCTGTGCCTCACCGAGATCTCGCCGCCCGACCACTTTCCCCAGGTTTTCTACCGTCGCAATCCCGCCGACACGCAAGTGAAGCTCGGCGAAGAGGACCTTTCCTACCTCGCCGCCGGACGCATGTTCATCACCAACGGCACCTCGCTCTGCGCTTCACCCTCGCGGGAATCGACCTACGCCGCGATGGAGCGGGCCAAGCGCGCCGGCTGCCGCGTGGTCTTCGACGTCGATTTCCGCGCCATGTCCTGGCCGGGACCCGAAGCCGCCGGTCTCGCCGTGCGTCTCGCGCTGCCCTTCATTGACGTGCTGATCGGCAACAATCTCGAGTTGAAACTGGTCGCGAACCAGTCCGGCCTCGACTCCGCCGTGGACTTCCTCCGCCAGGCGCGCCTCCCCATGCTGGTCTCGAAGCTCGGCTCGCAGGGGACGCGCGTGTGGGTCGGCGATGAGCCGGTCTTCCTGCCGCCCTACAAAGTCGAGGTGGTCTCGACCATCGGCGCCGGCGACGGCTTCGCCTCCGGATTCCTCTACGCTCTGCTCCAAGGGATGCCCGTCGTCGAATGCCTGCATTACGGCAACGCGGCGGCGGCCATCGTCGTCAGCCGCCAGAGCTGCTCCGAAGCCATGCCCACCCTGGCCGAAGTCCGCGAGCTGCTGGCCACCCAGAAGCGGGCCGAAAGTTAGGCACAACGTCGAAAATGTTTGCGCGAACCGTAACCGAGCCGTGACCGTAGGGAGCGGTTTCCTCGTACTTATGACGCCCCGTCTAGAAAGAAAGATCTTGCGCATCGAAACCGAGGAGGCGCTGGACGCAGCTCTTTCTCGCCCCTCGGCTGCGGACCTCGAGGCGCTGGCCGCCCTCCCCGGCGACCTGATGATCCTCGGCGTAGGGGGCAAAATGGGCCCGTCTCTCGCCCGCCTCGCCCGCCGCGCGAGCGACCAGGCCGGCATTTCTCGCCGGATCATCGGTGTCTCGCGCTTCTCCCAGCCGGGCCTCGCGGAATCCCTCCACCGGGCCGGCATTGAGACCCTCCCCTGCGATCTGCTCGCGCCTGCGGCCATCGCCGCGCTGCCGGAGGCGCCCAATATTATCTTTATGGCGGCGCGTAAGTTCGGCTCTACGGGACGTCCGGCGCTCACCTGGGCCATGAACACGCTAGTCCCCGCGATGGTCGCCGAGCGGTTCCCCCGTTCCCGCCTCGTATCGTTCTCTACCGGCAACGTCTACGCGCTCACCCCCGTCGAAACTGGTGGTCCGGACGAGTCCTGTCCAGCCGAGCCGGTGGGCGAGTACGGTCAGTCGTGCCTCGGCCGCGAGCGCCTCCTCGAATACTTCTCCGAAACCCACGGCACGCCCGTCGCGCTGCTTCGTCTCAACTACGCCGTCGAGCCGCGCTATGGCGTACTGCGCGAGATCGCCGACCGGGTCTGGACGGGCACTCCCGTCGATCTCGCGATGGGCCACGTGAACGTGATCTGGCAGCGGGACGCGGTTTCCGTGGCTTTGCGAGCCCTCGCCCACTGCCAGTCCCCGCCACTTGTCCTGAACCTCACCGGCCCGGGCATCCTCGCCGTGCGCACCCTGGCGATCCGCTTCGGAGAACTGCTGGGCCGCGAGCCCATCTTCACCGGCTCGGAAGCCCCGACCGCCCTGCTGAATAACGCCTCGCAGTGCCATCGCCTCTTCGGCCCCCCCGACACCACCCTCGACGAGATGCTGGAAGCCGTCGCCCACTGGGTCCAGATCGGCGGACGCAGCTTCGGCAAGGCCACCCACTACGAGCAGCGAGAAGGGAAGTTCTGATGGATCTCGCGGCCCGTCTGCGCCAGGGTCTCGTGATCCCCGCCCATCCCCTCGCCCTGACCGCCGGGCGGCGTCTCGACGAGCGGCATCAGCGGGCCCTCACCCGCTACTACCTGGCGGCCGGCGCCGGCGGGATCGCCGTCGGCGTCCACACCACCCAATTCGAGATTCGCGATCCGCAAGTGGGTCTCTACCGCCCGGTTCTGGAGCTCGCCGCCGAAACCGCCCACGACCCCGCGGTGGTCCGCATTGCCGGCGTGTGCGGCCCCACTCTACAGGCCATGGCCGAGGCCCGCGTGGCCGCCGACCTTCACTACCATGCCGCGCTGCTGAGCCTGGGCGCGCTCGGGGCCGCCTCCCTCGACGAACTGATCGCGCACGCCCGCGCCGTCGCCGAAATCCTCCCGCTGTTTGGCTTCTACCTCCAGCCCGCCGTTGGTGGTCGCGTCCTCGACTACGCCTTCTGGCGGCGCTTCCTCGAGATTGACAACGTCGTCGCCATCAAGATCGCGCCCTTCGACCGCTACCACACCCTCGACGTGCTGCGCGCCGTCGCCGATTCCGGCCGCGCCGGCGACGTCGCTCTCTACACCGGCAACGACGACCACATCGTGATCGACCTCCTGACCAGCTATCGCGGCGTCCGCCTCGTTGGCGGACTCCTCGGGCACTGGGCCATCGGCGCCCGCCGCGCCGTCGAAATGCTCGAACGCCTCCGCTCCATCACCGCACAGCATTTGCCGGTGCCTGCCGATCTTCTCACTCTTGCTGCGGAAGTCACCGACGTCAATGCCGCGATCTTCGATCCGGAGCACAACTTCGCCGGCTGTATATCGGGCATACACGAAGTCCTACGACGGCAGGGACTTATGGCCGGCCGTTGGTGCCTCGATTCGCAGGCCGATTTATCCCCTGGTCAGATGGAACAAATCGATCGGACATATACCGCCTATCCGCACCTGCACGATGACGAATTTGTGGCCCGAGGGCTGGCGGAGTGGCTTTCGTAAGGTTCCAAAGGGCTTGTTTCTTGTTGGTTTTCCAGGGGTTAAGTCAGATTTCTGGGGGATCTAAGGCGAGTCCCTTATCGTAAGCTCCTTACCTTTGGCCCAGAATCAAGATTGGGAATCTAGGCGCCGGGTGTCGACTGCTTCTGCTGCAGCTGAAACCCCGGCTCGCCGTGGTGTTCCCGAATGCAGATGTACTGTCTCCTCTGTCATCAGAAGATCACGCGCTGGCGTCGCTTGAAAACTCACTCGCAGTTTTGCTGCGACGAGCACGCCGAGCAGCATAAGCGCGAGACGATGGGGCGCTTGCTCGAGTACGGGCCCCCTGCTGCTGACGTGCCGGCCCAGCCGCACGAAGACGACGACCCCATCCACCGGCTGGCGGCGGTTACCGGCCACTACCAGGTACAGCCCGAGAACTCCTCGACGATGGAAATGGCGCCTTTTGCCGAGGTTCACATGCGCCGCTACTCGGCGCCGCGCCATCTGTTGCGTCCCGACCTGCCCGGCCAGGAAATCCTCAAGCCGCGGGTCCGGCTGGGGCCGAAACTGCAACCGCTCGAAATGTGGAACTGGGCCGCTCCGCCTCCAGTCGCCCCGCGTCCGGTGGCGGTGGCCGCCCCCACGCCGCGAGCGAAGCCGCCCGCCGCCGTGCCCGTGCCCGCCCCTCGTCCCACGGAGCTGACGCCCGCGTTCCTGGTCGAACTGCCGCCGCTCGAGTGGGACGGACACGCTCTGGCGAGTCCGGCCGCGCACCTTCTCCAGTCGGCGTCGCATGCTTTGGAAGATGTCGTCTCCAGCTTGCTACCGCGGCCGGTCGCCCGCACCGTGCATCCGGCGACGGCGTTTTGGGAAGCTCTGAGCGAGGTCCGTGGCCCCGCCGGGCCGGCGGCGCCCCTGCCGGCTCCCGTCACCGTGCGCCCGGCTAGCCCGGAGCCTTCGCGAGGTCCGGCCAGCCGCGCGGTGGCGGGGCCGCCGATACGCTGCGAGGGTCTGAGCGGGGTGCGGCCGTCGCGCTCGCTTCCGGCCTCCCCAACCGGTGTAGTGGCCGGCGCGGGACATCCCATTGGTTCCGGAGCGGGGCTGCAAAGCGTTACGCCGGCCGTGTATCTGGTCCCCGCGGCGGCGTATGAGAGCGTGTCTCCGGTGCGCTTGAAGCGGGAGACGCCTTCCTTCCAGGGCCCGAAGTTCGCGCCTCGCCTGGAAACGGCCTCCGCCCTGCCCCGGGAGCAGCCCGCCAGTTTGTGGCCGCACCGCTTGGACGGGGCGCTCCTCTGGCTGCCGGTGGCTCCGGCCGCCAAGAACCTGTGGCGTCCGGCCCCCGTTCAGCCGCCGGCCGCGCCGGCGCAGCTCGTCCCTCACCGCTACAAGCCGACTCCGGAACTTCTGGTAGGCGCCCGGAGCGTGGTGCTCTCCGAGCGGGAGGCGCCGCCGGCCGCCGCCTTGACGCCGGAGGCGCGAGACCTCCGTCCGCCCTCCGCCGCGCCCTCGGTTTCAGCGGCCGGCCTCGCCCCCTACCTCTACAAGCCGGTTCTGGAGCATCTCGCGGACGCCCGGAACGTGCCGCCCTCCCCGCGGGACGTGCCCTCCGCCGCAGCGCCGGCGCTGACCACTCTCCCGTGGCGAAGGGGCGAGGTGGCGCCGGCGCGGGCCCTCCTTCCGCCGGCTGGCCTGCGCAACGAACTTGGCGTCGCCCCGTGGTCCTCCGCGACGCTCCTCGCCGCCCGGACTTCCGAGCGCGGCGCGGCTCCGTTGCGGCCGGCTCTGACGATCGTCAGGAGCTTGCCCGACGAGTCCTTCCGGCCACCCGCCAGATTCCAGCCGGGATCGGGCAGCGGTCCGGCGATGCCGGGCACGGCGACCTCGGCTACCGAGTGCCGTCCGCTCTGGCCCGCCCCGCACGGGGCGGCAGCGCCGGCTCCTCGCCGGCCGGAGCTCACCGCTCTCGCGCCGCTGACCGCGGTGCAATTGCCGGTCCGCCGTGACCAGCCCGGTGGCCGGGCGGCGCGGGCTTCCCGACTGGCCGGTCCGGTCGAAACTCTCGCCGCCCCAGCCGAGCACGGCGCGGCACAACTACAAAGCGGGTGCGGACCTCTCCCCACGGCTCTCGTCCTGGCAACGGCGCTGCCGCGGCCCGCGGCCCGCCTGCCACGAGGCCGGATCACGCAGTTGGCGCCGCCGGTCATTCCTCTTCCAGAACGCGGCGAGCGGATCGCCGCAGCGCTCCCGGCGGCAGGCGGAGTACGGTGGTCCGATCACACCGCGCCCCGGCGCCTGGATGAAGACCGCCTGCGGCGATTCGTGCCCGTGCCCATCACCAAGCCCGCCGCGCGCCCGAGTGAAGCCGCTCTGGCAGAGAATGCCCCGCCCGCCGCGCCCGAGCCGGAACCCGGGGCCACTCCCGCTGTGAACCTCAGCGTCCACGACACGACTTCGGCCTTCGGGTTGCGCCCGCGTCCGGCTCCCCTGCCGCCCCGGCCGCTGTCCGCCTTGCTGGCGCCCTCTGCGCCTGCGGCCGAACCGGCCCCGCCACCGGAGCCCGTGGAGCGCATCGACATCGCCACCGCGCCGCCGCAAGCCTCCCTGGCCATGGGCTATCCCGCCGTCGTGCCGGCGCCGCCCCGGGACTTGCCGGCCGATACCTTGCGGGCCGCTCTCGACGAGGCTCAACGTAAGCGCTCCAGCACCTCGGAATTACTGGAACGGATCTCCCGGTTCGGGCAGGAGGTTCTGGTTCCAGCCCTCTCCACGCGCGGCGGCCGCCTGACTCTGATCGCCCTCGGATTGCTGGCCACGCTGCTGCTCGGCGGCCGCCTGCTGGCGCGCCCCTTGCACGCCGGCCTGCGGTCCCTCACCAGCCCGCTGGCCGAACGGTCCTACTTCAATTTCGAGGAAGAGTTCGCCACCCGGCTCGGCTCCTGGACCGACCCGAGCGTGCTGACCCGCCAGGACGACGGACTGGTGCAGGTCAAGGAAGGCCTCGCGTTATATCGGCCCTCGCTCGCGCGCAGCGACTACCAGCTCCAGTTCGAGGGGAGCATCAGCCGCGGCGCGATGGGTTGGCTGGTGCGGGCCGCCGATGACCGGCACTTCTACGCTTTCAAGCTGGGGTGGCGCGGGCGTGGCCGCGACCGCCACAGCGTGCTGCTGCGCACCGCCGTCGTGAACGGCTCGCTGCCGCCGGCGGACAAATTCGACGCCGTGGCCCTCCCCTCCGATTTGAAGGAAAACACCATGTACCACCTGGAGGTGAGCGTCGCGGGCAATCACATCACCACGCTCCTCGACGGACGCGGCGTGGACTCGTTCTCCGATGCCCGGCTGAAGTCGGGTGGCGTCGGGTTCTTTGCCGAAAAAGGCGAGACGGCGCTGGTGCACTCCCTCTCGGTGTCGGGCAACGACGACTCGACGGGACGGACCATAGCGTGGGTAAGCGGATTCTTGCAGTTTCTAGGGAGCAAAGCATTCGGTTCCTAGCGCCGGAAGGCGCCGGCACCGAGGAGAAATCCTATGAGAATTTTCGGTAACATGACGGCGGACCTGGAGAAGGGCAAACAGCAGACGACCACCCCGGGGGCCCCCGCCGGCCCCGCGACCCCCGCGGGCCCGGGGGAAGAGCGGCGGCCGGAGCCCGCCAACGGCCACGGCGCCGGGTCCACCGAGTATTTCGCGACGGCCGTCTCGCTGCACATGCAGGGCAAAGCCGAAGAAGCGCTCGGCTACCTGGAGAAGGCGCGCAAGGGCGGCGAGAACCTGGCCGAGATCTACTCGGCGATGGCGCAGATCTACCTCGAGCGCAAGCAGCACTCCGAGGCCGCCAAAGCCTACCGCGACCTGCTGGCCGTGGCTCCGGGCAATGTCGCGGCCGAGTTTAACCTCGCGCTGTGCTACGAGGCCCTCGGCTCTTATCCGGAAGCGGTGAAGGCCTTCAAGACCGTCATCCACAACTCCCCGGAGCTGGTCGATGCCCACCTGGGCCTCGCCACCGCCTACACCAAGCTCGGAGAGTTTGCCCAGGCGCAGGCCGCCTACGAGGCGTATTTGAAGCTCAACGAGAACTCTTTCGCGGCCCGCTTCGGCCTCGGCGTCACCCTGCATCTCTCGAAGCAGCCCGAGAAGGCCATCGCCGCCTACAAGAAGGCCCTCGAGCTCGAGCCCAACTCCGAAGAGGCGCTCGCCAACCTGGCCTCGGTCTACACCGAGATGCAGGACTTCAAGAACGCCCTCGCCTGCTACGACCGCCTGGTGAAGGCCAAGCCGGATTCCTGGTCGGCCCACGAGGGGCTGGCCCACGCCAGCTTCCGCATGGATCGTCCCAAGGAGGCCGCCGAGCACTATGAGATGCTGGTCAAGCTCAATCCCAAGAGCTTTGAAGGCTGGTACAACCTCGGCGTGGTGCAGCAGAAGCTCGACCAGCCGGCCGATTCGGTCAAGTCTTACCGCGAAGCCGCCCGTTTGAAACCGGAGGCGGTCGAGCCCCACATCGACCTGGCCATCGCGCTTGAAGAGCAGGGCCAGACCGACGACGCCGCCTCCGAATATCAGCAGGCCCTCCGGCTCGAGCCGCGCTCCGTGACGGCGCTCTACAATCTGGCGCTGATCTACGAAAAGAAAAACAAGGAAGGGGACGCGGGGGATTGCTATGAGCGCGTGCTCCAAGCCAAGCCGGACTTCACCGACGCCCGCTTCCGCCTGGCCCTGGTGCTGCACAAGCAGAGCAACTGGAAGCCGGCCGCTCTGCACTACGAGCAGTGCCTGAAGGCCAACGACAAATGGGCGGAGGCCTGGCTGAACCTGGGCATTGTCTGCCTCAAAATGCAGAAGAACGCCGAGGCCGAGAACGCCTTCGGCAAGAGCCTCCAACTGCTGCCGGACGACTCGGAGGCGCTCCTCGGCATGGCCAGCGTCCACCTGCAGACCCAGAATTTCGACGAGGCCCGCAAGCTCTACCGGCGCCTCGTCGAGCTGAAGCCCAATTCCCCCGAGATCCTTTTCAATGCCGGGCTGCTCGAGCAGAAGGCGCAGAACCATCAGGCGGCCATCAAGCTTTATACCCAGGCCCTGGCTCTCAAGACGGAGTTCGCCGAGGCTTACTTGAACCTGGCGATCGCCCACCAGACCCTGGGCGCCGACAACGACGCCAACCAGGCCTTCGAGAAAGCGATCCGGCTGAAGCCCGAGCTGGCCAAGGGTTATTTCGCGCTGACGCCTCCGGGCTCGCAGGCGGTGCAATAATCCGGGGGTGATCCCCCGCCACCTGGTTTTTCTCAACGGCGCTGTCATTAGCGACAGCGGCGTGATTCCCGACGGCATGGTGGCGGTCACGGGCGGCCGCATCGCGTACGCCGGCCCGCGCCGCGACGACCGTATCCCTCCCGGCGCCGAGCTCATCGACGCCGGCGGCCTCTACATTTCTCCCGGCTTCATCGATATCCACATCCACGGCGGCGCGGGCAGCGACTTCATGGACGCGGCCGCCGCCGACGTCGAGCAGGTCTTCCGCTACCACGCCGCGCACGGCACCACGTCCCTCTGCCCCACCACCGCCACCGCTCCGCTTAACGAGATCCTGGCGGCGCTCACAGCCGTCGAGCACTACCGTTCCGGCCCGCAGCCCTGGGGCCGCGCCCTGGGCGCCCACCTCGAGGGACCCTATCTCTCGATGACGAAGCGCGGCTGCCACCTGCCGGAGTTCGTGCGGAACCCCGACGAGCGCGAGTGGAAGCAGATGCTGGAGCGGGGCCCGGTGGCGTCGATGACGCTCGCCCCGGAGCTCGACGGCGCGCGTCCTCTGATCGAGGCGCTCCACCGCCAGGGCGCGCGCGCCAGCGCCGGCCACAGCGAGGCCCTTTACGATGAGATCGAGACCGCCGCCGATTGGGGACTGACCCACGTGACGCATCTCTACTGCGCCATGACCGACGCCATGAACAATCGCTGGCGCGGCCAGCCCCACGCGCCCCGCACGGGCGGCATCGTCGAAGCGGTCTACCTCGACGACCGGCTCTCTTCCGAGCTGATCGCCGACGGCAAGCACCTCTCGCGTGAGATGCTGCGCCTGGCGTTTCGCAACAAGGGCTACGAGAAGCTCGCCATCGTCACCGACGCCATGCGCGGCGCGGGGATGCCCGACGGCGAATACGCCTTCGGCCCCCGGCACGGCATGAAGGCGATAGTACGGAACCGCGAAGCGCGCATCCCGGACGGCACGGCGCTCGCGTCGTCGGTCTATCCGATGAACGAGATGGTGCGAATCTTCCGCGAACTGACCGGCTGCCCGTTGTGGCAAGCGGTCCGGATGGCGTCCCTGACCCCCGCGGAGATCATCGGCGTCGCGGACGAGTTAGGGAGCCTCGCCCCGGGGAAGTGGGCGGACGTGGTGCTGTTTGACGAGAACGTGGAGGTAAAGGCGGTTTACCTAGCAGGGCGAAAAGTTGCCCCCTATACGGCAATGCCGTATACTTGAAGAGATGATCGCCGAAATCGTGAGCCTGCCGGCATACGAGGCCCAGGTTGCGGCGCTTCTGGACGAAGAGGAACAGGCGGCGATGGAATACTTTATTGCCCGCTCCCCCGAGGACCACCCGGTAATACCGGGCACGGGCGGCTTCCGGAAGGCCCGCTGGGCCAGGCGCGGTCACGGCAAGAGCGGAGGTTTCCGCGTCGTGTACTTCTTCCTGGCGGAGCCAGGCCGCGTTTACATGGCTTCGATTTACGCCAAGTCCCGGAAGCAGACGCTTTCAGCGGCCGATCAGAAGGTGCTCGCAACACTCGCGGCACAGATCAAGAGCGCAGCCAGACGAGGGCCACGACGATGAAAACGCTCCAGCGGAAAGCAAAGCCCGGAAGACGGACCAGGTTCGGACTGGAACTCGAGAATAGCGCCAAGGAAATCCTGGCTCATGTGAAGGGTGACAAGACCCTTCCGGTGCGGCGAATCGTGTTACCCGACGAGGTGGATGTAAAGCACATTCGCGAACGGGTCCGGATGTCGCAATCGGAATTCGCGCAGGCGTTCTGCATTAATCCCCGCACCTTGCAGGAGTGGGAGCAGGGCCGCCGGAAACCCGACGCGACCACGCGCGCCTATCTCGCGGTCATTGCGAAGAATCGCAAGGCCGTGTTGAAAGCACTCGCGTGATCTGAGGTAGATCCGTTTCATCCAGCCGTTTAACGAGATGGCCTTAGGCTACGGCACAATCGCCACCTTCCCCGCCTGCCAAGTCCGCGTCGTCTCGAGCGCCTCGTTCGCCTGCTCCAGTCCAAACCGGTGGGTCACGGACTCCGCGAAGGGATAGCGCTCCCGGCCACGTTCCAGGAACTCGAGCGCCGCATGCACGTGGCGCGGCTCGAAGCCCCACGAGCCGTGCAGCTCGAGCTGCTTGCGCGTAATGAGGTGCGGGTTGAGCGGCGTGGGGCCGGCGTCGCCGTATTGGCCGAGGACCAGCATCCTGGCCCCGTCGCGCCCGTACTCTAGTCCCTCGGCCACCGCCGCCGGATGGCCGACGCATTCGATGACCGCGTCCGCTCCGAAGCCGCCCGGAGTGGCCGCGAGAACGGCCGCGCGGCGGTCGGAGACCGTGTCGATGTCGATCGTGACATCGGCGCCGAACTGGCGGGCGCGCTCCAGGCGGTGCTCGGGACCACCGATGACGATCACGCTCGAAGCCCCGGCGTCGCGTGCCACCGCCACGGCCGCGAGTCCCACCGGCCCGGCGCCCTGCACCACAACCACGTCGCCCCAAGTGAGCGGCATCCTCTCAAGGCCGTGGATCACGGTCCACAACGCGCAGCCCGCTCCCACGACGGACTCCGTCGCGAGTCTTTCGGGCAGCTTGAAGATCGACGTGCCAGGGCGCAGCACGATGTGTTCGGCGTATCCGCCGTGCAGGTGCGGCGGCTCCTCGGCGCAATACGAAATGCCGTAGGCCTTGCGCGCGAGACACCGCGTCGGCTGGCGCTTGAGCCGGCAGTAGTAGCACTGGCCGCAGACGATCGAGCTCGCCCACACCACGCGGTCGCCCACCGCGAGCGGCTCGCCGCGCCAGTCCCGCTCGAGGCCGGCGCCGAGTGCCGCGAGGCGTCCCACCGTCTCGTGGCCGAGGATCACCGGCACCGGAATCGGCAACTGTCCCATCCAGAGATGGATGTCGGTGCCGCAGATGCCCGCCATCTCGACCCGCACCAGCGCCCCGCCCGGCGGCAGTGTTTCCGGCAGCGGGTACGTCCGCACCTCGAGCGGTTGGTGAAACGCCGCCAGCACGGCCGCCCGCGAGGTCATTCCGCTACTTTCCTCACCACCTCGCGCAGCAGCCGCACGCCCCGCCGGAAGCTTTCCTCCGACATGCGCTCGTCGTTGCCGTGGGCGCGGCGTTCCTCGGGTGCGATCGGGAAGATGGGGATGCCGTAAACTCCCATGCCGCGCGCCCGCAAGAAGGCGCCATCGGTCGCGCCGAGCTGCAAGAGCGGTAGCGTGGCGAGCGCGTCCGGCTCGGCCGACACTACCTGCTGGATCGCCTTGTAGAGGGCGCTCGACTGCGAGCTGGGCTCGGTCGCCGGCATATCCTGGTCGCCGCCGCCGAGGCGCGTGACCACCACCGCCGGATCGTTGATGATCTTGCGGAAGCGCTCCAGGATTTCCTCGAGCGTCTCCTCGGGCAGCCGCCGCACGTCCACCTGCGCCTCGGCCGTAGTCGGAATGACGTTCACCTTCACGCCCGATTCGAGAATCGTCGGAGAGACGGTCGTCGCCAGCATCGCCGCCAGCATGGGCTGCTGCCGGGTCATCCGCCGCCGGGCCGCATTGGCGCGGGCGGGGTTTTCGAGCTGCCGGAACGACGCCGCCCACTCGTTGTACTCCGGCAGCTTGGCGAGGGCGCGGAAGTAGTCCCGCGTAGTCGAGTTGAGGCGAATCGGCTGTTCGGCCGCCGCGAGGCGCACGATGGCCTGCGCCAGGTGGACGACGGAATTGTCCTCGCGCGGCAGGGAACCGTGCCCGGCCGTGCCCCGGGACGCCAGCTTGATGCGCGACGGGATCTTTTCCGTGGTCTGAATGTTGAACAGAATCTTCCCGTCCGGACCCTTGCTCGCGAATCCCCCCTCGTTGATCGCGAACTCGGCGTTGATCTTGTCCCACGCATTCGCGACCAGCCACTGGACGCCGCTCGAGCCGGCCTCTTCATCGGCCTCGGAAAGCAAGATGACCTCGCGCTTCAAGCGCGCGCCGCTGCGCTTCAGCTCCACCAGCACGGCCAACTCGGCCGCCAGCAGGGACTTCGTATCCTGGGCGCCGCGCCCCCAGATGTAGCCGTCCTTAACGACGGCGACGAAAGGATCGACGGACCACTGGCTGCGCTCGGCCGGCACCACGTCGCTATGCGCCATCAGCAACAGGGGACGTCCCGGGCCGCTGCCCGGCAGCCGCGCGAGGAAGTTGAGCCGCTGGGGACTTGGGCCGAGCATCTCATTCGGGATGCCTTCCCGGTCGCAGACGCTCTTGAGGTAGGCGGCGACGCGCGTCTCATTCCCCGGCGGATTGCTCGAATCGATCTGGATCAGCGCGGTGAAATGGCGCAGGGCTTCCTCAGCGAGCGGGGTGCGCTGGGCCGGAAGGTTTCCTGCGGCGAGCAGCACGAGCAGCGCGGCGGTCAAACGGATTAGTTTCACGCGTATCAGTGTACAATGGCGAGCGATGAGCGAAGCGAGCAAACAGCCGCCGACCCCGCCGGCAGCGCCCCGCGAGGCCAGCGAGGACCCGATCCTCTACTGTCCGGTCTGCTCGACGCGCCTGGGCGAGCACCGCTGCAAGCTGGTGTGCGAGAAGTGCGGCTATTACCTGAGCTGTTCGGACTACTACTAGAGGAAGACCTGACCTCCGAAGGCCGTCTGCTAAACTGGTCGTCAGTTGGAGAGCGCCTTGGCCAGCCAGCCGAAAACTTTTCTCAAACCCGAGGAATACCTGGAGCTCGAGCGCCGGGCGGAGTACAAGAGCGAGTATTTTCAGGGCGAGATGTTCGCCATGGCAGGGGCCAGCCTGGCCCACAATGTGCTCGCGATGAACCTCGCGGCCCTTTTGCATACGCAGCTCCGGCGGGGGCCCTGCCGCGTCCTCCCCAGCGATATGCGGGTGCATGTCAGCCCGACGGGGCTCTACACCTACCCGGACGTGTCGGTGGTCTGCGGGCCGCCGCAACTGGCCGACGAGCACTCCGACATCCTGCTCAACCCCAGCTTCATCGCCGAGATCTTGTCGCCGTCGACGGAGGGCAACGATCGCGGCCGGAAGTTCGAGCAATACCGTGCGATCGCTTCGCTTGCGGAGTACTTGCTGGTGGCGCAGGACCGCGTCCATGTAGAGCTGTTCACCCGCCCAGCGGACGGGCATTGGGTCTTGTCGGAAGCGAGCGGCCTGGAGGCGACGCTCGAACTGCCGGGCATCGGGTGCCGCTTGTCTTTGGCGGATCTTTACGAAAAGGTGGATCTCACGGCTACTTCGGCCGCGCCCAGTTCGTGACGACCGTAATGGGCGGCGGTCCGGCGGCTTCGAGGACGGTGTTGATCAGGAAGCGCTGGCCGTCGGCCGTGACGTCGTAACTCAGAAAGTGGAAGCCTCCCCTGGTAATCCGCGTCTGAAACAATTCACGGGGAGGACCGGCCGCAAAGGTCGTAGCCGTGGCCTTCACCTCGACGGCCATGAGCTTATTATCCGGGCTCAAGTAATACAGCTCTTTGCCGTCGCGCCGCCAGCGCGCTTGGGAGCCGCCGCTGGTCGAAACCTGGAACTTTCCGCCGGGCTTCGGAAAACCCATCACGTATACTTGATAGGTCGTCGCCTCATTGGAGTCGTCGGCGATCCGGGCCGTCAGGAGAGAACTGCCCGAGATCCTCACTAGGCCCGGTCTGGAGAACGGGGATCGGCTTTCGGTCGCCCTCGAAGGGCAGCGCCCAGATATCGGATGCAGTCCTTGGGGCAAGGACGTCATAGAGAAGGAAGCGGCCGTCAGAAGACCAAGACCTCGGGAAGCCCCCCGTGTTCAACTTCAGCAGCAGCTCTTCGTCGGATGAGCCGTCCGAAGCCTTCGCGTAGAGGCCGATTCCGATTCCGTCTCGAATGGATGTGAAAGCAAGCCGGCTGCCGTCGGGTGACCACACTGGTACATCATCAGCCGCCGGGTTAAAGGTAAGCCGGGTGCTGGCATCCCGGCCCAGCTCGAGCAGCCAAATGTCGGTTTGCCCTTGACGGTCCCGGCGGGCTATGGCGACTCGCTTCTGGTCCGGTGAGATACTCGGATTAAATTGCTCCTCCGGCTGGCCGAGCCGGCCGATCTCCTTACCGGCGCGATCGAACCAGGCAAGCTGGCTCTTCGCGTCGCCTCCGGTGCGATAGGCGAGTTGGCCAGCGGAGGAGACCGAGAACGCGGGTCGCCCTGGCGTAGTCGAGGCCAAAATTCCCACCTGCTGAGCGACCGGGAAAGGCTCACCATGGAACTCGAACCGGGACGTGTCAAAGGGCTGTGCCATGACCGTGTCCTCACGCTCGAAGAGCAGATAGCCGGCTGCGTAGGCGGGCGTGGAAGCGCTTGTCAGTAAGCGCTTGCGGGCCTTGGAATCCGGCGGGTCATCGAGAGAGGCAACTATGATGTCCCCTTTGTCGCGCTCTGCTCCGTAACGCCAATAGAGGAAGTGGCGGCCGTCGGGCAGGAATTGCGGAAAGCGATGGACTGCTCGGCGGTGTCGAGAGTAGTCACCGGCGCCGGTACGCCGCCGGAAGCGGACACGCGGCTGAGCGCCGACCGTTGGCCGGCGGCAAATAGAATGATGCCGTCACGGCTCCAGGTTCCGCCGCGGGAGCCCAGCCCCTCCACATCGCACAGCGACTGCGCGGGCCCTCCCGAGACGTCAACCTTCTTGAGCTTGCCCTGGGCGAAGAACGCGAGAAATCGGCTGTCGGGTGACCAAAATGGAGAACGAGCTTCCTCGGTTCCCCGGAGGGGCTGAGAGGCTAGCGAATCGAGTGGGCGAACCCACAGCATCGTCTTGCCGTCGACGGTGGCGGCGAAAGCCAGGCGGCGGCCGTCTGGGGAGATGGCCGGCTCCAGAATGACGCTGGCGTGTTCCGGGGGAGGAATTTCGAAGCGCGTAGTGGCTCTTCGGGTGCGGGCTTTAGCGTCCACGCGGCGAGCCCGGCCAGCAATGCACCGAGTACGGCCGCGCCCGCGATCCACGGAACTACGGAGGTCTTCTGGCTGGGCGGCAGTGCCACCGGCGGAGGCGGTTCGGTGCGGGCCTCCTCCAACTCTAGCCGCACGTCGCCGATGTCACGCAAACGCCGGTCCCGGTCGCGCTCGAGACACCGCCGCAGCAGCCTCCTTACCCCCGCCGGAACCGAGGCGGGCAGCGCCGTCCAATCTGGCTCGCGCTCCAGCACCGCGACCAGAATGTCGGCAACCGTCTCCCCGCCGAACGCCTGCTTCCCCGTGAGCAACTCGTAGAGCACGCAGCCGAAGGCCCAGATGTCGGTCCGCTTGTCGATCGCCCGGCCGCGCACCTGCTCCGGGCTCATGTAAGCTGCCGTGCCCAGCAGGGCGCCGTCCCGCGTGGCGAGGGCGCTCTTGGTCGGGGAGTTCCGCGTGTTGCCCGAGGCCGGATCCTCCACCAAGGCCTTGGCGAGGCCGAAGTCGAGAACCTTGACCTTATCCTCCGGCGTCACCTTGATGTTGGCGGGCTTCAGATCGCGGTGGACGATGCCCTTCTCGTGCGCTTCTTCCAGGGCCTTGGCGACTTCGGTGCAGATCTGCAACGAGGTGTCGAGGTCGAGCGGCCCGGCGACGACACGCTCGGCCAGGGTTTCGCCGGGAACGTACTCCAGCACCAGGAACCAGACACCGTCCACCTGCTCGAAGCCGTGAATGGTCGCGATGTTGGGATGATTCAGCGAAGCCAGCACCCGGGCCTCCCGCTCGAAGCGAGCCAGGCGCTCGGGATCGCGGGCAAATTCTTCGGGAAGGAACTTGAGGGCGACGTCGCGGCCGAGCTTGGTGTCGCGGGCGCGGTAGACCGCACCCATGCCACCCTGACCGAGCTTCTCCAGCACCGGGTAGTGGGCGAGAGTTTTGCCGGTCATGGTGCGTTTCGGAGAGGCGGGGCTGGTTCCCGGAGCCCTCGCCCCGTCGGGAAGCTAGTGTAGTGTCCACGAATTAGCTGGACTTTCGTTTGCGGGTTTTGGGAACAGTACAGCCAGGTTGGATCTGTTCGAGAGTTTGACGGCATCTGGCGAGCTTGGCGAGGATCGAGTCGACGGTGGCAGTCCAGACAAAGGGCTTGGGGCTTGCGTTCCAAGCAGCTAGGAAATCCTCGATGGCGGCGGTGAGATCAGCGACGCTAAAAAAGGAATCT
>JBGPDC010000110.1:0-18215 GCA_041482115.1 Terriglobia bacterium | reverse complement strand
TCGGCGAGCAGCCGCCGCAGCAGGCCGGCGAGCCGCGGCCGGCCGGGCAGATCCCGTCCCCAGCGCCCCAGGTTGATGCCGGTCAGGACGACCTCCCGGTAACGCGCGGCCAGCGCCCGAACCTCGTCGAGCACGCGCTCCGCCGGCGCGCTGCGGCTCGGCCCGCGCACCGACGGGATCACGCAGAACGAGCAGTGGTTGTGGCAGCCCTCCTGGATCTTCAGGTTGGGGCGGGTGTGGTGCTGCCCCGAATCCGGCAGCGGCGCGGAGAGGAAGGCGGTGTGGGCCAGGATGTCGCCCACCAGGATCTGGCCGTGAAAGGGAACGGCCTCGCGCGCCGCGGGACCGATCGGCACGAGATCCGGTAATTGCAGTTGGTGCGAGTTGCCCACTACCCATGACACGCCGGGCAGCACGGCCAGCTCGCCGGGTGCCCGCTGGGCGTAGCAGCCGGTGACCAGGATCTGGGCCGCCGGATTCTCGCGGTGGGTGCGGCGGATTAACTGGCGGGCGTCCTCCTCGGCCGAGGCGGTGACGGTGCAGGTATTCACCACTACCACGTCGGCCGCCGCCCGGTTGTCAGCCCGGGTCAGGCCCCGGGCGCGGAGCGCGGACTCGATCGCCGCCCCGTCCGCCTGCGTCGCGCGGCAGCCGAAGTTCTGGACATAGAACTTCTCTGCGGTCACGCGTGACCGTCCCTTGCGCCCCGCCCCGAGGCTGCCAGTATGGTTGCGGTAGCGCTACCTGGAATTGGTTGCAGCCATCCCCTGACGCTGCAAAAAGCACTCCCTGCAGAACACCGGACGCCCTTGCGTCGGTTTAAAGGGCACCGTGGTCTGTTTGCCGCATTGTGAGCAGACGGCGGTGGTCTCCGTCTTGCCCGATCCCCGACGACCCTGACCGCGCTGAGACTTGCAGGCCTTGCAGCGCTTGGGTTCGTTCCGAAAGTTCTTGTCGTGAAAGAAAAGTTGCTCACCCGCCGTGAAAATGAACTCGGCCCCACAGTCCATGCACTTGAGGACCCGGTCCACAAACTCTGACATCTGTCACCTGCCGATGGACCCGGAGAGCAGTGGAGGCCTCGCGGCCTCTCCTATCCCCCGGCTCGCCTGCCCAAATTGGGTTTGCCGCCCTTTCTAAAAGGCCTGACCTTCGGTGGAGCGTATAGCTGGGCTATTCGGCATCCCGGCGAGACTTTTTGCGATTTCGCTTGCGCGCCAGCGCCTGTTTGAGACGCTTTTTTTCCCCTGGCTTTAAGTAATACGAGTGGCGCTTAACTTCCTTGATAATGTCCTCTTGCTGCACCTTACGCTTGAAGCGCCGCAGGGCGTTTTCGAGCGACTCGCCCTCTTGCAGCCTGACTTCAGCCAAAAATTCCACCTCCCTGTCGTGTCAAATTCCGACACGCCTCAACCTCTCAGCAAGGGTAAAGGCAAACCCGATTGTAACCTACTTCCCGGAGGTTTGCCATTGGTTTTGAGGGGCTTGCGCTTGGAGTGCCGTGGCCCGCCCGATCTGCTATAAATGAAAATTCGCAGTCCGCTATGAACGAAGTTCTCACCATGCTGCTGGCCGGGGGCAGTGGCGAACGCCTCTGGCCGCTCACCCGGAACCGCGCGAAGCCCCACGTCTCCTTCGGCGGCAGCTACAGCATAATTGACATTACACTTTCCAACTGCATCAATTCCGGGCTGCGCCACCTTTACGTTCTGACCCAGTATAAGTCGTTGAGCCTGCACCGCCATATCCGCCAGGGGTGGAACATCCTTTCCCCCGAATTGGGAGAGTTCATCGATATCTTGAGTCCGATGAAGGGCGTACACGACACCTGGTACCAGGGCACCGCCGATGCCGTATACCAGAACCTCGAGAGCGTTCTCGACGAGGCGAGGCCGCTGACGCTGATCCTGGCGGGTGACCACGTCTACAAGATGGACTACTCGCAGATGGTCGAGTGGCACCACGACCACCGCGCCGACGTAACGCTCGCCACCATTCAGGTGCCCCCGGCGGAGGCCCCCCGGTTCGGCATCACCGAAATCGGCGACGGGTACCGCGTGCGAGGCTTCGAGGAAAAGCCCCAGCACGACCATCCCGCCCCGTCCTGCTTCAACCCCGCCATGTGCAGCGCCTCGATGGGCGTCTACCTGTTCAATACCGACGTGCTGGTCGAAGCGCTGCGGTGTGACGCGGCCGACCCGGCCTCCAGCCACGATTTCGGCAGGGACCTACTGCCGCGCCTGGCGGGCGAGGTCCGCGTGGTGGCGCACGACTTTCTCGACGAAAACGGGAAGGACGTGCGCTACTGGCGCGACGTGGGGACGCTCGACGCTTACTACGAGGCCCACATGGACCTCGTCTCGGTGAGTCCCGTCTTCAACCTTTACGACCAGGCTTGGCCCATCCGCACCTTTATGCAGCAGTACCCGCCGGCCAAGTTTGTCTTCGCCGACGAAGGCCGCCGCATCGGCGTGGCGGTGGACTCCATCGTCTCGCACGGCTGCATTATCTCGGGTGGCCGCGTGATGAGCAGCGTGCTCTCTCCCGGTGTGCGCGTCAACAGTTTCAGCGAGGTCGAGCATTCCATCCTGCTGCCCCACGTCACCGTCGGCCGTCACAGCCGCCTCCGCCGCGCGATTGTCAATCACGACGTCACGCTGCCCGAGCACAGCGAGATCGGCCTTGACCTCGAACAGGACCGCGCCAACGGCTACGTCGTCACCGAGGGAGGCGTGGTGGTGGTGGACCGGGACATGGTCGATCGCCATCGGGCGCAGGCGCACGTTGCGGTTCAAATCGCACAAGGGTAAATTCATTGACCAAAATTGAACAGGTGCAGGGCAGGGAAATCCTCGATTCGCGCGGCAACCCGACCGTGGAAGCCGACGTGGTGCTGGCGGGCGGCGCCCGCGGCCGGGCGGCGGTACCCTCCGGCGCTTCGACCGGCGAGCATGAAGCCGTAGAATTACGCGACGGCGAGGCCGGGCGGTATCTCGGTAAAGGCGTCCGCCGGGCGGTGGAGCATATCAACGGGGAGTTGCGGAAGGCGCTCGCGGGCCGCGACGCCGCCGACCAGTTCGGTCTCGATCGCGTGATGCTCGACCTCGACGGCACGAAGAACAAATCGCGCCTGGGCGCGAACGCCATCCTGGCCGTCTCGATGGCGGCCGCGCGCGCGGTCGCCGCGCAACTGGGACTGCCGCTTTACCGCTATCTCGGAGGCGTGGGGGCGCGGCTGCTACCGGTGCCGATGATGAACGTGCTCAACGGCGGGGCGCATGCCGACAACTCCGTGGACCTGCAGGAATTCATGGTGATGCCCTACGGCGCCCGCAGCTTCTCCGAATCCCTGCGAATGGGTGTCGAGACTTTCCACGCGCTCAAGAAAGTCCTGAAAAAGCGCGGCTACTCGACCGCCGTCGGCGACGAGGGCGGCTTCGCTCCGAACCTGAAATCGAACGTGGAGGCCGTAGAGGTGCTCCTCGAGGCCATCACGGCGGCAGGCTATAAGCCCGGCGAGCAGATCGGGATCGCGCTCGATCCCGCCTCGAGCGAATTCTTTGAGAAGGGGAAGTACGTCTTCAAGAAGTCGGACAAGAGTGTCCACAGCAGCGACGATATGGTGAAGTTCTGGGCCGGCTGGGTGCGGCAATATCCGATCGTCTCTATTGAAGACGGCATGGCCGAGGACGACTGGGAAGGCTGGCGCGCCCTGACGGTCGAGCTGGGAGCGAAGGTGCAGCTCGTCGGCGATGACCTGTTCGTTACCAACACCGAGCGCCTGGCGATGGGCATCGAGCGCGGCGTGGCCAACTCGATTCTCGTGAAGGTGAACCAGATCGGCTCGCTCTCGGAGACGCTCGAGACTATGGAACTCGCGGCGCGCGCCGGCTACACCGCCGTGGTCTCCCACCGCTCGGGCGAAACCGAAGACGCCTTCATCGCCGACCTCGCGGTGGCCACCGGCGCCGGGCAAATCAAGACCGGCTCCGCCAGCCGCACCGACCGGATTGCCAAGTACAACCAGTTGCTGCGGATCGAGGAAGAGCTGGGGGCGCAGGCGGAGTTCCTGGGCCGGCGGGTCCTGAAGGCCGGATAGCCGTCGTGGGGCGGGCGCCCTCGCCCGCGGCCGACGCCCTCGTCGGCCTCTTCGGACACGCGACCATGCTGCGCCCCAGGAACTCTGCCGTATGGTTCAACTGCCGCACCAGGGGGTCCGGCGCGGCCGAGGGCGTCCGCCCTACAAGACTGGAATCAGCACGCTAGCTCCTGCACCGTCTGGAAGGTGTCGGCATCGGCCGCGGATTTGTCCGGCCGGTAACTCTTCACCCGCGCAAAGCGTAGCGCCAGTCCGCTCGCATACCGGGGACTGACCTGGATCTCGTTGAACGCGATCTCGACGACGATTTTCGGCTCGACGTAGACCGTGTATTCGTCGCGGGCAATCTCGATTTTGAGTAGCTGCTCGGTCTGCCAGGCGAGCATCTCGTCGGTTAGTCCCTTGAAGGTTTTCCCGAGCATGGCAAAGCCGCCTTTGGCGGTATCGCGGGCGCCCAGGTGCAGGTTGCTGAGCCAGCCCTTGCGCCGGCCGCTGCCCCATTCCGCCGCCAGGATTACGAGGTCGAGGCTGCGCGGCTTCTTGACCTTGAGCCACCCCGCACCGCGAGCCCCAGCCGCATAGGCGGCTTCAGTCGCCTTAGCCATAATGCCCTCGTGTCCGCGCGCGAGAGCTTCTTCGAAGAAATCCGCGGCGCGCCCGGGATCGGCGGTGCGCGCATTTGGGATTAACGACCCGGGCGGCGACAACCCGGCCAGCGTCTGGAAGCGGCGCGCCTGCGACTCGTCCATCAGGGACTGGCCATCGAGATACAGCAGGTCAAACCAGAAGGGCGTCAGGGGCAGCTCAGCGCGCAGGCGGTCAACGTCGCGCTTGCGACCGAACCGGCGCATTGTGACCTGAAAAGGCCGGGGGCGGCCCTCGGGCGTGAGGCTCAACACTTCGCCGTCCAGGATCAGGTCCTGGCCCGGCAGAGCCCGCACGCTTTCCACGATCTCCGGAACGGCGCCCGTCACGTTGTTCAGGGCGCGTGAGAAAACGACGACCTCGTCACCCGAGCGGTGCACCTGCACGCGGGCGCCATCCAGTTTGTATTCGAGGGCGGCTTCGCCCAGGTCGCCGAGGGCGGCGGCAGCATCTTCGGCCGTCTGGGCGAGCATGGGCTGGACGGGCCGGAACAGTTGGACCTCGAACTGCCCAAGTGCGTCGGCGCCGGAGGTAAGGACGCCTCGCGCGACGGTCCCGGTCTCACCTGCCATCATGACGGCGCGCCGGACGCGGTCCACTCCGACGCCGGACGCCTTCGCGAGCGCCTCGAGCATGACTCCCTCGAGCGCGCCTTGCCGCAGTTCGCCCGCCAGGAGTCCGGTGAGGAAGCGTTGCTCGGCGGCGGTCGAGCGGGCGAAAAGCGATTGCAGCAAGTCGCGCTTCCGCCGTTCCGAGCCGGGACCTTGCGAAGCCCCGAAGGCGGAAAGGATCCGGTCGACGTCGTGGATTTCGAGACTGGCGGTGTCAGCCGGCCGTGCGGCGGCGTTCCGCAGGGTGGCGTAGCCAACGCCGACGCGTCCCTGCCGGACGGCTCCCGAAAGGAACGCGACGACGATCTCGATCTCTTCCGGGTCCAGCTGCCGCAGCAGCGTAGCGAGCAGGTCGATCTTCTCCAGGCGCTTCGAGGTTTCCGTTACGCGCCGGGAAGTTTCAACGACGTGGGCGAGGAGCACACCAGCCGCTACCGGGGAAAAGAAGCCAGTGGTGGGGCCGTCCCGGCCGGCAGCGGCGTACGCGCCACGTTCATGACCATCGCCATCATCCCGTAGTAGCCGTTCAGGCAGACGAGGTCGATCAGACGCTGCTCACCGAATTTCTTGACGGCCCGGCCATAGGTCGCGTCGCTCACGCTCCGGTTCCCGTTCAGTTCGGTGCTCAAGCTGTAAATGATCTCTTCGTCCTCCGCCATCCCTTCCGGGCGGCGCCCCTCCGCGATCGCGGCAATGATGTTCGGCTTCAAACCGGCCTTCAGCGCGAGCGCCTGGTGCGCGCTGAATTCGTATTGTTGGGTCCAAAGCCGGGCCGCCAGCAGGATCATCATCTCTCTTTGCCGGCCTTCCAAGCCGCCCTCGAAGCGCAGGTACTCTCCGGTCCTTTGCAGGCGTCTCGCCAGCTCCGGACTGCGCAGCAGCGGGACGTAAGGTCCTCGCACCTCGCCCCGCGGCCCCGCCACAATCTCCTCGGCGGCCTTCTTTTGAGCCTCGGTCATTTGGTCCGGCGGGATCGGCGGCATCCGGTCCTGAGCGACGGCCACGCTGAGGATCGACAGGGCCGCGCCGCCAGCGAGAGCCAGCCTTCGGAAGTTCATGACGTCCCCTTTCGGTTGCACCCGCCCCCGCCCCTTACGCGGGCGGGTTCTCCGCGTTCGGCGCCCACTCCGCCGCGCCTTCCGTGGCCCGGCCTCGAACCATCAGGTACCGCACCCCGAACAGCGCCGCCACCGTCGCCATGGTGCAGCCCACGGTGGTGATCATCGCGGTGACGCCCATGCGGCCCAGCAGGAAGAAGCCGGTGAGGAACGTTCCGACGATGCTGCCGAAGGCGCCCCAGGCGTAGACGTTGCCCAGCGTGTGGCCAACCCGCCGGCCGAGATCGAGCGCCATCTTCGCCGCTTGCGGACCGATGCAGCCGAGCATCGTCGCGGGCAGCAGGAACACCAGAAATACGTGCACGGCGATGCGGGTGCCCCAGCTCACGTCCCACTGGGTGTTCCACTCGCCGATCGTGGAGTTGAGCAGCGGCAGCAGGAAGCAGGCGAGCGAGGCGATCGCGAAGCTCACGCCCAGCGAGTTCACCGGCGGATAGCGGTCGGCCAGGCGTCCGCCGATCCAGTTGCCAATCGCGATTCCGGCCAGCACCACGCCGATGATGGAGGTCCAGGTGTAAAGCGAGCTGCCCACGTAGCGCGCGATCAGGCGTCCGGCCACCAGCTCCACTACCATGATGCCCATGCTTGATACGAAGGCCACAGCGTACGGGACGACCAGAGCTCCGAAACCGGCCCGCGGCGCGGAGGGCGGCGCCGGAGCGTTCTGCAAGGTATCGGTCGGAGAGATGTCCATAAAACCCCTGGGGCGTTAGCCTTCCTTGTCCGCCCGGCGCACCACCGGCTCGAGCATCTGCTCCACCGGGGCGTAGTCGTCGGTCAGCACCGCGCCGTGTGACTTGCGCTTCAACTCTTCCATGTGCTCGGGCTGCAGCGTGGCGCCCGCGATGCCGGGCTTGAGCCCTCCACCCTCGAGCGGCTGTATGCTGCCCACGACGACAAAGGTATCGCGCCGGTCGGCGTCTTTGCTCGGGCCCTTGTCGATCGTCGAGAAGGCGTAGACGTGCGGGAAGGTTTCCTGGAAAGTGTTCAAAATGGCTCCGAGGAACAGGCCCGACTCGTAGATGTCGATGACGTTAATCATGTAAACGCCATTCGGGCCCATCAGCTCGCGGAGCTTGAGGTTGAATTCCTTGGTCGTCAGGTGATACGGCACCGCGTAGTGGTTGAAGGCGTCGCCGTAAATCACATCGAGAGGCGGCACGCGCTCGCCCCGGCGCTTGCGGCGCACCAGGTCGTCCACGTGGTTGCGGGCGTCCAGGTGGTGGATCTCGATGGGCGTATCGAGACGCAGGCCGAAGGCCTCGAAATCGGCCTTGGTGACCCGCGGATCGATCTCCGCCACCTGCACATGGCTCTGGGGCCACTTCGAGAGCACGTAGCGCGGGAACACAAACCCGCCCCCGCCGATGAACATAGCGTTCAAGTCCTTCCGGCCGGCGGCGGCCGTCTCGGTGATGGAGGCGTAAAGCTTCTCGTAGTCGTATTGCAGGCTGTCCGGATCGTCCAGCACAATATAGGCGTGGATCAGGTGATCGAGCGACAGGGTCCGCATACTGGGTGGGTCGCTCTCTTGCTCGATCTGGATGTAGGAGTACTGGCTCTCGTCCACGTAGAGGACATTGGCGAAGGCCTCGGGCTGCACGCCGAGGCGGGCGCCGAGCCGCTGGGCCCAGGGCCAGGGCCCCATCGTGGCCCACAAAAAACAGAGCGTCGCCCCGCCCCACAGATACGGGAAAAGCTGCCTGGTGTTGAACAAGATGGCGATCAGCGCGAGACCTGCCGCGACCGATATCAGCACGGCTATCGTGCCGATCTTGGCGATCAGGTAGAAGCCGGTCAGGTAGGTGCCGACGATGCTGCCGAGCGCCCCCCAGGCGTAAACGCTGCCGACCGTGCGTCCGACCTTGCGGCCGAGATCGAGCGCCATCTTGGCGCCCACGGGTCCGATGCAGCCGAGCAAGGTGGAGGGCAGGAAGAAGACCAGGAAAACCTGGGAGAAGATCCGCACTGCCCATTCCTGGTGCCACAGGAAGGGCCAGGTGCCGACGATCTTGTTGAGGCCGGGCAGCGACAGGCAGGTGACCGAGGCGAGCGAGAACAGCATGCCCAGCACTTCCTTGGGCGGACTCTTGTCGGCCAGGCGCCCGCCGATCCAGTTGCCGATGCAGATGCCGCCGAGCACCACGCCGATCACCGCGGTCCAGGTGTAAAGCGAACTGCCGACGTGGCGGGCGATCATCCGTCCGGCGACAAGTTCCACGGCCATGATGCACAAGCTGGCGACGAAGACCGTGGCGTTGGGGGCGGCGACGGCGAGGAAAGTGTCCAGGGCCGAGCGCGGCGCGGCGCCGGGCGGCCCGATGTCTCCGACCTGCGAGGTGGCCATAAAAGGGGGTTCTTTACAATCGCGTAGTATATCAGCAGCCTGAGCGGGCCGGGGTGGGGATTCGCACCCGCCTCAAGATACAATGGTGCGAGCCAGACATGGAGCTCGAAAAACGTATGGATCGAGTCGAGCGGCGCATCGACGCTATCGCCAAGCTCGTCCAGCAGGGGATGAAACTGCTGGTGCAATACCAGGAAGAGAACCGCTACGCGATACGCGCGCTGATCGACAGCCAGCAGCGTGCCGAAGCGCGGCAGGACCGTGCGGAGTTGCGGCAGGACCGTGCGGATGCCCGGCAGGATCGGGCAGACACGCGGCTCCACCGGACGGAAGAGATGCTGAACAAGCTCATTCAGTCCTGGCAACGGCGCGGCCCCAACGGGCGGTAGCGGAGCACGCCGGACCAACTCCGGACAGAGCCAAACTACCGATCCTACTGCTACGTCAGAGAGCGCCGGAAGCCGGCGGTTGCTTTTCCCGCTGAAGCGTTCTTATTATGAAGTATGGCCATAACGACGATCCGGACCACCTACGCCCTGGATGCGGGTACGGTGAAAGCACTTGAAAATATGGCGCAGCGGTGGGGCGTATCGAAGTCAGAGGCCTTACGCCGGGCAATTCGAGCGGCGGCGAGGCAACCCTCCGCCCAGGGGACGGAGGCGCTGGCAGCGCTGACCGAATTGCAGCGGTCGGTGGCACTAAGCGCGGGCGGAGCACGGGTGTGGCAGCGGCGGGTACGGAGCGAGCGGCAGGCCTCTGCCAGACGGCTGGAGGGGCGCCGCTCTTGATCCACCTGGATACTAGCTTTCTGATTCGCGCGTTGGTACGAGACTCCGGGGAAGACAGGCTGCTCCGGGAGTGGCTCCAGAGCCAGACGCCGATTGCGATCAGCGCCATCAGTTGGACTGAGTTCCTGAGCGGCCCGGCAGAAGCGCGACACGTGGCTCTGGCCCACCACGTAGTGGGCGAGCCGGTCGCTTTTGCTGGCGACGATGCGAACCTGGCGGCCCGCTTGTTTAACGTGGGCGGCCGGCGACAGGGTTCGGTGGTGGACTGCATGATCGCAGCCATCGCGCTCCGAGCCGGTGCGACGCTGGCCACCGCCAATCCCGTGGATTTCCGGAGGCTCGAGCCGGTGGGTCTGAAAGTCGTCGTGGTGCACGGGACGCGATGATCGCTCCCACCGTAGATGGCGGAGCAGACCTGCCGGCCGGAAGCGTTCGACGCCGCAGGAGCGGAAGAACTCGTCACCATCGCTTCCGCCGCGTGACCTACCATAGCGACATGGAGGCTAGGGAGAGCGCAGCGCCCGTCGCAACTAGTCTTGCGGATCTCCGTAACGGAGCCCAGGCGCAAAGGACGCTGACCGAATTACGCGAGCCGTCTAAGAGATGGTATATATCTCGCTACGACATAGCTGTCATCTACGCCGGCCTTGGCGACAAACGGCAGGCGCTCGAAGGGTTGAAAAAGGCCTACGAGGAACGTCACGCCTGGGTGGCTTGGCTCAAGGTCGACCCCCGTTTTGACGGCCTGCACGACGCCCCGCGGTTTCAGAGCCTGCTACGGCGCATGGGGCTGCCGCCGTGACGTCCGCGCCTGGGCCTAGGCGGTTCTTCCCCGCAACCCGAAAAACGGGGCCGCTTTCAGTAAGTGCCGGTCGTTACTCCAGATCTCGGTCTGGCCCGCGTCGCGCGCCGTGATCAGGTGGATCGCGTCGCCAGCCCGCAGAAAGACCTGCGGCGCGAGATTCCGGATGGCGGTCTCCGCCTGCCCGAGTAGCGCCTCCGTTACGGGCAGCAGGATCCAAAGTCCTTCCTCAACGTGGGTGCGAAACCGATCCTGCAGCAACAGCGCCTGCTCTTTGCTCAAACGCCTCTCGCGGACGTTGCGGTGAAAGATGCAGGCCATTTCCACCCGGGACCAGGCCGAGGAATACAATTCGGTTTCCCGCTCGACGAGAGCCCGAACCCGGCGGGCATCGGGTTCTTCGAGGTAACACTTGGCGAGGTACGCCGAATCCAGATACAGACTCACTACCGGTTCTTCTCGAGCCAGCGGCCGCTGTCGGGGACTCTCGGGAAGTGGCGGACGAACTCCCAATGCTCGGCGGTGAAACCCGCCGAACGTGCTTTGGGCCGCAGCGGCCGCAGCTCGGCCACGGGCACGCCGCGCCTCAGAATCGTGACCACGCTACCCTCCTCGGCTTCCCGAACGACCGCGCCGGTTTTCATGTGCAACTCTCGGATAGTCGCGCGCTTCATGTGACACCATTGTGTCACATCAAGGCTGGAGCGTCAATGCTGCTCGGGCAAGCTAGGGTCAGCTATCATGATCTTTCAGCTTCGAGGAGGTAGACGCATGCCTAAAGACTCAACCCGCCGCACCTGGCTGACCAGCACCCTGCTGCTCCCCGCCGGGGCGGCACTCCTGGCCCAGGAACCCAAGCCCGCCCGCATCGACCTCGACGACCTCAAGAAGCGCGTCGACCAGAAGCAGCCCGACCTGTTCTTCCTCGACGTCCGCGAGCCCCAGGAAATCGAGGAACTCGGCAGCCTCAAGGGATACGTCAACATCCCCGTCGGGCAGGTCGAGGCCCGGCTCAGCGAGATTCCCAAGGACCGCTTCATCGTCACCGCTTGAAACGGCGGCGGACGAGCTGCCCGTGCGGCAGAGATTCTTCAGAAGCATGGCTATAAGACGGTCCAGTATTGCGGCCTCAAGGACTATAAGCACAAGGAAGACCTGGTGTTTCCCGCCAAGAAAGCGGAGCCGCCGCCACAGAAAAAGTGATCCTCAAACGGAATAGCGCCAAACGGCGCCTGCGGGAGAAAGGCTTCCTGCTCGGACCGTTCGTCGAAATCGCCGCGCCCGAGGTCATCGAGATCCTCGGCGCGGCTGGTATGGATTTCGCCGTCATCGACTGCGAGCATGGCGCGCTCAATCCCCAAACCGTCGCGGCCATGATTCGCGCCTCGGGATCGAGCGACATCGCGCCGCTGGTGCGCGTCCGCTCGAGCGCCCCCGGGCCTATCCTCGAAGCGCTCGACCTCGGCGCCGTCGGACTGCACATTCCGCAGATCGCCACCCGCGCCGAAGCCGAGGCGGCGGTGCGCGCCACCCGCTACCCTCCCGCCGGTGAACGCGGCTTCAATCCCTTTGTGCGCGGCGCTTCCTACGGGGCCGACTCCATCGAGGAATTCAAAAAGGCCGGCGACGAAGACACGCTGGTCGTGCTGCACCTCGAAGGACAGGCGGCCGTGTCGTCCGCCGAGCAGATTCTCGCCGTGCCCGGCGTGGACGTGGCTTTTGTCGGTCCCTACGACCTGTCGATGACCCTGGGCATTCCCGGGCAGATTGCCGATCCGCGCGTCCGCCGGGCCGTGCGCGACGTAGGCGAGCTGGCCAACCGGCACGGCGTGGTGCTGGGCTCTTACGCCAACAACCCCGAGCACGCCAAGATGTGGATCGAAGCCGGCGTGCGGTACCTGGCCTACGGAGTCGATTCGAGAATCTTGCTCGGCGCCCTGGGGGACATCTGCCGCCAGGTCGAGGATCTCAGGAGGAACGCATGAGGAAACTGCTCGTGCCCGCGCTGTTGCTGATCGGGACGCCGCTGGCCGGGACGCTCGCGGCCCAGGAAGTCACCTATCAGCGCCTGCTCAACGCCGACAAGGAGCCCCACAACTGGCTCAGCTATTACCGGACCTACAACGGCCAGCGTTATAGCCCGCTCGACCAGATCACCAAGTCGAACGTCCGGCGGCTGGTTCCGGTCTGGGCCTTCCAGACCGGCGACGTCGAGGGCGGCCTCCAGACGACGCCCCTCGTGGCCGACGGCGTCATGTACCTCAGCACCGCGTGGAACCGCATCTTCGCGCTCGACGCCGTTACCGGCCGCCGCCTCTGGCAATACAACTACGAGAAGCCGAAAAAGGTAGCAGCCCTCTATTCACCCTGGAACCGGGGAGTCGCTCTCGCGAATGGACTGGTCTTCATGGGCACCATCGACAATCACATGCTCGCCATCGACGCCAAAACCGGCCGCGAGGTGTGGAACGTCGAGGTGGAAGACCCCGAGCAGTGCGGCTGCAATATCACGGGCGCGCCCCTGGTGGTCAAAGACAAGGTCCTCGCCGGCGTCACCGGCGGAGACGCCTTCCACCGCGGCTACATCAATGCCTTCGACCTCAAGACCGGCCGGCAAGCCTGGCGTTTCTGGACCATCCCCGGCCCCGGTGAGCCGGGTAACGAGACCTGGTCGGGCGACAGTTGGAAGTACGGTGGCGGGTCGGCCTGGACCACCGGCTCCTTCGACCCGGACTTGAACCTCGTCTACTGGTCGATCGGCAACCCCGCGGCGGACTTCTACGGCCAGAACCGCAAGGGCAAGAATCTCTACACCGACTCCATCGTCGCTCTCGACGCCGACACCGGCAAGCTCAAGTGGTATAACCAGCAGATCCCCAACGACGTTTGGGACTTCGACACCGCCTACGAGAACGTCCTGATCGACGTCAACTATCAGGGCCGGCCACGCAAGCTGCTCGTCAACGTCAGCAAGAGCGGCTTCACCTGGGTCCTCGACCGCACCAACGGCAACTTCATCTCGGCCTGGCCGGCGATTGAGAACTACAACTTCATCAAGGGCATCGACAAAGAGGGCAACCTCCTCGGCCGCAACGAGCCGGCTCCCGAGACTCCTACCCTCATCTGCCCCGCGATCGCCGGCGGCCGAAGCTGGAACCATGCGGCCTTCAACCCCAAGAACGGCTGGTTCTTCACCACCGGTCTCGAGTGGTGCATGGAGATGATCTCCCGCCAGGAAACGCCCAAGGAGGGCCAGGCGGCTTTTGGAGGCGAGTTCAAGATGAAGCCGCCCCCCCTCGGTCCGCCCGGCGGACACCTCGGAGCCTACGACCCCATCACCGGCAGAGTTCACTGGATGTACAAGTCGAAATACCCGCTGCTGGCCTCCCAGTTGGTCACGGCTGGCGGGTTGATGTTCACCGGCGACGCCGAGGGCAAGTTCTTCGCTCTCGACGCCGACACCGGCAAGGAGTTGTGGGGTTTCATGACCGGCTCCGGCAACCGGGGCTCGCCGATCAGCTACGGCGTCAAGGGACGCCAGTACATTGCCACGCCCACCGGTTGGGGGTCGGCGCTCGCCGGCCTGATGCCCCAGCTCTGGCCCGAGACCGAGAACTTCCGCCCCGGCTCGGCAGTCTTCGTCTTCGCCCTGCCGGAGAACTGATGCGGTGTTGGATGGGCCCCCTCTGCGCCGGGATTCTGGCGGCGCAAACGCCTCAGGTGAAGCTCGATGATCCAGCCGTAATTGCCAGAGGACAAAAGACTTTCTCCGCAACTTGTGGCATCTATTTCTGCCACGGAACGGGCGGCCAGGGAGGCCGCGCCCCGCACCTCGCCGGGCGCAAGTGGGACCCTGCCGCCGTCTTCAAGCTCGTCCAGGAAGGCTCCTCCAACCGCCTCATGCCCTCCTTCAAGGACCAGTTGAGCGACGATCAGATCTGGTCCGTCATCGCCTACGTCCTCACGTTGGGGTCCGGCGCATCCCCACCGCCGATCCCCGCGCCCCCGTCCGAGCCGGCCGTCCCCACCAAGCCAGCCGACCCCAACAACGGTGACCCGGAGGCCGGCCGCGCCCTCTTCTTCGACGCCTCGAGCGCCCGGCACTGCTCGATCTGTCACCAGTACGGCGGCCGCGGCACTCCGGTGGGCCCGGACCTGACCGCCGTCTCGAAACGTCCGCCCGCCGAGATCCTGCAAGACATTCTGGACCCGGATGCTCGCCTCGCAGCGCAGCCCGTAACCGTCGTGACCAAGACCGGGGAAAACGTAATGGGAATGCCGCGGCAAGAGACCCGGGACCTCCTCCGGATCTACGATCTGCGGAGCCTCCCACCGGTCCTGCGCACCATCTACAAGGACCAGATCGCCTCCACCACCCCGGAAAAGAAGTCCCCCATGCCCGGCGATTACGGCCAAACGCTGAGCCGAAAGCAACTGCTTGACCTGGTGGCGTTCCTGAAAGGTGTACCGGTCAGTCCGGCGGATTTGGCCCCTCCCCGATAAAAACCTTGGCAGGCGGCCCCTTACAAGCGCATACTAAAGCCGGAAATCTCATCCGTTGCGGAGGTGATCTATGCCGATTCACAAGATCGTCCACGCCATCCGCCGCCGTGCCAAGCCGCTGACCCGTGAAGAAGGCATGAAGATCCTGGTGCGGGACAAGTTCCGCTGCCAGTATTGCGGCCTCGATGGCGCTGCGAGCATGGATAACGCCCTGGTGATGACTGTCGATTTCGTCATGCCCCGGGCGGCCCATGGCAAAAAGGACCCCGCCAACCTGGTGGCGGCGTGCCGCACCTGCAACATCCTCAAGGGCCAGCATCGCTTCCACACGTTTGAAGAAGCGAAGCACTATGTGCTGCAGCGCCGCGCCGAGAAGCGAGCGGACTGGGAGAAGAACATCGCCCCGCTCGGTCACAAGGTAGCGGCCACGGCCTGAGTCGGGCGGCCTGCAAGCTCAGTACACTATTTCGCAAACGCGCAATTTCGCAAAAGCGCGCCGCGCCGTAACAGAGCCGCGACCGTGAGGGAGCGGTCTTCTCCGGATACGTTGGCGAACAGGGAACGTACTAAAGTTGGGGTGCCGATCTGAGACGGCGCCCCCGTGAAGTCAAACTTACGAATCGTTCTCTAGGCCACTACTTCGCTTCGGCGCGACGAGCCTGCCTGCTTCCCGGCGCCCTCCCCCAGGAAGTTCATCAACTCCGGATTCACCTGGTCCGCATGGGTCCAAATTACGCCGTGGGGCCCGTCCTTTACCACCACTAAGCGGGCCCCTTTGATCAGCCTGGCGGTCCGGGATCCCGAGGCAGCGAGAGGCAGGATACGGTCCGCATCGCCGTGAATGACCAGCGTCGGTACGTCGACGCGGGCCAGGTCCGGGCGGAAGTCCTCGTGCCACGTCGCGACGCAAGCGAGACTGGCTGTGGCGGAGGAGCCGGCTGCGATGTTCCAGCTAGCCTGGACGGTCTGTTCGCTCACGCGCTTGCCCAGCAGCACATCCGTGTTGTAGAAATTCTTGAGAAACTCGGTGAAGAACGCGTACCGGTCGGCGGCGACGGCCTTCTCGATCCCCTCGAAGACACTGCCGTCCACGCCCTCCGGGTTGTCCGCCGTTTTCAGCAGGAACGGCGGGACAGCCGCGATGAATACCGCCTTCCTTACGCCCTTCGATCCGTACTTCCCCATGTAGCGCGCCACTTCGCCGCCTCCCATCGAGAAACCGACCAGCGCAAAGTCCCGTAATTCAAGTTGCGTCACGAGTTTATGCAGGTCCCCGGCGAAGGTATCGTAGTTGTAGCCGGTCGTGGGCTGGCTGGACTTGCCGAATCCTCTGCGATCATACGTGATGACGCGATGACCCGCGGCCAGAAGCGCCGCGACCTGCTTCTCCCAGGAAGCACCGCTCAGCAAGTATCCGTGGATAAGGACCACCGGCTGACCCGAGCCGTGGTCCTCATAGTAGAGATCGACGTTGCCGGAGTTTTCCCTCCCGACAGTAACGTGGGGCATTGAGATTCCTCTCTTGCGCGTGTGCACTCGCCTTGAAGTTGACGACGATTAGAACGATTATAGGCCCCGGGTCTCTTAGAGGCCACGAAGCCACGATGATTTTGGACAAGAAGCATGTCCGGCGCTCAGCAAGCTAAAATTGGGATTACCAAGTGAACATGTTTCGCATCGCCCTCGCCAACCTCCGCTTCCCGGCGACTCCCGAGCAGTCGGTCACGCTGGCCCAACAAGCCATCGCTCAAGCGTCCCTCGCGCGCGCCGGCCTCGTTTGCTTTCCGGAATGCTTTGTTCCTGGCTACCGAGGATTGGGGAAGGCGCCGCCGCCCCCCGACCCGGCGTTCCTCGAACGCGCCTGGTCCGCCCTTGCCGCCGCCGCCGCGAAGGCCAACGTTGCGGTTGTGCTCGGCACCGAACGCGTCGTCGCTGGCGCCCTGTTAGCCACCGCCCTGGTCATCAATCGGGACGGAACCATCGCCGGCTTCCAGGACAAAGTCCAAATCGACCCCTCTGAAGAGGGTACCTATACGCCCGGTTCGGGGAGACGGGTTTTCCAAACCGGTTCGCTGACCTTTGGTGTCGCGATCTGCCATGAGGGTTGGCGCTATCCGGAAACGGTTCGCTGGGCCGTCCGCCACGGCGCACAGATCGTGTTCCACCCGCATTTCCACGAAGCCGAGCCCGGCAGTTACCAGCCCTCGACTTTCGCCGATCCCGCGAACTCCTTCCACGAGAAAGCCGCCTTGTGCCGCGCCGCCGAGAACACCTGCTATTTCGCAACGGTGAATTGTGCCAGCGCCGGGTCGCCGACCACTTCGGCCGTGGTGCGGCCCGACGGGACGCTCCTCAGCTACCAGCCCTACGGTAAAGAAGGCTTGCTCGTCGCGGACCTCGACCTCACCGCGGCCACCGGCCTCCTCGCGGCGCGCTGCAAATCTGTCTAGAAGTTCGGTAGGCGGTCTCGTAAAGATTCGTGCCCCCTATCACCTTTAATGGGGTATATACTTGATACCAACATGGAGGCGGAGATGCATCTTCGAAATCTCACTCTCATAGGTGCGGTAGCAGTTGTCCTCTCGCTGCTCCCAGGACAAGCCCCAGGACAAGCCAATGTCCAGTCGGTCACTGCAGGACCCACGAAGACGGAGACCAAGACCTGGAAGGCGCCTCGCACGAACGGCCGGCCGGATCTGCAGGGCGTCTGGGCCAACAACACCGCCACGCCGCTCGAGCGGCCCAAGGAACTGGCGGGGCGCGCGTTTCTGACGGCACAGGAAGTGGCGGCGCTCAAGAAGAAAGGGGACGAGCTCTTCAGCGGCGATGGAGACGCCGCGTTCGGCGACACCGTTTTCCTGACCGTGCTGGCGAATGTCAACGGGACTAAAGCGGGTTTCAAAAGCACGGACGGCGAGACCGGCGACTACAGCTCGGTCTGGACGGTGGAGAGAGAATTTGATAATCGAACTTCGCTGATTATGGACCCGCCCGACGGGCGGCTGCCGGTCATGACGCCACAGGCTGAACAGAAGCAGCGCGCCGCCGCCGCAGCGAGGTTCGGCCGGGCGGCCGGCCCCGAGGATCGATCCCTGAGCGAGCGCTGTATCACGTTCGGCTCGCCACGGCTGGGAGCGGGCTATAACAGCTACTTCCAGATCTTGCAGTCGGCGAAAGACGTGGCCATCCAGATGGAGACGATTCACGACGTACGGCTGATTCCGCTCGACGGGCGTCCGCATCTGCCGTCGAGCATCCAGACATGGCTAGGCGATTCGCGCGGGCATTGGGAAGGCGATACG
>JBGPDC010000109.1:0-18468 GCA_041482115.1 Terriglobia bacterium | reverse complement strand
GTAGGGATTGATGGCGCTCGCCCCATAGCCGATCAGCAGGGCGAAGTGCATCACCTCGCGGGGCTCGCCGCTCTCGACGATCAGAGCCACCTGCGTGCGCAGCTTCTCGCGGATCAGGTAATGGTGCACCGCCGAGAGTGCCAGCAGGCAAGGGATCGGCGCGAGGTCCTGGTTCCCGCCGCGGTCGGAGAGGATGAGGACCGGGTAGCCGCCCCGCGCGGCATCGTTCGCCTTTTGGCACAGAGCATCGAGCGCCTTCTCGAGACCCGGGCCGCCGGCCGCCACCTCGAACAGGGCCGGCAGCGTCACGGCCAGGAAATCGCCCTGCTTGACGTGGCGCAGCTTCTCGAGGTCCCGGTTGCTTAGGATCGGATGCGACAGCTTGAGCGTGTGGCAGTTCTTCGGCGTCTCATCGAGGATATTGCCTTCCTTGCCGATGTAACTCACGAGCGACATCACCAGCTCTTCCCGGATCGGGTCGATCGGCGGGTTGGTCACCTGCGCGAACAGCTGCTTGAAGTAGTCGAACAGCATCCGCGGCTTGTCGGAAAGGCAGGCCAGTGCCGCGTCGTTGCCCATCGAGCCCACCGGCTCCTCGCCCGCCGTGGCCATCGGTGCGAGCACAATGCGCAGGTCTTCGTCGGTGTAGCCGAACATCCTCTGCCGCTGGAGGATCGTTTCGTGATCGGGTTCGTGCACGCGCGGCGGCTCAGGCAGACTCTCGATGGTGACGAGGTTTTCCTCGAGCCACTTCTTGTAGGGACGCCGCTCGGCCAGCCGGTCCTTGATCTCGCCGTCTTCAATGATGCGGCCCTCGGCCGTATCCACCAGGAACATGCGGCCAGGCTGCAGGCGGTCTTTGTGCTTCACGTCCTCGGGCTTAATGGGCAGCACGCCCGTTTCCGAGGCCAGCACCACGAAGCCATCGTGCGTGACGGTGTAGCGGCAGGGCCGCAGGCCGTTGCGGTCGAGGATGGCGCCTACCAGGCGCCCGTCAGTGAAGACCATCGCCGCCGGGCCGTCCCAGGGCTCCATCAGCGAGGCGTGGTATTCGTAGAAGGCCTTGAGATCGGCGCTCATGTGCGGCAGCGTGCTCCACGCTTCCGGAATGAGCATCAGCATGGCGTGGGGCAGCCAGCGGCCCCCCTGGAGCAGCAGCTCGAGCGCGTTGTCGAAGTTCGCTGAATCGGAGCCGCCCGGCGAGACGATCGGGAAAGTCCGCGCCAGGTCGCCATTGAACAAGGGCGACCGCAGCACGCTCTCCCGCGCGTGCATCCAATTGACGTTGCCCTTGAGCGTGTTGATCTCACCGTTGTGCGCGATGTAGCGGAAAGGATGCGCCAGCTCCCAACTCGGGAAGGTGTTGGTCGAGAAGCGCTGGTGCACCAGCGCGAGTGCGCTCACCACGTGGCGGTCACTGAGGTCCTTGTAGAAGGCCTTGATCTGCTTGGCCAGCATGAGCCCTTTGTAGACCACGGTCACGGCGCTCATACTCGTCGCGTAAAAGTTTCGAACCCGGCCATCCAGGATCATCGGCCGGATGGCGTTCTCAGCGCGCTTGCGGATGGTATAGAGCTTGCGCTCGAAAGCTTCTTCGCTGGTGCGCTTCGATTTGGCGATGAATACCTGGCAGATGAACGGCACCGTAGTCCGGGCGAGCCACCCGAGGGCGCTCGGGTCCACGGGCACGTCACGCCACCCGAGGACACGCTGGCCCTCCTCGCGCACGATCCCCTCGATGATCCCCTCGCACAGCAGGCGCTGGGTATGCTCCACGTGCAGGAACAGCATGCCCACGCCGTAGTGGCCCGGTTCGGGGAGCGTATAGCCGAGCAGGCGGCACTCACGCTCGTAGAACTCGTGGGGGATCTGGATCGTCAGCCCGGCGCCGTCGCCGGTGTCGGGGTCGCAGCCGCAGGCGCCACGGTGCTCCAGGTTTAGCAGCACCTGGATGCCTTTCTCGATGATGTCGTGTCCCCGGCGGCCGTTTACGTTGGCGACGAAGCCGATACCGCAGGCGTCGTGCTCGAAGGCCGGATCATACAGGCCCTCTTTGGCTGGCAGCCCGTTGAGACTAAACTGCGCTTCGCTCATAGAGTTTTGTAGAGGATTGTATGACACTACGCCTACACTCCTCCCAGGCACATCAGGTTAGCTTCCAGCGTGCTATTAGGCAAGGCAAATCATTTTCTCATTAGAATAAGGCGCTCTTATGGAAAGCTAGCCTTACCGTCAGGCTGGAAGTTGCTGATTCTAATTCAGATCGATACGGCCCAACCTGGTCATCCCTCCAGGCAGCCGAATTTTTCCTGGACACACCAACCCTTAGGGTGTAGCATAGTTCTACCGAGAAGAGGCTTCTTCCCGCGGAACTGCCTCGGATGCGCTCCCCTCTTCATCGGCAGGAGTCGTGAGATGTCCCCCAAACGCCCTGCCTTGCTCTACTCCCATTCGACTGAAGACTACCAGGTTCTGTCCGCGTGGCTAAGCGAACTCGGAATCCCCTTGGTACCGATGACCGATCCGGATCAAACTGTTCGTGCCGCTCAGGAAGGCACTTGCCCGCTCGTCCTGATGGACTTGGAGGGCCAGCCCGGCTGGCAAGCGACGCTGCGCCACTTACGGCGTGTGGCTCCGGCCACGGAGGTCGTGGTCTACACCCGCTGCGCCGAAATCGACACCTGGCTCGACGCTCTCGAAGCCGGCGCCTTCGACCTGCTGTGGAAGCCGTTTAGCCGCACTGAACTGGAGAGGGTGGTGGCCGGCTTACGCCGCCAGCGCCACCAGGCACGCCCGGCCGCGGCCTGACGTTACGGTTCCCCGCCCGTTGCCCTTCCGTCGAGTTCGGCTCGCAAGACGCTGACCAGGTTGGAAGGGGCCGCATAAATGGAAATACGGAATAAATCGGCTGCAATCCCGTCGATTCGGGCCATAAGGGTCCTCCAGTTCGCGGAATGACAAGGAATTCAGCCGGGCGGTCCAAGACCTAAGGCTTAGTGCTAGGTCAGAAATGAGAAGTTCGTACTCTGGTATCCGAATTTGGCCTACGCTATGCTTCGTTTAGAGGCCTTGATGACGACAAATTCGACGTCCGAACTGTGGTCGGGTGATGGGGAAGCCAAAGAGAGTCTGCCACTGCCGGCTTCCGAACAATCCAAGTGGCCGTTCGAAGCGCCAGGCGGGAGCGATCCCGCCGGAGACACCGTCCGGGCCATCGCGGAACAGGCGGCGGCGCGGCGGGGCCCCGACGACATCCCCTCTGAATCTGGGCTTCGAAGGTTGCTGCGGTTCCCCTGGCGTCGCTGAGGCGCCCTTCCTTCCCGCTTCTGCTAATATTCTTTCGGCAGGTCTGCCTGCATGACTGCGCTCCTGGACCGCCGCGGTTGGCTCCGGTCCCTCGCCGGGATCACCACGGCGCTATGCCTGCCCGAGGAATCCATGGCCGCGCCGCGCCACGCCCCCGCCACTGCCCTTCTCGCGGACCCGATCTACAAAGAGCACCTCACCGGTGGGGGCCATCCGGAGCGCCCGGCGCGGTACGACGCCGTGGTGCAGGCCCTGCAGCATGCGAACCTCACGGGAGCGATGCTGAAGCTGGCCCCTCGCCCTGCCACCGACGACGAGATCGCCCTCGTTCACACCCGTGAATACCTCCAGGTCGCTAGGCGCGACATCACCCGCGGCGCCCCGGAACTCAGCACGGGCGACACGAACGTCTGTCCGAAGTCGCTGGACGTGGCTCTGCAGGCTGCGGGCGGCGTTCTCACCGCCGTAGACGCGGTGCTCCAGGGGAAGGCGCGCCATGCGGTCTGCGTGGTCCGCCCGCCCGGCCACCACGCCACGCCCAGCCGCGGCATGGGCTTCTGCATCTTCAACAACATCGCCGTCGCCGCGCGCTACGCGCAGCGGAAGCACGGCGTCGGCCGCGTCCTCATCGCCGACTGGGACGTCCACCACGGCAACGGGACGCAGGACGCCTTCTACACCGACGGCTCGGTGTTCTTCTTCAGCACCCATCAGCACCCCTGGTATCCGGGCACCGGCATGCCGTGGGAGACCGGCGAAGAGGCGGGCAAAGGCACCACCCTCAACTGTCCCTTCCCCGCCGGAGCGGGCCGGGAGCAGATCCTCGGAGCTTTCCGTGAGAAGCTGATCCCCGCCGCCCAGGCTTTCCGGCCGGACCTGATCCTGATCTCGGCCGGTTTCGACTCGCGCCAGGGCGATCCCCTGGGACGCTTCACGCTGACCGACGAGGACTTTGCCGAGTTGACCCGGCTGATGCTGGAAGTGGCGGACCGTCACTGTAAGGGCCGTCTCGTTTCGGTGCTTGAAGGCGGCTACAACCTGACGGGACTCGCCTCCGCCATGACCGCGCACGTCCAGGCGCTGACGGCAGCCACCGCTTGAACCTTCAGCCCCTCACTTCGGAATTCACGGCCTGAATCAGCGCCTTGATATACCCATAACCGAAGGCGTACGATTGCAGGCTTTTAGGATCGTCCGGATGATGCGGCATATGATCGGGACACAGGGAGCCGGCGAATTGCGTGTCCCGCAGGATGCGCATGACCTGGAAGAAGTCCACGTCGCCTTCATCGGGATACACTTCCTCAAAATGGTGCAGCCCGCCGCGAATGTTGCGCATGTGGATCTGATAGATCTTCCCTCGTTCTCCCAGGTATCGAACAATGGGAAGGATCTCCGTGGCGGGGTTCTTCAAGCCCTCCGCAGTCGTTCCCAGGCAGAGCTGAAACCCATTGTACGGACTGTCCACCACCGCTTCGTAGCGCTTGATCGCTTCAAAGATCGCGGGAGAATCCCAATTTTCGGCACCCTGATAGCCAAAGGGCAGGCCCGGCGGATCGTAGGGATGGCAAGCCATTTTCACGTCGTGCTGCTGGGCCACCGGCACGACTTTCTTAAGAAAATACGTGATCCGCTCCCAGTAATCATCGGAACCGACCCGGCCTGATTTACCCACGGCCAAATCCTTCCAGCTATCCTCGAGATGGAAGCCGGCGTAGGTGACGTGGCCTCGCCCAGGGGTCTCCTGGTTGCGCCGGATCGGGATAACCGTCCAATGGTAAGTGATGATCTTTACGCCCACCTGGGAGGCCTTCGCGATGTTCCCGAGGATACTGTCGAGCTTCCGGTCGCGCTCCGCGCCTTTCGGAACCGTGATATAGTCGGCATCCATTCGGATCGCTTCGAAGGTCACGCCGGCTTTATCACAATCGTCTTTCATCCTTTTCAGAGCATCGAGGTCCCAGCCGCCATCTGGAGAGCGTTTCGTGATCTGCGCCGTGAGATGCTTCACGCCGTAACGCAGGTTGTACTCCAGGTTTTCCCGGGAGGTGATGCCCGACCCCGCGACGCTATGGTAGTCGCCGCCTACGTGCATCAAGGTATTCCTCCGGGGGCCACGCGCCGCCTGCGCCGCCGCGGTCTGGGGGACCGCCGCGCTTGCCAAGCCGGCCCCGATCGCGCCGCCGACGACCCTCTCGCAGAACTCTCTTCGTTTGATCATTAGAATGCTCCTGGCGTCTCCGTCACAGCCGCCCGGCGACCAGTTTGGCCAGCGCCGTGGTCTTGTCTCGTCCCGGCGCGAATTGCTGAAAGCTCAGAACGAAGAACGCGTCTCCCTTGAGCGCCATGATCGAGTGTCCTCACGGAAGCACGGTGGCCTTGTCGCCGACGCCCTCCACCGGCTGCACGGTGAGCGCGGCGAAGTCAACACCGGTCGTTTCCTTGACGCTATTCTTCGCAGCGTCCAGCTTGTCCCACATGGCTTGCCCGCGGCGGCGGTACACCTGCAGGACCAAAGCGAAATCCTGGTCCTTGTTGTCTCCCGCAGCTTCGATGACTGCGCCCAGCGCGCCAGCCACCGTCTTCTCGAAGGCTTCTGTGTCGTTGGCCTGGCCGACGGCGCCGACTCCCGACGCGATCTCCGACCCGACCAGCCGCCGGCGCTCCGCCGCGCTCACCCAGTACCTGCACTCCTCGCTGCCATCCGCTCCATTGGGCGCGAACTCCACTCGCTCGATCGCCACACCCAGGATTCGCGACGCGTCCTCTCCAGGCAAGGTCGGGCAATCGGTACCCTTCGGCGGAGGGAAGGTTACTGCGGCCGTACCCGAGGTGGACCTGGCCGCCGCATCGCCCCTGATGCCATAGTCCGCTTTGATCTGGGCAATCTTCTGCTTCGCCCGATACCCAACGTAGACCAGACCGCCGACGCCGACGGCGCCAAATAACAGCACGACACCGACGACAACCAGGATCACCTTCGTCGCCGACGCACTGCCGACGCCAGTATCCGTGGCCGGCGGCGCGGTGGAACCCGGAGAAGAGCTCCCGCCGCCCTGGAGCGCCGCCCCGCACGCGGTACAAAATTGCCCCACGGCTGGGGTTCCACACTTGGTGCAAAAGTTTGCCATGAGGTCCTCCCGCCGTCTGGCCGACAGCCTTGTCGCGCTCGGGCCTGCGCCGAAGTCAGGCTTGTAACCGTGGAAATTCTATATCGCGCGCGACAGAAGTGTCAATGGAGCGAATCGGACCAGGCCAACGAACGGCGCGTTTAGCCCCGTGGGCTGTGCGATAATCGGGCGCAAGGCAGGTAACAAATCGCAGGAGGCTACTGAGTGGGTTTGGAATCCTTTACTTGGTGGATGTGGTTGCTGCTCGGCCTCGGGTTGATGGCCCTGGAAATGGTCACACCAGGCGGCTTTTTCGTCCTGTTTTTTGGCATCGGAGCGGCCTCCGTTGGCCTGCTCGATTTCGCCGGGCTGCACTTGTCTTTCCCGATTCAGGGCCTGCTCTTCGTTACCATTGCGGTCGTCTCGATCGTTCTGTTCCGCAAACCGCTCCAGCAGCGCTTTCAGGGCAACATGCCGAAAGGAAAGGTCGACAACCTGGTCGGCGAGACCGCCTGCGCACTCGAAGACATCCCGGTGGACGGCATCGGCAAGGCCGAACTGCGCGGCTCCGCGTGGAATGCCCATAACATCGGCGACGCGCCGATTCCCGGTTCCGCCCGCTGCCGCGTGGAGCGCGTCGACGGACTCACCCTGCACGTTCGCAGTTAAGCAGTCGCTCGATTGGAGAAGCCATGAGTGGAAGTGCAATTGTTATCGTCGCGCTGGCCTTCCTGGTCCTCATCATCCTGTTCAAGACGGCCCTGGTCGTCCCGCAGCAGAGCGCCTATGTCGTCGAGCGCCTCGGCCGTTACGCGGGCACCCTCGAGGCCGGCTTCCACATCCTCACACCCTTCGTCGACGTGATCCGCTACAAGCATTCCCTCAAGGAACGCGCTGTCGACATTCCCGAGCAGATCTGCATCACTCGCGACAACGTGCAAGTCGGCGTCGACGGGGTCCTGTACCTCAAAATTCTGAACGCCGAACGTGCCAGCTACGGCATCTCCGATTACCTCTTCGCCATCGCGCAACTGGCGCAGACCAACCTGCGCTCGGAGATCGGCAAGATCGATCTCGACAAGACCTTCGAGGAGCGCAGCAACATCAACGTTGCGGTGGTGAGCGAGCTGGACAAAGCCTCCGAATCCTGGGGCGTGAAGGTGCTCCGTTACGAGATCAAGAACATCACTCCGCCGCAGGACGTGCTGTCCGCGATGGAAAAGCAGATGCGCGCGGAACGCGAAAAGCGCGCCGTCATCCTGACCTCCGAGGGCGTCCGCGACGCCGCCATCAATAGCGCGGAGGGCGAGAAGCAGAAAGCCATCAAGGCTTCCGAGGGCCGTAAGCAGCAGCAGATCAACGAGGCCGAGGGCCAGGCCGAGGCGATCCTGTCGATCGCCACCGCGACCGCCGAGGGCATCCGCCGCATCGCCGAGTCGATCCAAAACCCCGGTGGCTTTCAAGCGGTCCAACTGCGCGTCGCCGAGCAGTATATCCAGCAGTTCGGCAACCTCGCCAAGGCCGGCAACACGCTGATTGTCCCCTCGACCCTCAGCGACGTTGGCTCCGTGATCGCGACGGCCATGAACATCATCCGTCAAGGGGAGCACTAACCCGAAGCTGACGATGCGGTTCTGTTATCTGCTCGTCCTAGCCCTTTGCCCACTTTTGGCGTGGTCGCAGACGGCCACTTCACCGGAGCCCGGCGACCTCGAAGCCGTGGTCACGACGGACCTCGGAACCTTCCGATTTGAATTTGCCCCCGACAGCGCCCCGCAGCACGTCGGCCAATTCATCAAGCGCGCGCGGGAGGGCTATTATGACGGCAGCGCCTTCCACCGGGTAGTAGCGAACGGTATCATCCAGGGCGGCGACCCCTTGCTCAAGAATCCGAAGACACCGCGGAATCTCTGGGGCACGGGTGGATTGAATCTGCTCGCGAGTGAACTCAGCGGCCTGAAACACGAGCGTGGCGTCGTTTCCACCGTCCGCATCCCGAATAAGCCCGACAGCGACGGTAGCCAGTTCTTCGTATGCATCTCGCCGCAGCCCGCTCTCGACGGCCAGTTCTCCGCCTTCGGGCGCGTCACGGAAGGCATGGACATAGTCGAGCGCATTTCCCAGGCGCCGGTGGGTGAGGACGGCTTCACCGCTCAGCCAGTTCGGATCCTCAGTGTCGCCCTTGAGAATAAGAAGGCGGAGCCATTTCTAAATGCTCTCCCGGAAGAAATGCGCCGGACCGTTACGCTTAAGACGACTCTCGGCGCCATCAAGATCAAGATGGAACCCGATTGGGCTCCCAATCATGTCCGGAACTTCCTCAAACTCACCGCCACGGGATGGTACAACGGCACCGCTTTCCATCGGGTCGTGAAGGGCTTCGTGGTTCAGGGCGGCATGGGACCGAGCCGCTCGAGCAGTCCCGCCCACCCGGCGGACCGTTGGGTGCACCCCCTGAGAGGCGAATTCCGCACCGACGTGAAGCACGTTCGCGGCATCGTCTCGATGGCCCGCACCGACGATCCGGACTCGGCCACCACTTCCTTCTTCCTGATGCTCGGCCCGGCGACACATCTGGACGGCCAGTATTCCGCGTTCGGGCGCGTGGTCGAGGGACTGGAAGTCCTGGACGCCTTCGAGGCTGAAAAAGTGGACGGCGAAACTCCTCAGCGCCGGCTCGATCTGCTGGAAGCCACCGTCGATCCGAACTAACCCCGCAGGTTCTTGTTGAAGAAATCGAGCGTGCGCTGCCAGGCGAGCTTGGCGGCCGCCTCATCATAACGGGGCGTCGTATCGTTGTGGAACCCGTGATTCGTCCCCTCATACACGTACGCGGTGGCGGGCACGTGGTTGGCTTTCAGCGCGGCCTCGTAAGCGGGCCAGCCGCCGGTGATGCGCGTGTCGAGGGACGCGTAGTGAAGCAACAGCGGCGCTTTGATCTTAGCGGCGTCCGCAGCGGAAGGCTGTCCGCCATAGAACGGCACCGCCGCCGCCAGATCTGTCCCCATGAGGACCGCCAGCGTGTTGGCAATGCCGCCGCCAAAGCAGAAACCCACCACCCCGACCTTGCCGGTGCAGTCCGACCGCGCCTGCAGCCAGCGCGCCGACGCGAGGAAGTCTTCGGTCATCTTCGGCCGGTCGACCTTGCCGAACACCTGGGCGCCCTTCTCATCGTCGCCCGGGTAGCCGCCCACGCTGGTTAGACCATCCGGCGCGAAGGCGATGAAATTCGCCGTTCCTACACGCCGCGCCACGTCCTCGATATAAGGATTCAGGCCGCGGTTCTCGTGTACGACCAGCACTCCGGGCAGCTTTCCACTGGCCTTCGCCGGACGCACCAGGTACCCGCGTATGCTCCCGTTGCCCTTGGGCGAAGGCACGGTGGCGTACTCGGTCTGGATGCGGCTGTCGTTCTTGGGCACCTGTTCCGCCCAAGCATAGTTCGGGCGGAGGCTCTCCCAGATCGCCGTAGCGGTCAACCCCCCGACCGCAAACCTTTTCGCGCCCTCCAGGAATTCGCGGCGGTCGATATCGCCGTGAACGTAACGGTCAAAGAGGTTCAGCAACTCCTGTGGGAAATCGGTCGCTTTCTTGCGGTCCATGTGAAGTGGCCTCCCTTCGAGCGCCAAGGATACCACGGCCCACGGCCGAGCTTCGTTCCGGCCAAGGGACTCATCACTTCAAACTCGCCGTCCAGGCTGTACTATAATCACTGCTCCAATGAATACCTCCCTCACCTTCTGGTTCTTGTCGCTTTTGGCGATGATCGCGACGGGCCAGGCAAACGGCCAGTGGACGCAGTTTCGCGGACCGAACGGGTCCGGCGTCAATTCGGCGGCCGGATACCCCGTGGAGTTCTCACCGTCAAAGAACGTTGTCTGGAAACAGTCCGTTCCCTACGGGCAGTCCTCTCCCATTGTGGTGGGCAGGCGGCTCTTCCTGACTGCCAGCGAAGGCGATCGGTTGCTGACGATTTGTCTCGACGCGCGGACGGGCTGGGAGTTGTGGCGTCGGCAAGTACGGCGCGAGCGGTCGCACAAAATCTTCAGGGCCAATGATCCCGCCTCCCCCACACCCGCCGCGGATGAGAGTGGCGTCGTCGCCTTCTTTCCCGATTTCGGACTGGTCTCTTACACGCCGGAAGGAAAGGAACGTTGGACCCTCCCCTTAGGCCCCTTTCGGAACTTCTATGGCATGGCGGCGTCGCCGGTAGTGGTAGGAGACCTGGTGGTGCTGGTGTGCGATCAGCAGGCGGGATCCTTTGTCATCGCACTGGACCGCACCACCGGGCGCGAGCGATGGAAGACGGACCGGCCCGGGATGACCGTGGGCTGGGCGACCCCGATGGTCTTCCGGCCTGCGAAGGGCCCCGCGGAATTGATCGTGTTGGGCTCGACTCGGCTCGACTCCTACTATCTCGCCACCGGAGAGCGGCGCTGGTGGCTGCCAGTCGGGTCGAGTGGCGCGTTGGGGACTCCGGTGGCCAACGGCGACACGCTGATGGTATCGACGCTAAGTACTAATGAGCCATGGATGCCGGCATTTGAATCGGTTTTGCAGAAGTACGACAAGGACCAAGACCAGCGCCTTTCGTGGGAGGAGTTTCGCGGCGATCCGGATCTGGGGGAACACTTCGGCTGGATCGACGCCAACGCCGACAATTTCATCGACGCGCCGGAGTGGAACGCCGCACGGGCGATCGGAATGGGTGAATTCGGCGCGGTCGCGATCCGGCCCGGGAACGCGCAAGGCCAACTGGCGACGAGCGCGATCCGTTGGCGATTTCAAAAGAATCTTCCGTTCATCCCCGCCCCACTGGTCTACCAGGACGTGTACTACCTGGTGCGGGACGGTGGCATCATTACGTCGCTCAACCCCGCCACCGGTCAATTGCTGAAAGAGGGTCGCAGCCGCGAGGCGCTGGGGGAGTATTACGCGTCACCCGTCGCTGCCGACGGCAAGGTCTTTTTGGCTAGCGGCGAGGGCAAGATGACGGTCCTGCAGGCCGGGGCGGACTGGCAAGTGCTGGCCGTCAACGATCTCGGCGATGAAATCCGCGCCACCCCGGCGTTAAGCGAGGGACGAATCTACGTGCGGACACACAGTTCTTTGTATTGCTTTGGCGCCTCGCGCTAGGTCGCCGGCTGTCGCGGCCCTGCTGCTAACTCACTTCTCAGGACCCGGATCGTAGGGGGCGCCGGTACCCGATGAGCCAAGGAACAGCTTGCGCCCATCGGTGAAGGTCACATCCCGGCCGTTGGCCCGATTCGACCCGTCCTTGGATTGGTAGCCATCGACGAGAATCTCCGTGCCAACCGCCAGCGACTGCTTCGTAAAACCACGCCGGAACAGAGTGTTCGGGGTGCCGGCTTCAATCATCCAAGGGGTCACCTTGCCGTCGTCGGCCTTCACGTCAATGTGGATCCAGGCGTGGGGATTGATCCACTCCATCTTCGTGACCGTTCCCCGGAACTTGACTGGTTTCTTGGCGTCAAATTCCGCCGCAAAGGCGTGATGCGCCCACACCGGCACGGCGGTCAGTAGCAGGCCTACGCCCGCCACCACAACGGCTAGTTTCGTTCGCATCTGAAATCCCTCCTGCTGCTGTCTATTCATTTTGCTCCCTGCTTCGCGGCCGCTGCGGCGGCTTTCTCTTCGGCCCGCGCTCCGGCGAGTATGCCTAGCATGGCGTAGTTGCCCTCGTGACAGGCATATTCAAATATCGCATCTTCCGTCTTCACCAGGGGCGCCTGCACTGTCCAGGGCTTCGTGAAGGTCGCCGGATCGTCGACCGTAAACTCGTAAAGAATCGTGTCCCGGTCCGTGCGCGTGAAGCGCTCGATCAGGTGCAAGTTCTCGCCCGATCCCCGGAAGTTCGTCTTGTCGGTGAAATTCGTGGTGTCCACGACCAGTGTATTGCCCTCCCAGTGGCCCCGGGAATCCCCCATCCACTGCCGGACGTTCGCTGGGAGATGCGGGCGCCCGTCCAGGGGAATAACGCGAGCGTCGTGGATCATCTCGTGGAGAATCGCCACCTGTCCCGGCGTCTGCACGATCTGATAATTGTTGTTGTAAGGGCCCGGAACCATAGGCACGCCGCGCGTGATGCAACGCTCCCACAAGCTGCGGTCCTCCCACGTGTCGGCGGGACCGTGTACCCGCCTCACTTCCGCGCGGGCGTCGGCCTTCTTCTGTCCCTCCGGCGTGAAGGCAGGAATTTTCCCATCCGGCGGATCGACCACCAGCGAAGTTCGCCGGGTCGGCACGACCCTCGCTCCGCGGTCATACCAGGAGTCATTGTAAGCGCGGCCCACGTCGGCTTCGGCGCCGCCGTCCCGGCGATCCGCATTGTTGCGTTGCAGCACCGACTTCTCGTAATCCACCACTTCCTGTTCCGTAAAAAACTGTTTCCCGGCCAGCTCCGCCGGCCGCTCGAAAGGCGTTATGGTGCCGTTCGTCCAGTTGCCCTGCAGGTCCGCCTGGCCATCCGGCGTGCGCGGCGCAGTCCAGGTCTTTGCCTTGGACGCCGGCGTCTGACCGGCGGCAGGCGCCGCCAGAAATACTAGTGCGGCCGCGACCGGCACAGCCGCCAAAGCAACCGAGCGCGGCTTCATCTCGATCCCTCCGGCGCGGCTCGTGCGGAGGCCTTCTCCTGAGTACGAGCCCCTTCGAGCATGTAAGCCATCGAGTAATTTCCCTCGTGACACGCGTACTCATAAATCGGCCCCGGAGTCTTCCTGATGGAAAGCTCGCCCTTCCAGGGTTTCGTAAACGCCGTCGGATCGTCGACCGCGAACTGGTAGAGGATCGTGTCCGGATCGGTGCGGGTGAAGCGCTCGATCAGGTGCAGATTCTGATCGGCGCCGCGGAAGGCGGTCTTTCCCGTGAAATTCGTCGTATCGACGACCAGCGTCTCGCCCTCCCAATGGCCGCGCGAATCCCCCATCCACTGGCGTATGCTCGGGGGCAGATGCGTACGTCCGTCCAGCGGAATGACGCGAACGTCGTGGATCATCTCGATAGAAATCACCACGTATCCAGGAGTCTGCACGATCTGATAATTGTTGTTGTAGCCGCTCGGAAGCATGGGCGGCCCGACGGTCGGCCATAGGATGCAGCGCACCGGCAGACCCGTGTCCTCCGGGCCGGTGGGCGGACGCCGTGCAACCTCCGCCCGGGCGGCTGCCGCCTTCTGCGCTTCCGGCGTCAGGGCAGGAATTCTGCCATCCGGCGGATCCACGACGATCGAGGTGCGCCGGCTCGCTACGACCTTGGTTCCCCGGTCGAACCAGAAGTCATTGTAGGCGCCGGCCACATCGGCTTCGGCGGTTGCGCCCCGGCGATCCCTGTTCGAGTTCTCCGCTACCTGCTTTTCATAATCAGCGGCTTCTCTTTCGGTAAGAAACTCTTTCCCAGCCATCTCCTTGGGCCGTTCGAAGGGCGTAATGGTGGAGTTGGTCCAAAGTCCCTGGAGATCCGGCTGGCCGTCCGGGGTGCGAGGCGCCGCCCAAGTCTTCGCCGCCGGCCTCGTCTTGGCCACGGGCGGGGCTTGCGCGGCCAGAGGCGCCCCAGCCAGCCACGAGACCGCTAGAACGCCGGCCCAAGCGACGCATTGATGGCTCATCGGAAACCTTCCTTCCCGCGCTTCACTTCTTGCGAAGATGCCCATACATCAGTTCTTCCACGAACTCCACGCACTTGAATTCCAGGAGCTGCGCGTTCTTTTCGAGGCGCCGGTAGAGCGGCATACTCATCTTCCAGGGCCGCGAAAACACGTTCGGATCCTCGATGGTGACTTCGTAGGTCAGCGCATCGGGGCTGAGTGGCGTGTAGCGCTCGACCACATGCAGGGCATCGCTGTGAAAATCCCCCGCCCGGTCGAACCACGTCTGATCGTTAAAACTCGTCACGTCGACCACCAGCGTATCACCCTGCCAGTGACCTACCGAGTGCCCCATCCAGGTATCGGCGGGACTGGGAGGCGCCTTATCCATGTAAATCGTGCGACTCGCACTCGCAAACTCGTAGGCCATCAAGATAACCTTCGGAGTCTGCACAATTTGAAAAGGAAAGGGCATGTAGTTGGCGCGCGGCACACCCGGCATATAACACTTGATCTCCGGGTCCTCGGTCAGCCGCTTTGCAAAGTTCTCTTTCTTCTTCGCCGCCGCCGCCGGCAGGTACGGAATCTCGCCGCCCTCCACGACCCCCAGCCCGCCCGGAGTTGCGCCCACCGCCCCGAGTGCAATCACCTGTCCCGCTTGCGCCGCATGGCCCTGGACATCCCAGTTGGCCGTGTTCAGCGCCTGCCAAATACCATTGAGGTCGGGTTTGCCGTCTGCCGTACGGCGGACCTTGGAGACCGGAGCCTGACCCGCGGCCGGTATCGCTGCCAGCAAGAGTCCGACGATCATTGTGCCCCTCACCCACGGCTCCACAGAACCGCGACCGTAAGGGAGCGGCGGTCTGTTAAATCGATTTCGCATCTGCTGATCTCTCCAGACCCGCGATCCTTCGCGGGGCGCCTTGGCTACTCAAGGGGGACTGTAACCAGAAGCCGGGCCTTCTGTCAAGCCGCGCCTATGTCCTGTGCTTTCTTTTACTTTGTACGCCCCGGGGCGATTAGAGAAACGCGATTCCGCGTCCGGCAAAAACGAGCGCCACCCAGAGCGCCACCGACACGCCCGCCGCCAGCTTGGCGTTCTTGCCGCCCTCCGGACTTGCCTCCGCTCCCCTCCGGAAAACGAGGGCATTCAGCCCCACCAGCAGCAGAAGCGCAAGCTTTACCCAAAAGCTGAGGCTCTTGTAGCAGACGACCGGCTCGGCCCACCACAGCAGCCCCCCGCTGACCAGCATCACCACGAATCCCAGCCACTTCCAACGCCGAAATTGCAGCCACACCTCCCCCGCCGGCTCGTGCGTCAGGCCGATGCCCAGCACCCGCAGGTCGCTCATCAAGACCATACCGCCAAACCACGCGATGCCGAGCAGATGGAGGGCGCTGAGAATCGGATATTCCAACGCCGATTCTCGTATCGTGGTGCTGCTCGAAGTGCTTTCGATCCACTGACAGAGCTCAAGCAGGGACATGTTAAAAAAACGCGATCGCCCGTCCACCCAGCACGACACCCGTCCACAACAGTAGCGAAAGACCCGCCGCCAGCCTGCCGCCGAGGGAGGCAGCCGGAACGTGATCCGACTTCGTTACGTAGCGATGCACCGTAAAGTGCGTCACCAGAGCCAGGAACAGGCACGACATCTTGAAATAGAACGCCGGGTTCCCATAGCCTCTTTCCGGCTCGGCCGAGAGCATCATGGGCCCGGTAGTTAACATGATTGCGATGCCGGCCCACGTCCAGCGCTTCAGATCCCCGGCGATTTGCGACACCGGCCGGCCCCGCAGCGTAAGTCCCAGGAGACGAAAATCAACGATGGCGATGCTGCCGATCAGAATCGCCAGCCCCGAGATATGGACCGATTCGATAATGGGAAACAGCCATTCTGAATCGTTGATGGTATTGGCGATTGGCCAGCTACCGAGCCATCGAAAAAAGGTCAAGAGATCCATTGATCGGTGATCCGCCGGGACCGGAGTATGACAGGATGATTCTCGTGCTGTCAAGCGACCGGTGTCGCATTACGGAGGTTACCTATGACTGATCGAGGGCCAGCGTGGGCGTGGATGCTCTTGACTACCGTGGGGCTCGGTGGGGGAATCGCGGCGGCGCTCGCGCTCGGCGGACCGGTGCAGCGCGTGGTGGGGATGATGCTGGTGACGCCGATCCTGACCTGCCTGGTGGGGGCCGTGCTCGGGACCGCGCAGGCGGTCGAACGGCGCGGGGTCAGGTGGCAGTGGATCGTAGCGACGACCGTAGGGGCGGGCATCGGTCTCGCCGCCGGGGTCGTGGCGGTCGAGCAAGGAGGCCGCTTCCTGACGGGCCAGGCGCCGCGGGTCGCCGGCCTTACGCCCCTGCTGCGCGCGGGGAGTTTTCTCATCGTCGGGGCGGTGGCGGGGCTGGTGCTGGGGATGGCGCAGTGGGTTGTGGTCCGGCGGGAAAGGCCGCGCGTCCGGAATTGGGTGACCGCGACTGCGGCGGGACTCGCGGTGGCGTTTGCGGCGAGCTCCGTGGTCGTCGACGGGTTCCTCGGCGGGATGAGATCGCCGGCGGGCGGGCTCGCGTTCGTGCTGCTGGCCGGCCTCGTCTTTGGCGCCCTCACCAGCCGGCCCTGGCGTCAGGCTGCCTGACGGGCAGGTGGCTGACGCTCACTGATAATAGGTAATGCCGCCTTACCAGCGGGGCTCGCGGCGTCCGCCGCCGCCACCCCCGCCGCCGTAACCGCCGCGGCCGCCGGAGCCCCGGCCGCCGCCGCCACCCCCGCCGCCGAAGCGGTTGCCGCCACCGCCAGGGGGACGCGCCTCGCGCGGGCGCGCCTCATTGACCTTGATGGCGCGGCCGCTGATCGTCTGCCCGTTGAGGGCATTGATCGCCGCGGTGGCCTCCGCGCCGTTCGTCATTTCCACGAAAGCAAAGCCGCGGGGCTGCCCGGTCTCGCGGTCGCGCACAATGCTGACACGCTCCACGGCGCCGTACGCGGCAAAGGCGGTCTGTAGCTCCTCCTCCGTGGTCTGGTAGGAGAGATTGCCTACAAAGATGTTTGTCATTCCAAGTTGCTCCAGGGCGGCTTCACAGGGAAACTGACGCAGACTGGCGAGCTAATCTAGGCCACACAACGCGGCAGGCGAAGCTAGCTGGCAGACCGTAGCGCACAAGTTGAGCCGGTGTCCATATTACCACGCACGGCAGGAGGCGGAAATGCCCCGGCGGCGTGTTAACACGGACCCCGCCAAGGTCTTCTTAGTACTGCTCTTTCCAGAGCAATTCGGCGTCGGACCGGCGGACGTAGTTGGCGTCGGCGTGCTCGGGTAGCAGGGCCTGTCCCGCGGCGAAGATGGGAACCGCCACAGCCGCCACGGGGCCGGCCAGAGTACGTGGAATGGTGGCCACGCGGGCGGATTCCCAGCGGGTGCCGGCGAGCGCGGCGCGAAAGGCGTCGAAGTCGGTCGAGACGAAAACCAGGTCGCGCTCCGGAAGCAGCGCCAGAAACTTCTGCCAGGGCGCGACAACTTCCTCGACCACGGGACGTAGGGCGGCGTCGTAAGCGGCGCCATACCTCTCGCCCCGGCGGGCGTCGAGCACCGGAACGCGGAGGTCGCCCTCGGCGGCGGACGCCATGGCGAGGAGGTTCGAAACCGCCACGACGCGGCGGCCATGCACTTCGGCGAGTCCTTTTGCAATCGTGAGGCCGACCCGTACACCGGTGAAGGAGCCGGGTCCGCTGGCGGCGGCGTAGCCTTCCAGATCCGCGAGCGCGAGGTGGTGGCGCTCGAGCAGTGTGACAATGTGGCCGAAGATGACGTGGCCGAAGCCCTCGCGCGAGTGGACGGCTACAATCTCGCGCACGCCCGCGGCATCAGCGAGGGCCAGGCTGCCGAACTCGCTCGTGGTATCGAGGGCGAGGATCACTGCTTCAACGAGTAGACGCGGTCAGCGGCGAAGAGCTTGCCGTTGCCATCGAGGCCAAAGAGGCGGATGAAAAAGGTAGTAGGGTACTGGCGGCTGACGTCGGCCGGGATGGTGAACTGGCCGGCCGTGGTGGCGGCGAGCACCCGGTACCCGACACCGGTCGCGGGAGCCTCGCCGGTCCAGAGCCACAGCATCTTTTTGGTGACGCGGTTGTCCTTTTTGAGCGTGGCGTTGAAGTCGAGGGGGCGTCCCACGGTGAGCGCGGCCTCGCCGGGCAACTGGATTTCGAAGGGCGACTCCGTCTTGCTCACCTCCACGGTTTGCATTACCGGGCGGTGCGACTCGAGCTTGTAGCTGCGGTTCATGCCTTCTTTGTGGCCCTCGCGGCGGACGTAGAGCACCCAGTCGTGGGACTTGTCGGGCGGGCCGGGCGAGGTGTAGCGCTCACCCTTGAAATCCTTCTCCTTGGTCCACGTGCCGTCGAGCGGGTTATACCAGCTCACCTGGTAGCCGGACTTGTGAATGAT
>JBGPDC010000108.1:0-18613 GCA_041482115.1 Terriglobia bacterium | reverse complement strand
CACCAGTGTAGGCCAAAACATTCCAATATGGAAATGTTATTTATAGACGAGCCCTTAGTTTCGCCGACCGCGCCGTTCCCGCTTCGCTTCCTTCTCAGTTAATCGCCTCTGGGCGATCCGCCTCCTTCCCGGTGAGCCGATCCCAGGTGAGCCGCTTGCCGACGATCTGTGACACGGCCATGCTGAACCTCTCCCCGTCCGTGATCTTCGCGCCGTCGGCGTCTTTCCGGGTGTTGTAGCGGAACGCCTGTTCATCCATGTATCGAAACAGGTGGAACGGTTCTACTGATACGTAGGTACCCTTCAAGCCGCGCTTAAGCAGCGACCAGTAATTCTCCAGACCGTTGGTATGCACGTTTCCGACTGCGTATGCCTCAGCGTGATTGATGACCGAGTGGGCGTAGTCATCGTCCATGCGCCAGTTGCTAACCGCTTCGTCGGAGAAGATCCGCGAACCGACCGCCACATGCTCCCGCACGTTCTCCTGCATGACTTTCTTGGTACGGTCGGGAATGACCGCAGTGCGAACATGGCCCTTGCGTTCCAGCACCCCGAGGACTACGGTTTTGCCTTTGGTCGGACCCTGCACGTTCTTCCGAAGGCGGCGATCCTTGTGCATGTTCCGCGCCTTGGCTCCGATGTAGGTTTCGTCTACCTCAACATCGCCGGACAGCTTGCCCCCGGTTTTTTCATCCTGAACCGCCGCGCGAATCCGATGCACCATGTGCCATGCGCTCTTCTGAGAGATTTCGAGATCGCGGGAGATTTCGTAGCTGCTGATTCCGTTCTTACAATTGGCCAGGAGCCACATGGCGGTGAGCCACTTGTCCAAGCTGATTGGGCTGTCCTCGAAAATGGTCCCAACCTTGATGCTGAACTGGGCCTTCGGGTGCCGTGCCTTGCACTGCCAGACGCGCCGGGACGCCATGAAGGTAACCCTGTCGGAGCCGCAGGTGGGGCATACCGGGATGCCATTCGGCCAACGCTTGGCGGCCAAGTAGTTCAGGCAGTTGTCTTGATCCGAGAAGTAGATGATGGCTTCCTGGAGGGTTTTGGGTTCGTATGCCATGGCTCAATAGTACCCGAAACGGTCTGCTGAGTAAAGTTAATTATTGCCATTTTCTTCTTTTTGTTTTCAATTACATGGAGAATGCGGTGAGCGGAAAGGCGAGACACGGATGATAGTCTGAAATTGAGAGGGACAGTACGAGCGGTTCAGGAGCCCGCCCCTGCGGGAGAAGGGGGGTGGGCTTTTTTTATGGCGAAGAAGTCTACGGTCGAGAGCAAGAAGAAATCTCTGGTTGGCAAGAAGCCGGAGGCAGGTGCGGCGGCGGCCGTGGCAGAGACGGCGGCCGGCACGGAAGCGGCGGACGGCGCACCGGTGAAGCGGTCGACCCGGAAAACGCTGGTGAAAGAGGCGTACCAGCAGGTGGGCCGGAAGCTGGCGGACGCGAAAGATCCGACGAAGGCGATTGACGACCTGGTGAAGCTGGCGAAGATCGAGAAAGACATGGGCGAGGAAGAGGGGCAGGGCGTGGGGGAGGTGAGGGTCCGATGGGTCCACAGCGAAAAAGACGAGTCCTCGAAAGAGTCATAACGTATGACGCGCTCCCGTCCCAGAAACGTTTTCATGAGAGCGTGGCGCGCTTCAAGGGCTTTTCGGGGCCGGTGGGGTCGGGCAAGAGCCTGGCGCTGTGCCAGGAGGCCATCCGGCTCACTTACGTTGACGTCGGGAGGACGGGCTTGATCGGAGCGCCGACCTTTCCCATGCTGCGCGACTCGACGCAGGTGACGTTCTTCGACATTTGCAGCAAAGCGAGACTGCCGCTGGACTTCAACAAGAGCACGAACACGGTCACGATGCTCGACTCGGGGTCGCGCATCCTGTTCCGGTCGCTCGAGGAGTACGAGCGGCTGCGGGGCCCGAACCTGGCGTGGTTCGGGGTGGACGAGATGACGTACACGCCGGAGGCATCGTGGGAACGGCTGGAGGGCAGGCTGCGCGATCCGGACGCAGAGAGGTTGTGCGGGTTTGGGGTGTGGACGCCCAAGGGCTTCGATTGGTGTTACCGGAGGTTCAAGAGCGAGCCGGTGGCGGGCTATGAGCTGGTGGAGGCGCTGGCCTACGAGAACAGTCACCTGCTGGCGAAAGTGCCGGATTTTTACCAGCGGCTGCGGGCGAGCTACGACGCGAAGTTCTTCCAGCAGGAGGTGCTCGGCGAGTACCTGAACGTCACGGCGGGGCAGGTGTACTACGCCTTCGACCGGCGGCTGAACACCCAGAACTACCTGGTGGAGGCGATGCAGCCGCTGCTGTGGTCGTGGGACTTCAACCTGAACCCGATGTGCTCGGTGATCTGCCAGCAGCGCGGCGAGGAGGTGGTGGTGGTGGACGAGATCGTCATCGAGACCTCCTCGACGCCGGAGGTGTGCGAGGAGTTTCTGACGCGCTACAGCGGGCACCGGGGCGGCTTGCAGGTGTTCGGGGATGCCAGCGGGGAGGCCGGGCACACCGTGACGGGGAATTCGGACTTCCACATTATCCGGGAGTTCTTGGGGCGGCATCCGGAGCTGCAGGGCGTGGTGAACACGCTGACCAAGAACCCGGCGGTGCGGGACCGGGTGAACGTGATGAACGCGCGGCTGAAGACGGTCGACGACAAGAGGCACCTGCTGGTGAGCCACAACTGCAAGGAGCTGATCCTGGACCTGGAGGAGGTGCGCTACAAGACCGGCACGGGCCAGATCGATAAGGACACCGATGCGCGGCGGACGCACCTTTCGGACGCGCTCGGCTACTACCTGTGGTGGCGGTACCGGCCGCTATCACGCGCCGGGGAGCAATCGCGGAGGGTCATGTGATCGAGTTGCTGAATCGGGAGCATCCGCAGTACCGCGCGCGGCGCGGGATGTGGCAGCGCTACTACGACTTCTACGCCGGGGGCGAGAAACTGCGGTCGAATGCCGGGGCGTACCTGGTGCGGCGGCAGAAGGAGCCGGTGGAGGTCTACCAGGAGCGCCTGGCGCGGGCGTTCTACGAAAACTACCTGGGCTCGATCATCGACTGGTACGCGGCGACGCTGTTCCGCCTCGAGCCCCTGATCACGTTTCGGGGGCCGGCGGATTTTTTCCCGCAATTTCTCAAGGACTGCGACATGCAGGGGGGCAGCTTCCTGGAGTTCTGCCGGCGGGCGTTCATCCAGGCGCTGGTGTACCAGCAGAGCTACGTGCTGATCGATTTTCCGCGGGTGACGGCGGCGGCGGCGACGCGGGCGGAAGAAGACGCGCTCGGCAAGTCGCGGGCGTACCTGGTGAGTTATACGCCGGAGGACCTGATCAACTGGCGGGTCGATCAGCGGGGGAGCTTCGAGTGGGTGGTGCTAAAGACGGAGTTGAGCTACCAGGCGGAGTTCCTGAGCACCGAGCAGGTCACGGAGCGGCGCTGGACGTACTACGACCGGCAGAACTTTCGCGTGTACGTACAGCGGGAGTCGAGCGCGGATCCGAGCGGGAAGAAGGCCGAGCCGGTGCTGGAGGACGAAGGGCGGCACGGCCTGGCCGAGATCGGACGGGTGCCGCTGGTGAGCCTGGGGGTGACGGACGGGCTGTGGCTCGCGAACAAAGCCGCGCTGCTGCAACAGGAGCACTTCAACAAGTCGAACGCGCTGTCGTGGGCGCTGCACATGGGGCTGTTCGCGATGCCGGTGATCTATTCGGACCGCGAGTGGCACCAGATCGTGGGCGAGGCGTACTACATCCAGCTCGGTCCGGAAGACAAGTTCGGATGGACGGAGCCGGAGGGGCACGTCTACAGCCTGGCGGCGGAAAACTTAGACCGGCTCAAAGACGAGATGTACCGGATCTGCTACCTGATCACGCAGGCGGCCGGGCACCAGGCGCGGAACGTGACGCAATCGGCGGCGAGCAAGCAGCGGGACCAGGCCGTGACCCAGGAAGTGCTGCGGGCTTACGGGGACATCATGAAGGGCTTCATACGACAGACGCTCGAGCTGGTGGCGGCGGCGCGGCGGGATGAGGTGCAGGTGGAGGTCAGCGGGCTGGATCAGTTCGACGTGCACGACTTCACGGAGGAGCTGGACCAGGCGCAGAAGTTGCAGCAGCTCGCGATCGGGTCCCCGACCTTCGGGCGGGAGATGCAGAAGCGGCTGGCGCTGAAATACCTGGAGGATTCGAGCCAGGACGTGAAGAACCAGGTGGCCGGAGAAATCGAGGGCCGGCCGTAGAGGGGGATATGGAGCAAGAACAGGAAATCCGGCGGGTATTGCAGGAGACGCTTGAGCAGTATGCGCGGCAGATCCAGGAGGAGCGGGAGCCGGCGCTGAAGGCGGAGCTGGTGGAAGAGCGCCGGCGGCGGGAGCAACTGGAGCGGCGGCTGAACGAGGTCGTTGCGGAGAACGGGAAGCACCGCCAGGCGGCGGAGGAAACGGAGCGGCACGTGGCGATCAAGGGCGTGCTGCAAAACCTGGGCGTAAAGAAGATCGAAGTCGCGTTTCGGGCGGTCCGCGACGATGTGTATCGCGGCGAGGACGGCCAGTTGTACGGGCGCGGCGACGGGGGCAGCGTGGGGATGAAGGAGTTCCTGGCGCGGTTCGTGGCCGATAACCCCGAGTTTTTGCCGGCGCGGATGGCCGGGGATGAGCGCGGAGGAGAAAGAACGGGCGCGGCGGGAGATCGCGCGCCTGGCGGGTACGGATTTCGGAGGTTGGCTGTAACCAACAAAAAGGAGCAAAACAAGAATGGCAGCTATTACGTCAGCAAACGTCGCGCAAGCGATCGTGAAACTGGTGGCGGCAGAAGCCTTGCCGGCGCTGGTGGGGAACCTGGTGATGGGAAACCTGGTGAACCGCAACTATGAACCCGTTCTGGCGCAGGCGGGCGACACGGTAAACGTGCCGATTCCGCCGGCGCTGACGGCGAACAACCTTTCAGAAGGCGGCACGGTGCAGTTGCAGAACCCCAGCCTGGGGAACGCGCAGATCGTGCTGAACACGCACGTGGAAGCGAGCTTCCTGGTGCCGGACGTGACCAAGGCGCTGGCGGTGCCGGACCTGCTTACGACCTACATGCAGCCGGCGGTGGTGGCGATCGCGGAAAAGATCGAACGGGACCTGCTGGGGCTCTACGCCGGGTTCACGACGAACACGACGCTCGGGACGGGGGGGGTGCCGCTGACCGAGGCGGTGATCGACTCGGCGGAGACGGCGCTCTTCAACGCTAAGACGCCGCCGAGCACGCCGAAGAACCTGGTGGTGAGCCCGGACTCGTACTCGGCGCTGCGGCAGATCGCGCGCTTCAGCGAGTGGAACACGGCCGGGGAGGCCGGGGTTTCGGCGCTGATCCAGGGCACGGTGGGGCGGATCAAGGACTTCTACATCTTCCGCTCGCAGTACGTGCCGGTGACGGGGACGGGTCCGGCGATCACGCATAACCTGGGCTTCTCGCGGGACGCTATCGGTCTCGTGATCCGGAGGCTGCCGCAGCCGCTGCCGGGTACGGGCGCGGTGGCCGAGTACGCGGAGCTGGGGAACTTCGGCATGCGGGTGGTGATGAGCTACCAGCCGAGTACGCTGGCGCAGCAGTTCACGGTGGACGTGCTGTACGGCGCGGCGATCTTGCGGAACGCGTTTGGCGTGCAGATGAATTCGTAGCGGGGAGAGCTTTCGGCCGTCAGCCGGAAGGCTGACGGCTGGGAGCCGGAGGCATACATACATGGACCTGAGAGTGTACTACCGGAAGTTACGCGAGATCGCGGAGGGCCTGGAGGCGGATTTCGTGGTGGTGAAGAGCCTGGCCACGGCGGACGGCGGGGTGGCGGGGCGGCTGACGGAGGCGAGCAAGACCATCGCCGCGCGGCTGCTGCTGGAAGGCGTGGCGGAGCTGGCGCCGCAGGCGGAGGCGGCCGCGTACCGGCGGCAGGCGGCGGACCAGCAGAAAGCGGAGGAACAGCGGCGGGCCGCCAACGCGCAGGTGCAGTTCACGGTGCTGACCGAGACCGACCTGCGGAGGCTGCAGAACCAGAACCAGGGGAAGGGCGGCTCCAAGGAGTAGACCGATGGCGCTGTTTACCGATGATTTCATTTCGGACGTGCAGGATCTGCTGGCCTACGAAGCGAACCTGACGGAGGTGGCCGATGCGGAAGGCATCGATCTGGAGGGCAAGCTGCGGCTGGCGCAGAACGAGGTCGAAGTGGAGCTGGGGATGGCGGCGCTGAGTCCTGGGAATATCTACTGGACGAGCATGCCGTGGACGGCGGCCGGACCGGACGCGAACTTCAGCCGGTTCGATTTGAGCAGGGTGGTAGTGACGAATCCGCTGAAGTTGTGGCACACCTTCCAGACGCTGGGGAACGTGTACCGGGACGCTTACAACCGGAAGCTGAACGACAAGTACCTGCCGAAGTGGACGGAGTACAAAGAGCTGGCGCGGTGGGCGTCGAACCTGCTGTACCAGACGGGCATTGGCCTGGTGACCCAGCCGGTGCCGCGGCCGGAGCCGCCGGTGCTCGACAGCGTGGCCGGGACGCTCGAGGCGCAGACGCTGTACGTGCAGATCGCCTGGACGGGGGGCAGCGGGGTGGCCGAGGGCGCGCCCAGCGCGGAAGGGGCGATTGGCCTGGGAGCGAACCTCAAGCTGCGGGTGACGCCGCCGGCGGCGCCGGGGGGCGTGACGGGATGGAGCGTGTACGTGGGGGGCGCGAGCGGGGCGGAAGCGCGGCAGAACGGGACGCTGCTCGCGCTCGGCCAGCCGTGGGTGATGCCGGACACGGGTCTGGCGGCGGGCGAGGCGGTGGGCGGCGGGCAGGAGCCGGAGTTCTACAAGTCGATTCCGAGGTTCGTGCAAAGAGGATGAAAGGAATTGAGGAATTGAGGAATTGACCGACTTCTGCGGACAGGGGTTGGAGAAGCTGCGGTGTTTTGCCAGGCGCGGGGGAATGGCGCACTGGCGGCTATTGCGGTGCGGGGTGGGGAGCGGTTCAACGAAATTGAGGAATTGAGAATTGGCGAACTTCTGCACACAGGGACTGGAGAAGCTGCGAGAAGTGCTGCTGGGCGCGGGGAATGCGGCACTGGCGACCATTGCGGCGCGGGACGGGGAGCAGTGGAAGCTGCTGGAGGAAAGAACCGTTCTGCTGCACAACGTGGCGGCGGAGATGGCGGATAAGAACCGGAGCACGGTGTATCCGGCGGTGTACTGCTATGCGGCGCGGATGGAGAACGTGCTGCGGCAGAAGTTCGCGGCGTTTTCGGGGCCGGTGCGGTTCGTGGTGGAGGTGCGGTGCTCGGGAGAGCGCTACGACGGGCTCGAGAAAGAGCTGGCGAGCTACGTGGAGGCGGTGACGACCGGACTGGCCGGGGCGGCGGGACCGTGGGGGAGCAACCTTATCTATAGCGGCGGCTATACGGTGAAGTTCGAGGCGGTGAAGTTGGGGGGACGGAATTTCATTCAGGCCGCCAAGATCGAGTTGGAGGTCGAGGCGTGCGGATGAGCGGAGGAAATTGAGATGTGCGTTTTATCGAGCCAGAACCGGTTTTACGCCAAGGAGGAGCCGTCGTTTGGAACGGCGCCGGCGGTCACGGCCGCGGATCGCCTGGCAGCCATTGGGCTGGGCATCCAGCAGGTGGATGAACTGCGGCAGAGGAAGGACAAGACCGGCAGCCGGACCTACGTGGGGGTCTCGCCGGGAGGGCGGAAGCGGACCAAGTTCAGCTTGCAGACGTACCTGATGGCGGGAACGACGCCCGGGTCGGCGCCGGCGGCGGGGACGCTGTTCCAGGCGGCACTGGGGGCCAGTCCCCTGGTGTTCGGCGGCGGGACGGCAGGGGGCGGATCGAGTACGTCGCAGATTGCCTTCGCGAGTCCGCATGGGCTGGTGGAGGGGCAGGCGTTCGGCTTCAACGAGGAGCTGCGGTTCGTCGCGGCAGTGAACAGCTCGACGAGCGTGACGGTGAGCGCGCCCTTCAGCACGGCGCCGGGGGCGGGGGCGAGCTTGACGGGCGCGGTCACTTACAAACCCGCCGCGACGCTGCCGTCGCTGTCGATTTTCGACTACTGGGACCCGGTGACGGCGGTGCAGCGCATCCTGTTGGGGGCGCTGTGCGGGACCTTTCAGGTGAAGATCAACGCGGATTACCACGAGTTTGAGTTCGGCGGCGAGGCGAAGGACGTGCTTGACACGGTGTCGTTCACGGCGGGGCAGGGAGGACTAGCGAGCTTCCCGGCAGAACCGGTAGTCGGGGCCGAGGCCCGCCTGCCGGTGCCGGGGAACCTGGGGCAGGCCTGGCTGGGCGGGCCTGCCGCCCGGTTCTTCACGGTGACGAAGGCGACGATCTCGCTCGATAACGACCTGGATTTGCGGAACCGGGAATTTGGGACGCTGACGCCGCAGTGTTACGGGGCGGGGCTACGGAAGGTGCTGGCGCAGGTGAGCCTCTTTGAAGAAGACGACGCGGCGACTAAGGCGCTCTATAGCGCGGCGCGGGCCCAGACCCCGATACAAGTGATGTTCCAGTTGGGACAGACGGCGGGGTCGCTCTTTGGGGCGTACTTGAAGAACGTAGTGCCGCGAGTGCCGGAATTCGACGACAGCGAACGGCTGCTCGAGTGGAAGTTCGCGGACTGCCGGGCGCAGGGGCAGGGGGACGATGAGGTGTACATCGCCTTCGGCTGAGAATTGAGGAATTGAGAAATGGAGAAATTGAGAAATGGCCTGGGGCGGTGGTGGTGAGGCGGTGAGGTCTGTGTCGCAGTCGGGTAGTGTCCGATGGGAAAGCGCGGTGGAGGTTGAATCGGAGCGCTGGCCGGGCGTGAGATTTAGTGTGGAGCGGATGACGTTTGGGCGGCGGCTGGAGCTGATCCGGGCGCTGCAGGAGCACCTGGGACGGCTGGACTTTGTGGCGGCGGCGCCGGAGGGTCCGGGGCGGGAGGCGGAGGCGGCGCTGGTGGCGGGGGAGATCGACAAGATCTACTTGCGCTGGGGGCTGCGCGAGGTGCGCGGCCTGGAGGTGGACGGGGAAGCGGTGACGCCGGAGACGCTGGTGGAGCGGGGTCCGGAGGATTTGGTGCAGGAGGCGCTGGCGGCGGTGAGGCGCGAGGCGGGGCTGGCGGAGACGGAAAGAAAAAACTCCGCGTCGCCTTCCACTTTCTGCGGGGAAGCGCGGCCCGCGGAGGGCAGGCCGGGTGGAAGTGCGACGACTGCCGCCGGTTAGGTCTGGAGCAGAAGCGGGCGTGCGGGTGGTTGGGGGGCGGTGACGGGCGGGTGGTGTGGCTGGCGGGGCGCGAGGTCAGCACGACGGAGTGTCCGGTGAGCTATGTGACGGGGGCGAGCGTCGCATCCCTCGAGGATTTCTATGCGCACGAGGCGCTAGGGGCGGGGAGCGACCTGGAGGCGTGGCCGGCGCGGCGGGTGGACGCTTTCCTGGTGCTGAAGGCGGAGAGAAAGAAAGCGGAGGCGGAGCGGCGTGGCTAACGACTTGGAGACTCTGGCAAGGGCGCAGCAGGATACGGCGCAGTCCATCACGACACTGGTGGCGCAGCTCAATACGGACCAGGGGCGGGCGCTCGACACCAATTCGCAGGCGCTGGCGGATCTCGGGCAGGTGGTAACGGCCAATAGCCAGGAGCTGGGCAAGGTGAGCCAGGGCCTGGGAGGGCTGCCGTCCCTGATAGCTGGGCTGGCCGGCCGCGCGGGCGGGGGCGGCGGGATTCTGGGGGGACTGCTGAGCGGGGGATTAGGAATCGCATCGCTCGGCCTCGGAATCGCGCGGCTGTTCGGCGGCGGCGGGAGCAGCGACCAGCCGCCGGCGGTGACGAAGTACCAGGCGCCGCCGAGCCTGGCGCTCCAGGTGGCGAATGCGGACAACGCCGCCGAGGGATATGCGGTGGCGGACCAGGGACAGGCGGGGGCGGTACGGGTGGCGCCGGAGACGCGGGCGATGGCGGTGCAGCCGCAGGTGACGGTAAACGTGAGCGCGATGGACAGCCGGTCGTTCCTGGACCATTCGGCGGAGATCGCGCAGGCGGTGCGGGACGCGATGCTGTACATGCATCCGGTGAACGATTTGATCAACGAGTTATAGGAGAGGACAAAACTATGGCAGACAGTGAGGACCGGCAGCAGTTCCTGTTGGAAATGGGAGCGGTGCTGCTTAAGAACGCGGAAGAGCTGAGCCTCGGCTCAGACGGAGTGGTGATCGGACCGGGCGGGAAGTGGACGCCGCGGGCGGACCTGCCGGATTTGAGCGAGCTGCTGGCGGCGCTGCGGATGGTGGGGATCGATCCGACGAGGTTCAAGTTTCAGGTGTACGAAGTGGTGGCGGCCAACCCGTTTCACGGCGGGGCGGTCAACCTGAACTTCCCGGCGCAACTGGTGATCAAGGGCGACCGCTACGCGGGGCAACATCAGCTCGACCTGGTGTTGCGGAGTCCGTTTGTGGCGGCGACGGAGATCAAGAGCTACAGCCACTAAGGCGGCGGCGATGGCGCGATTCCCGAAGCTCAAGAGCGGCGCGGTGGCGCAGTATCCGGCGGAGAGGCAGCAGGTGTACGCGACGGAGGTGCACCGGTTCCTCGACTGCAAGGAGCAGCGCTACCGCGATTTCGCGGCGGGGCGGAAGCGGTGGGTGATCGCGCTGGAACTGCTGGACGAGACGGAGATGGCGCGGCTGGCGCGGTTTTTCGAAGACCAGCAGGGAAGACTGGGCACGTTTGAGTTCGAGGACCCGTGGACGGGGACGGTTGTGCCGGTGTGCCGGTTCGGCGCGGACCAGCTTCCGATACGCGAGGCGGGCGAGGCGAGGGGAGTGGTGAAACTGACAGTGGAGGAGGTGCAGGCCTAGGCGATGCTGGTGTTCCCGCAGCTTTCGAGTGGCGCCGCGGCGCAGTTTCCGCTGCGGCGCGAGACCGGGTACCGGACGCTGGTGAATGTCCTCCCGGACGGCAGCGAGATCCGGGTGGCGGATCTCGATTACTTCGAGCGGCAGTGGGAGCTGCCGCTCGAGCTGCTGACCGACGCGGAGTGGCAGGCGATAGAAGACCTGTTCGCGGCGACGGAGGGGAGGCTGCAGAGCTTCCTGTTCCTCGAGCCAGGGGAAAACCTGCTGGCGTGGAGCGGGAAATTCACCGAGGACCTCTGGGTAAAGAGCGGGATCACGGTAACCGAGGGGATCGATGATCCGGAGGGGGGAACGGGCGCGAGCCGGATCAGCGGCGGCGGCAGCGTGGCGCAGACGCTGAGTATCCCGGCGGTCCATCGGTATGCGGGGAGCATCTGGGCACGGACGAGCGCGGCGGGGGCCAACTTGCGGGTGACCGATGGCGGGGGCCAGGTGCAGACCGCGGAGTTTGACGCGAGCGGCGCGTGGCGGCGGTACGCGGTGAGCACGGCGTGGACGGTGGATACGGGGACGGTGGTGTTCGCGGTGACCACGTCAGGCGGCACGGTGGATCTTTACGGGGCGCAACTGGAGGCGCAGCCGTTCGCCTCCCGATACAAGGAAACGCACGCGCGGGGAGGCGTCCACCCGGCGGCGCGGTTTATGAGTGACACGCTGGCGGATCGCGCCACCGGGCCGGGCGAACATTCGGGCACGATTCGTATCGCATGGACACCATCGCAAACCTAAAAGAGCAGACCGTCGCCGAGACGCCGCTGCTGCTGTTCGAGGCGGCGCTGGCGAATGGGGAGACGGAGCGCTGGAGCACGCACCGCGCGACCTTCAACGGGCACGTGTACGAGGCGCGGGTGCTGCGGCACAACCTTTTCGAGATCCAGACGGCGAGCGAGACGGGGATCGACGCGGTGCCGAAGCTCTCGCTCACGCTCGCCAACGCCGATTCGCACTTTTCACAAGTGGAGACCGCGGTGGGATGGAAGGGGGCGAAGCTGCAGGCGACGTTCCTTTTCTATGACCTGGTGAACGGCGAGCCGGCGACCGAGAGCCTGGTGCTGTTCCAGGGGATACTGAACCCGCCGGACGAGATCACGGAGGAGGCGTTCCGCCTCACGGCAACCAACCGGATGAACATGCAGCGGGTGCTGCTGCCGCCGGTGCGGATCGAGCGGCGGTGTCCGTGGACGTTTCCATCGACCGCTGCGGAAAGGCAAGAGGCGCTGGACGGCGGGGCGGAGGGGCGGTTCTCGCGGTTTTACCGGTGCGGGTACTCGGCGGGATTGGCGGGCGGGGCCGGGAACCTGGGGCCGGGAGGGGAGCCGTTTACGGAGTGCTCGTATACCCGGGCCGATTGCCAGGCGCGCGGGATGTTCGACCGGGACGGCGCGGGGACGGTGACGCGGCGGTTCGGCGGGATCGAGTATGTGCCGCCGGTGATCCAGGTGCGGAGCCATGGGGAGAAGGGGACGCATGGCTCGCCGGTGCAGGCGAATGAGGCGCGGTACAACGATTTTGTCCCGCTGCTGTATGGGACGGCGTGGACGGAGCCGCTCGTGGCGCTGTCGCGCAACGACGGGAACCTGACGCGTATGGAGGCGCTGCTCGGGCTGGGAGAGGTCACGCAGGTCCTCAAGGTCCTGGTGAATGACGTGGAGATTTCGGCGGGGGTGGCGGGCCGGGACATGACCGGGAGCGGCTGGTACAACGTGGTCAGCGCGGGGACGCGGGTGGGCGGTTTCAATCCGGACTTCAGCGACGGGAGCGGGAATCCGGCGGGAGACCCTTACGGGAGCATGGCGTGCTTGTCGGTGGTGGTGCCGAACCAGATCCACAACGGGACGACGCTGCCGCGGGTGAAGGCGCTGCTCGAAGGGATGCCGGTCGAGCGGTTCGATGGGGCGGGAGCCTCGCTCGGGTATCAGTTCGACAATAACCCGGCGTGGGTGCTGCTGGACGTGCTGCGGAGGGGGGCTGGCTGCTGGGGGAGATCGACCTCGCAAGCTTCGCCCAGGCGGCGACGACGTGCGATGAGACGATCGCGGCGACGGACAACAACGGGAACGCGATCTCGATCCGGCGGTTCCAGTGCAACCTGACGGTGCGGGCGCGGCGGATGGCGGCGGACGTGATCCGGGGGGTGCGGAACAACGCGCGGCTGCTGCTGACCTATGCGAGCGACGGGAAGCTGGCGGTGCGGGTGGAGAACAGCCTGGGCGAGCAGCAGCCGACGAAGCCGGAAGGCTCGAACGCGGCGGCGGCCGAGAACGGGGGCTGGCCGGCGTATGTGTATGCCGATGGGACCGGGGGCAGTCCCGTGTCGGGGATCCTGCGGAGGGACAACGGGGCGTCGACGGTGCGGCTGTGGTCGCGTCCGATTGCGGATACGCCGAACCGGTTCTCGGCCGAGTTCCAGGACATATTCAACGAGTATCAGCAGGACAGCTTCGCCATCGTGGACGCCGCCGACGCCGCGCGCACCGGGCAGGAGATCACGGGGCGGGTGGTGGCGGACGGCATCCCGACCTACGACCAGGCGGCGCGAGCGCTGAAGTTCCTGCTGGATAAATCGGTGCAGGGGAACCGGTATCTCGAATTCGAGACCACGGTCAAGGCCCTCGGGCAGCGGGTGGGCGACCTCATCGCGGTGACTTACGGAAAGGAAGGGCTGGTCAATCAGCCGTTCCGGATTCTGAAGATCGCCCCGGGAACGAATTACCGGACGGTGCGGATCACGGCGCAGATTCACAACGACGCCTGGTACCAGGACACCAACGGGCAGCTCACGCTGATCCCCGAGACGCGGCGGCAGCCGGGGGTGGGCGAGGGACTGCCGAATCCGCTGAGCGGGGCGGAGGTGGCCGACAACGGGCTGGTCGTGTTCGGGATCACCGAGCTACAGGTGACCGGGACGGACGGGACGATCCTGAGCGAGGTCGAAGTCGAGTTCACGCCTCCGGTGGCCGGGCAGTCGAGGCTGGCGGGGATTCCGATACTGAGCTTGCAGGCGGCGGTGTCTGGGACGGGCGGGACGATCACGGAGAACCAAACGCTCTATTACGCCGTGACGGCGACGGACGCGGGGGGGCTGGAGAGCGGTCCTTCCTTTACGGTGCGGGCGAAGGTGCCGGCGGGAAGCAATACGAACAGCGTCACGCTCAACGGGCTGAGCTTTACCGCGGGGACGGCGAGCTTTAACGTCTACCGGGGGGCGATACCGACCAAGCTTCACCGGATCGCGGCGGCGCAGGGAGTAGCGAGCCAGTTTACCGATACCGGGTTTGAGCCGGAGCTGGTGGCTTCGCCCGATCCGCAATACGAGCACGCGAACTTCTATTGGCGACTCGAGGAAACCGAGGAGAAGTTCGCGACCATTATCGGGCCCGACTCGGTAGGCGACACGAGCCTCACCATGGAGCCGGGGAAACTCGTGGGCCACCTCGTGCGGCTGGTGGAAGGGCAGGGCGAGGGACAGGAACGGACCATCGTCGCCAATACGGCGACGACGGTGACGGTGGCGCGCGCGTGGGACGAGATGCCGGACGCCGCCACGCATTTCGTCGTGAGCGAGGCGGCGTGGCACTTCGGAGGCCGGGCGCGGTCGAGTCCGGCACGGTTCGAGATTCCGAACCTGCGGGAACGGGTGGTGCAGATTACGGGGCGGGCGGCGAACGCGGCGAACATCGAGTCGCCGGAGGCCCTGGCGCTCGTGACGCGGTGGCGAATCGGCGGGGGCGGCACGGGTGTGGCCGACAACGGCCCGCCGCCGGCGGCGTCGTTCGGGACCTCGGCGCATGCCGACGGGGTGCTGCGGTTCCAGGGGATCGCGTTCCCGGAGCTGGCGAATACGCAGGGCATCACGTCGGGGACGTTTATCCTGCACTATCGCGACGAATTGCAGGGCGTGAGCACGGTGCTGCTCGCGGCGGACGCGGACGCGAGCCAGACGACGCTGACGCTGAATCCGGCGGGGAACGCGGACCCTGGAGATCTGATCCAGATCGAGCGCGAGATTTTGCATGTGACGGCGGTGGGTAACGGCGGGCTCGAATACACGGTCGAGCGCGGGTACCACGTGAGCACGGCCGCGGCGCATGCGGCCGGGGCGCCGGTGTATAAGCTCCAGACGCGGACCCTGGTGGTGCCGTTTGAGAAGCGGTTCTTTGCGACGGCGGCGTCCGGGAGCTGGGTGCACGCCGAGTGGCTGCCCAACATCCGCATGGCGAGCGCGGAATTCTACGTGACCAACGATTTCGGCCCCGGGCCGGTGACGGTAGGCAACTATATGCAGTTCACCGACGCGGGGCAGCGGACGCTGCACGGGGGGCAACTCAACTTCCAGATCGAGGGGATCCTGGGGATACTGGACGACGCGGCGCCGCCGCTCTCGGCGCAGGAGAGCTTCTCGATCCGGGACGTGTACGCGACGGTCAAGGCGCCGCCGGAGGGAGCGGGGCTTCAGGTGCAGGTGCGGCAGGGCGGGGACGTGGTCGCCGCGTGCACGATCGTCGCCGGGCAGACGGTGAGCACGGCAGTGAACGGGGCGGAACTGCCGGTGCTCGCGGCCGGCGCGACGCTGAGCCTGGACCTCCTGGCAGTGGGGACGAGCTACCCGGGGCGGGATCTGACGGTGACGATACGGCTGTGAAGGGCAGTGACGAGTGACGAGTGACGAGCCGGAATGTCGGAGACGATTGAGAAGTTGCGGCCGGACCGGGATTTGCAGTGCTACTTTTTTCAGCCGTCGGGAATCGCGGCGCTGAGTGGGACCAGTCCTACGGGATTCACCGTATCCGGGTCGTGGCGACAGCAATTCGACTGGGCGGTGATCGAATGGCACCGCAACAATGTGTTCGAGCACCCTTTGTTCCGGTACTTGCCCGACGGGGATTTGAGCGGGCTCACGCTGACTTACCGGGAGACGAGAACCAACTGTATCCCGATGGATGCGGGGCTCTACCCGACCGTGGACTGGCCCTACCTGCGCCTCTGGGCCACCGACGCGAACGGCGTCGAGCAGGTGTGGCGGGTGAAGCTCTGGGATGCCGATCCGGGGCTGAGCCACGCGACGCCGGTGGCGGGGAGCTTCGTCAGCGCCAGCGCCACCCTTACTTTGCAGGGAACCCTGACGCCGGGGGATTACGTCGAACTGTCGTGGCTTGATGAGCACTACTATCACGTGGTCGGCGGGTCGGACACGATCGCCGACGTGCTCAACGGTCTGGCCTTCAGCATCAATAACGCACCCTCGCCTACGGTGACGGCGAGCGTGCCGGCCGGGTCCGGCCAGATCGTACTGACGAATCGGAAAGCGGGATACGAGGGGAACTGGCTGGGGGTGCTGGCGCTGGTGAACAACGCACAGACCGAGCAGTGGTCGCCCGCGAATCAGGCGATGAGCGGCGGGGCTTCGCCGAGTGAGTGGGAGGTGACGCTGGATTTTGCGGCGCTGGTGGATGCCACGGGCCTCGGACCGATTCCGACGGGGAACGTCCGGAAGATGCGGTGGACCTATGCCGCGGCGCTGCAGCCGGGGGCCTACCAGAGGAGCGAGTTTTCCGTGGTCCTGTCGGACTGGACCGTGACGGGAACGAACCGGGCGTACCAGGTGGCGGGTCCGCAGAGCCGGCGGTTCGAGGATGACGACCTGCCGCACATTATTTATACCGGGACGTGGGCGGAGGAGCGGGGGAATTTTTCGGGCGGAACGATCCGGCGGGCGGACCAGGCCGGGGCCACGCTACACCTCAACTACAACGCCCAGACGACGCACCGGCTCTATCTGGGATCGCGGCGGACGGCGGGCTCGGGCAGCGCGACATTGAAAGTGGACGGCGGCGCCGACCAGGTGTTCAACCTGCACATCCCGGACGAGGATTTTCTGCTGCGGCTCGACCTGGGGACGCTGGGGCCGGGGGCGCATAGCGTAGCAGCCACGGTGACCACGCCGAGCGTGTATTTCGACTTTATCGAGCTCGCGACGCCGGTGAGCACGGTCGAGCAGCAAGCGCTGCAACCGGACGAGACGGTGGCCACCGACTGGGACACGGACCATTCCCTCGCGCTCGCCCCGGAGCGGGTGGCGTGGAACATAAAGAGGCTGGGATTCACCGGGCGGGCGAATCATTATGCAGGGGCCCTGCTGTTCTACGAATTGCACAACCCAGGGAACGTTTATGCGACGGGGACGGTGACGTTCGAGGGCCAAGCGGTGTTCGGGCAGGTGGTGCAGATCACGATCTCGGGCACGCTCTACTCCCGGGTGACGCTGATCACCGATACGCTCGCGAGTGTGGCGCAGGCGTTCGCGTACCTGATCAACAACGGGTCGACTGGGGTGTGGGCGGAGGCGGCGGGGCTCGTCCTTACGATTCAGGCGCGGACCATGGGGATAGCCGGGGAGAGCCTGACCCTGGCGGCGACCCCGGCGACGGGCACGATGGCGGCGGTGGCGAGCGGGACGACGCTCAGCGGGGCTTCGGAAGGGGCCTGGCGGACGGATCTCGAAGCGTCACCGCGACTGAACCGGGCGGCGCGGGACTGGCACCGGTCCTTCTTTACGGCCCTCCAGGCGCAGGGGGTCTCCGCGGTGACGGCAGCGTTCAGCACGGAGATCAAACACGGCGATCCCACGCCGGAAGCGGGGATCGCGCAGCGGTATCCGGACGGGGAGCCGGTGGTGGTGACGACGCCCGCCCTGCAAACGAACTTCTCTCCGACCAGCCTGGCTTTTTGGAGGGACGTCTACCGGGACATGGCCGAAATAATGAACCAGGCGGGGTTGACACCCTACTTGCAGTTCGGTGAGGTACAATGGTGGTACTTCCCGGGGCAGACCGCCGATGGGGGGAGTTGGACTCACGGCGGGATGACGTTTTACGACGACTACACGAAGGACGCGTTCGGGGCCCAGTACGGAAGGCCGCTACACGTCTTCGCCGATAACAGTGAGTCGCCGACGCCGTGGCCAGAAGAAGCGGCGTTTCTGCCGAGCCTGATTGGGGAGTTCACCAGCGCGATTGCGAGTTACGTGAAGGCGGCGTACCCGCAGGCGAAGTTCGAGGTGCTGTATCCCCCGGACGTGAACGACTTCGCGCTGACGAGGGTGATCAACCTGCCGGACGGCTGGAGTCCGGAGAACCTGGACGCCTTCAAGACGGAGAACTTTACATTTACCGGAGCGCGGAATCTGAACAAAGCCAGGCAGTCGATCGTGCTGCCGTTGGGGCGGGGGTTTGCCCGCCAGCGGACGGCGCATCTGGTCGGATGTCTCAACTCGTCGGAGCCGTGGGACTGGGAAAGGCGCCTGGCGCATGGAGAGCTATGCGAGACGGTAGTACTATTCGCGTTCGACCAGTTTTCGATGATCGGGTACCCGCTGCCGCTGTCACCGGGCAACCGCCGGAGCACGTTCCTGGGGTAAGCCCCGGGGTGGGCGGCGGGCGTCCGCCGGAGCGGGGCGCTCCCGCTTGGGAGGCGTCGAATCAACGCCGCGGCGGGGGGCCGTACGGCGGAGGCCAGCACGGGGGCGGGCAACCGGGCGGAGGCGGCGGGCGTCCCCCGCGGCGCCGGCGCGGCGGCTGGCGGCCGCGGCCCGGGGGCAAGCCGGGGGGCGGTCCACCGCAGCAACCGCAGCAGCGGGGCGCGCGCATGGGCGGCGGACCGGGCCGGGATAACCGGAAGGGCGGCGCGCCACCGGAGCCTT
>JBGPDC010000107.1:0-18760 GCA_041482115.1 Terriglobia bacterium | reverse complement strand
GGCCGCTGTCAGGCAACGAATGAGCCCCGGTGGGTCCCCCAGCCCCTCGGTCCGTCTACTTCCCGGCTCAAAGCGCCTCGCTGTACTCGGTCGGAAACAGCCCTTTTAGGCACGGGCTGCTAGCCCGGCATCCCGGCGTTGCGTCCTGTAGAGTTCTTCGAGTCTCGGGCTTCGAAAAGATGCTCAGGCTCGATCGTCCGTACCCTGGCGGAGTTGAAATTCTTCGGGTGGTCCATGGCTCGCGCGACATCCCGGCGCTCCTGCGCCGAGAAGGCCGCCCGGCGCTCGGTTGACACCTTAAAGCAGAATTCTTAGAATTTGAAATGAGGGAGAGTGTGCATCGGAGTCGGACAGCGATGGACCGGCGGCGCCTGGGAGGTTACCGCAAGGCTTTGATTCGCAAGCGCGAAGACCTGCTGGGTGTGGTCCGCCGCACCGAGGAGGACGGCCGCCTGGCCGAAGAAGTAGGTACCCAGGACTTGGCGGATAAGGCCGCTAGCTCTTACAATAAGGAGTTCCTGTTCTTCCAGAGCAGCGCCGAGCGCACGACGCTGCAACTGGTGGACGAGGCCCTGAGCCGGATCGAAGAGGGCAACTATGGGGAATGCGTGCACTGCGGCGGGCCGATGCAGGAGAAACGGTTGGAGGCAGTCCCCTGGGCGCGACACTGCGTCCCGTGCCAGAAGTTGCAGGACGAGGGAACGCTTTGAGCCGGTGGAGGTGAGTCTTCTCGAGTAGCACCGACGATCCTGCGGTAGCGCTTCCGGTCAGCCAGTTCCTGGCCAGCCTCCCCCACGCCCTTTTTTCTCTCTTCTTCCCGGACGATTGCCGCATCTGTGCCTCTCCGCTGGTGCGGTTCACCCGCGCCCCGGTGTGCGAGGCTTGCCTCGAACACCGGGAACGGCTGCGGCCTGCCGCCGAGTGCTCCCGCTGCGGGGCGCCCTTTGAAAACGAGTTGCCGCTGCACGGCACCGGCCTGTGCGGCCTCTGCCGGCGCGGGGTAACGGATTTTGCCTGGGGCCGCGGCTTCGGCCTTTACGACGGGACGCTCCGCCACCTGATCCACCTGCTGAAGTATGACGGCATGCGGCCGCTGGCATTGCCGCTCGCGCGGCGCCTGGTCCCGCTGCTGGTGGAAGCCGGCCCGGTGGACTTGTTGGTTCCCGTGCCGCTCGACGGCCGGCGTGAGAGACACCGGGGGTTCAACCAGGCCGCGGCCGTCGCCGCCGAGGTCAGCCGCCTGAGCGGGATCCGGCTCGAAAAGCGGGCGCTGCGGCGCGTCCGGTCCACGGAGACTCAGACCGGCCTCAGCGACCGCCAGCGCCGCCTGAACGTGCGCGGGGCCTTTCAGGTGCGGCATCCCGAGGTGATCGCCGGACGGAATATTGCTTTGATCGACGACGTCATCACGACGGGAGCCACGGCCAGCGCCTGCGCCCTCACGCTCGAGCGGGCGGGGGCGGCGCGCGTGGTCGTGCTGGCCCTGGCGCGGGCCCGCCGCAGGATCGTGGAAGTGCCGGCGGCCCCGGCGCGGGCGGCGGTGGCGGGAGCCGGAGCATGAGTACCCTCATGGCAGACCTGAACCGCCTCCACTTGCCGGTGCTGGTGCTCAACGCCAGTTACGAGCCGATCAATGTCTGCGCGGCGCGGCGCGCGCTCGTCCTGCTACTCAAGGGGGCCGCGTCCGTCGAGGAAGACGGCCGCGGGTTCGTACATTCTTCCGCGCGCGCGGTTCCGGTGCCTTCGGTGATCCGGCTGCTCGAGTACCGCCGGATTCCGCACCAGACGCGGGCGCTCTCGCGCAAGAACATCCTCATTCGCGACCGCAACACCTGCCAGTACTGCACGCGCGTGCTGCCGGCCGCGGAGCTGACGCTCGACCACGTGATGCCGCGCTCGCGGGGCGGGGAATCCAACTGGGAGAACCTGGTCGCCTGCTGCCACCGCTGCAACAACCGCAAGGGCAGCCGCCTGCCCGAGGAAGCCGGCATGCGGCTTATGCGCGCGCCGCGTCCTTTCAGCCTGCACACCAGCCGCCACTTGATGCGGCTGCTGGGCCGCAGCGACGAGAAGTGGCGGAAGTATCTTTTCTATTGACCGGGTGGTCTCTCTAAGTGGTTCATTCTGCGGGATTAAAACTCCGCTGCAAACTTGCAGCGGAGTTCGGCTCGCTGGCCCGGCGCAACTCGTCAGGCACGCTTCGCTGGGAGTGCTTCTTAAAATAGGCTTTTAGGCCACGCAGGGTCCAGGATTCTTTGAAGCCGAAGTATTTCATTTCTCGCCAGGCCTCTTCTGGCGACATCCCTTTGAAATAGATGCCGTAGAGTCCGGCGATCAGGCCCGTTCTATCCCGGCCAAAGTCGCACTGAAAATAGATCGGACGAAAACGCCGGTCCCGCAGGATCGTCAGGATGCGATTGACATGCTTTTCCGATGGCGCAATCGGAGAGGCATTCATCATCGCCGGTATGAGAACAATGCCGTACTTCTTGGCGCGCCTGCTTTCGAGGCGGGTTAATAAGGGAAGATACGTGAGATCCAGAATATACTTGATGCCTAGGGATTGAAGGAACCTGAAGTCAGCGTCGTTTCTGGGCGCCGACCCCCGGTAGACGCCTTCGTCCACTGGCGCGAAACGGACAATCGTGGCGCCGGGCGCCGGATGGTGATGGTTAGGATCCTCCGTACCGCCCTCCAACGGAGCTTGGGCAGTTAAACGACTGCTCAGTGCCAACAGAGCCAGCAGCAGTATCATTTCAGGGCTAACTCCTTAGCTCGACGATGGTCGCCCCCGCGCCGCCCTCCTGCTGCTCGGCCTGGTAGTAGCGCTCGACGTGGGGATGGGAGGCGAACATCTGCCACAGGGTCTTGCGCAGCACGCCCATGCCGTGGCCGTGGATGATCCGCACCCGGCCGAGGGTCCCCATCACGGCCGTATCGAGGAACTTGTCGACGCGCTCCCGCGCCTCTTCGGCGGTCGCGCCGATGACGTTGATTTCACTCAGCGCCCCGGCCGTCCGAGGTGCCATCTGGACGGTCACCCGGTCGGGCAGGGCTCTCGGACCTGCGCCCGGCGACGCCGGAATGACTTCGAGCACGTCGCCCGCGTCTACCTGCATCCGGAGCGCGCCGACTTCCACCTCGAACCGCCCGTCGGAGAGCTTGCGCTTCACGCGTGCCGGGGCCGCCACGCCCTTGAGCCGCACCAGGCTTCCCTCGCCGGGGGCCGGCAGGGTGCGCGGGGCGGCTCCGGACGGGACGCCGCGGAGAGCGGCCTCGAACTCCTCGCGCGTGTCGCGCTCCACCCGCGCCGTCCGGCGCGACGCCTCGGAGGCCGCCCGCCGTCCCGAGGACTGCGCGATCTTTTCGATCGTCTCGCGAGCCTCGGCGGTGAACTTTTCGAGCGCCGCCTCCACGCGCCGCTCCAGCTCCTGGAACTTCTGCGTCTCGCGCTTCTCCCACTCGCGCGCGATCTCTTTCTCGCGCCGCGCCAGTTGCAGGCGCTGTTCTTCGAGGGCCGCCTCCGCGGCGTGCTGCTCGTCCACGCGCCGGTGCAACTCGCGGAGCAGCGACGCCACCTCGGTGTCCTGCGCCGAGAGCGTCTGCTGGGCGCGGACGATGATGGCCTCGGGCAACCCCAGGCGGCGCGCGATGTCCAGGCCCGCGGACTTGCCCGGCAGCCCCACGGCCAGCCGGTAATTCGGCTCCAGCGTCTCTTCGTTGAATCCCACCGAGGCGCTCAGCACCTCGGGCGTTTTCGCGCCGTAGACTTTGAGCGCGGGCAGATGGGTCGAGACCAGCGTGAAGGCCCCGGCCTGTCGGAAGTAGTCCACCACGGCTACCGCGAGCGCGCCGCCCTCTTGCGGATCGGTGGCCGCTCCCAGCTCATCGATCAGGGCGAGCGAGCCCGGCGCGGCGTTCTCGACCATGCCACGGAGGGCCGCGATGTGCGCGGAAAACGTGCTGAGGCTGTCCTGGATCGACTGGTAGTCGCCGATATCCGCCAGCACCGGTGCGAACCAGGGGAAAGTGGCCGCCTGCGCGGGCACGGGCAGCCCGGCCCGCGCCATCAGCGCCATCAGGCCGACGGTCTTGAGCGCCACCGTCTTGCCGCCGGTGTTGGGACCGCTGATGATGAGCACGCGGTGGTCGTGGTCCATGGCGAGCGAGAGGGGCACGGCCGAGCGGCCTTTGCGGCGCAGCAGGTCCTCGAGCAGCGGATGGCGGGCCTGCCGCAGATCGAGCCGGGGCGTGGCCTCCGGCGAGAAGGCCGGAATGACGCCATCGAATTCCACGCCGAAGCGCCCCCGGGCGAAGGTCGCTTCGAGGTACGCCAGAGTCCGGATCGCCTCCCCGATGGCATCGGCGTAATGCGCGAGGCGCGCCGTCATTTCGCGCAAGATGCGGTGGATTTCGACCGTCTCCTCCTCAGCCAGCCGCACGAGCTGGTTGTTGAGATCGATGGTCTCGAGCGGCTCGACAAAGAGCGTCTGCCCGCTCGACGACGAGGCGTGAATGACGCCGTCGATCCGGCGCTTCTGGCCGGCCTTCACCGGCACCACCAGGCGCTCGTTGCGGATCGTGACGTATTCCTCTTGTAAAGAGCCTTCTTCGCTGTGGGCGCGCAGGAAGCGCTCGAGCGAGGCCTGGATGGCGCGCCGCTGCTGCTCGATTTCGCGCCGGATCCGCCGCAGCGCGGCGCTGGCATGATCGTCGAGCTCGCCGTTGGGCAGGATTTTCCCGGCGAGGTCGTGCAGCAGGGGCCGGAATTCGGCGAGGTTCTCGACGAGCGCCGCGAGCCGCGGAAACGACTCCCGGCTGGCTTCGAGCGCCGAGCGGACGTCGCCCGCGCGGCTCAGCAGCTCCAGCAGGTGCAGGATTTCGAGGGGCTCGAGCTCGGCCCCCTCCACGCCCAGCCGCGCGGCCGCCGCCCGGACGTCGTGCAGCCCGGTGAAACCGAAGGGCAGCGGCGGGCGGCCCCCGGGGCGCGCGTCCGCCTCGCCGCGCCGCAGGTAGCCCATGGCCTCGCCGGCCTCAGCGAGCAGGCGCTCGGCGGCGGCGCGGTCTTCGAGCGGGCGCAGGGTTTCGAGCTCGGCCGTCCCGAGGGGGCTCGCCACGTAGCGCCGGACGATCTCCACCACCTGCGGGAATTCGAGCACCTGCTCGACGCTTTGGCTCATAGCGAGAGCAGGAGGCGGTCCCGCATGGCGGCGGCTTTTTCGATCACCGCCGGCGTACCTGCCGTGATGCGGTACTCCCCGAGGCGCTCGAGCTCCACCCACGCGGCGCGCGACACGTCGTCGCCGGGGCGCAGCTCCCCGCCGGCCTTCTCGCAGAGGTAGTCGATCAGGACGTAGTGATATTCAGGACGACCCTCGCTGTCAGGCAGGATGCGCTCGAAGACTTCCACCAGCTCCAAGAGGCGGATCTCGAGGCCGGTCTCCTCACGGATCTCCCGCCGCAGGCCGTCGGCCAGCCGCTCGCCCACTTCCAGCACCCCGCCCGGCAGCGACCACAGCCCCTTCTGGGGCTCCTGGCCGCGCTCGACCAGCAGCACCCGGCCGGCGTCGAGCACCACCGCTCCCACCCCCACTATCGGGCGCTCCGGGTACCGCCGCGAGGCTCGTGCGGGCATCTCTCTCCGATTCCAGCACAAGGCGGCGGCCCAGGCAACCACGGCGCCGTTCCGCCCCGGGTCTCACGTTTTGTATTATTTCTCTTGGCAAGCTGCGCTGGTTTGTGTAAATAGTCAGAGGGAGGCTTTCCATGGCTACCTGCCCTGTGTGCGAAGGATCCTTTTTCGTGGACGAAGAAGAGGTCGAAGAGGGCGACGTCCTGAGTTGCGAAGAGTGCGGCGTGGAGCTCGAGGTGGTCAGCGTGAATCCTCTGGAGTTGGAAGCGGTAGAGGACGAGGAAGGCGAGGAAGATGAGGAAACGGATGCGGAGATGTAGCCGCGCCCTCGCGGTCCTGCTGGCGGTTCTGGGGTTGCTGGCCGGGCAAGCTGAGGCGGCGAAGGGAGACCGGCGCAAAAAAGCATCCCCCGCCAACCCGGCGGTGATCGCCGGGAGTGTGTTCCAGGAGAATGGTTTCAGCGTGCGGGGGGCGCGCGTCGTGATCGTGAACCCCGCGCGTCCCAAGGAGAAGAAGGAAACGACGACCGACGTGCAGGGCGAGTTTGCCGTGCGGATACCCGCGGGGCAGGCCACCTATGCGGTGGAAGTGAGCGCGGACGGTTTCGCGCCCGGGCGCAAGACCATCGAAATCAGCGCGGACGAGCGGGTGGACCTGACGTTTCGCCTCGCGCCGGCCGCCCGGTGAGGGCCGGATTGACGGGCGCAACGGAAAACGGTTCGGATACGTCCAAAAGAATACAGGAGGTGCGTATGAGACGCATGTGGGTGCTGTTGGTGGTTCTCGTGGCGGCCTCCCTGGCGCTGCCGCTCGAGGCGCAACGCGGCAAGGATAAGGACCATCCCGAGCGGTCGGTGCAGGGGCAGGTGACCGATGCGCAGGAAACTCCGATCGCCAAGGCGATCGTGCAGCTCAAGAACCCTAAGAACCTCCAGGTGAAGTCGTTTTACACCGATGAGAACGGGCGGTACCGGTTCTTCGGCCTCGACCCCAACCTGGATTACGAAGTCCGGGCCGAATATAACGGCGTCTCGGCGGGCCCCCGCACGGTGAGCTCCTTCGACAGCCGCAAGGAAGTCATCATCAATTTCAAGCTCGACGTGAAGCCGTGAGGACCCCGCTTCCGGCCGCTGTGTTACGATAACGGCTTGAGCTCTTGCCGAAGGGTGGACGGTCCACATGAAGATCGGATCGCGGGCATTTTTATTGTTGTTTTTGAGTGTTTTGGCGCTCCTGGCGGCGGGCAAGTTTAACGCGGTGATCGAGGTTGGAGCAGCCGCTCCGGCCTTCAAAAATCTCCAGGGCGTGGACGGCAATACGCACTCCCTCGCTGACTACAAGGAAGACGTAGTGGTGGTGGTTTTTCTGGCGAACCATTGCCCCTGGGTACGAGGGGGCGAGAAGGACCTCCTCAAGCTCGTCAACGACTTCAAAGGCCAGAGCGTGCGCTTCGTCGCGATTGGGGTGAACCTGCGCCAGGATGACGCGCTGCCGGCCATGAAAAAACACGCCGCGAAGGTCGGTTACAACTTCGATTATCTGCACGACCCCACGCAAGAGATCGGACGCAAGTACGGCGCCACCCGTACCCCCGAGTTCTTCGTGCTTAATAAGGACCGCCGGATCGTCTACATGGGTCTGTTGAGCAATTCGCCCGCCTTGATGGAGCAGGATGGCTCGGCGCATTACGCCAACGGCGAGCCGAAGGACTTCTACGTCCGCGATGCCATCAAGGCCGCCCTGGCCGGCAAGCCGGCGCCGACGCCCGAGACCCGGGCCGTGGGATGCACCGTCGAGTATTCGAGCAAGTAGCGCTCGCCGGAGCGCTGCTGCTGGCGGGCTGTTCCCGCTCCGCCGTGACCGTCACCTTCGAACCCCTCTCTTACGCCCAGTGGACGGAGCGGCTGTCTGCGCTGAAAGGCCAGATCGTCGTGGCCGACCTGTGGGCCACCTGGTGCAGCCCGTGCCTCGAGCGCTTCCCGCACATGGTCGAGATGTCCCGGCGTTATAAGGACCGGGGCGTGACCTTCGTCTCGATCTCGCTCGATAACCGCGAGGACCAACGGGCGGTCGAAGCCGCCCGCGCCTTCGTGGTCAAGCAGCAGGCGACCTTCCGTAACTACCTGCTCGACGAGAACATCCTGCGGGGCTTCGAGAAGCTCGACATCGTCGCCGTGCCGGCGGTGCTGGTCTACGACCGGTCCGGCCGGCGCCGCTACAAGCTCACTGGCGACGACCCCAATAAGCAGTTCACCGAAAAGGATGTGGAGGCCGCCGTTACGGCGCTGCTGAGGGAGTAGGGCGCCGTGGTTGCGGGACGCTGGAGTGTTGGATAATAGAAATCCAATTTTCTCCAGGAGGGGGAACTATGCAACGCATCTCTATTTTGCTGCTCGCGCTCGCGGTCTGGGTGGTGGCGGCTCCGCCGGACGCCGTCAACACGCTGACGGCCCAGGAAAAGGCACAGGGCTGGAAACTGCTCTTCGACGGCAAGACGCTGGACGGCTGGAAGGGCCTCGGCGGCTCGAACTGGAAGGTGGAAGACGGCGTAATTACCGCCGACGGGAAATACGGCTGGCTCGCCAGCACGGGCGACTATACGAACTTCATGCTGAAGGTCGATTTCCGCACCTCGGCGGCCAACATCAACAGCGGCGTCTTCATGCGCCGGGGCCGCGACGAGGGCGACTCTCACCAGATCGGCTACGAGCTGCAGATCCGGAATCCCGGTCCGAACGATAAGGCTTACGACGGCAAGAAGGACAACCACAACGCCTACTACACCGGCAGCTTCTCCGGCCACCTGAAGAGCAAGAATGAGCCGATTATCACCATGGGCGAGTGGCACAGCTTCGAAGTCACCGCGCAGGGCGATCACTTTATCGTGATGTACGATGGCCAGAAGGTGCTCGACGACCATCACGATCAGTTCAAGTCGGGCGCGGTCGGGTTGCAGTACACGGGGCAAAAGATCGATTTCCGGAACCTCAAGATCAAGCCGCTGTAACCGGCCGGTCTGGTGCGGGCGAAGAACCCCCCTCGAAGTTTCAGTAAAACGCCAGAGGGCTGAAACTTGCTTTCGCGTGAGAACGTCTGACGGACAGACGTGATATAGCCAAGGGAGGGGACAATGAAAACCAAGTTGGTTTGGTCCGCAGTGATCACACTAGTGATGTCGTGGGGCGCGGCAGGCGCCGAGAAGCCTCGCGTGTTCATCACCGAGAGTCAGGCGTTGCAGCTCTCCGGCCGTGCGGCCGCGGGGGATGCCAAGGGCTCCTTGCTGATGACGGGCGGCACCAGTCCGCAGAGCGTGGAAGTCATGAAGAGCTTCACCCAGCTTTGCCCGGGCGTGGTGGTGACCGCGAGCCGGGAGAAGGCGGATTACGTGGTCCGCCTGGATCATGAGGACTCGAACCCCACGACGCTGTTCGTGAAGGGCAACAAGGTGGCCGTCTTCAACAAAGATCAGGACCTCGTCTACAGCGGCTCAACCCGGCTGCTGGGCAACGCCGTGAAGGGCGCCTGCGCCGCGATCACGGGCCACTAAGCGCCTCCACCACTTTTCCCGCCAGCCACTCACCCGGCTTCGCTACAATGTCTGCGGCCTCCGCCTGCCAAAGGAGCCTATGACGCCTACCGCCGCGACATCCCCAGTGGCCGCTTCGGATTCTGCTACCACGCTCCGCGAATCCTCCGGGCGCTGGTGGATCATGGCCCTGCTGGTCACCGGCATGACCTTCTGCTATGCCCAGCGCGGCACTCTGTCGGTCGCCGCCCCCTTCATGGTGAAGGAACTGGGTATCAACCCGGCCGTCATGGGTCTCATGCTGTCGGCTTTCTCGTGGTGCTACGCCTTCATGCAGGTCCCTTCCGGCTGGATTGTGGACCGCTTCGGCGTCCGCCGCGCCTATGCCTTTGGGTTCATCTTTTGGTCGCTGGCCGTCGCGCTCACCGGCGTCTTCCGCTACATCGCCGTCATCATGGCCTTTCGCATCCTGGTGGGCATCGGACAGTCGGTGGCTTTTCCGGCGAGCGCCCGCGCCGTCGCCAACTGGTTTCACGACCGGGAGCGCGGCACGGTCAACTCCGGTTACCTCATTGGGGTACGCCTGGGAACCGCCCTGACCAACGCTATCGGCGGCAATCTAATCGGCCGCTTGGGCTGGCAGTTCTTCTTCGGACTCGCAGGTATCGTACCGCTGGTCTGGGTCCTTCCCTGGATGGCCTTCTTGAAGCCCTGGGAGAAGCCGGCCGGGGCGGCTACGAAGAATGACGTCCCGGCCCCGGCGCAGCGCTTCACCTTCGCGACAAGTTTTGGCCTGCTGCGCCACCGCACGGTGCTCGGGACCTTCCTGGGATTTTTTGCTTTCGACTACGTCTGGTTCGTATTCACGTACTGGCTCCCTGGTTACCTGGTGCTCGAGCGCAAGTTCACACGCAGCGAGATGGCCTTTTACTCTTCGGTCCCGTTTCTGGTGATGTCGGTGGTGATCATCCTTTCGGGGATCGTCACCGACCGTCTCATCGCCCGCGGCTACCGCGAGATGCGGGTGCGCAAGACGTTCATCGCGGTGGGCTTTGCGATTGCGCTGGCGATCGTGCCCGCGGGCCTGGTCCATGACAACCAGACGTCTGTCTGGCTGCTCCTGTTGTCGCTGTGCGGTCTGGGTATCGCCTCGCCCAATACCTGGAGCATCACGCAAGCGTCCTGCTCCAAGCGCCTGGTTGGGACCGTTTCCGGAATTCAGAATTTCGGCGGTAACGTCGGCGGCATCATTGCGCCGGCACTCACGGGGTACATCGCCCACGCGACCGGCTCTTTCGCGCTGGCCTTTACACTCTGCGGCTTCATTCTGGTCGGTGGTACGCTGGCATATTGGCTGCTCATGAAGGAGAAGGTCGACCTCCCGGAAGGCGCCTGACGGTGCTTCGCGTAGGTGTGTTCGTGCTGCTCCTGGCGGGCCTGGCCTCGCCCCGGGCCGCCGGCGACTGCGCCTGCGATCACTTGAACGCCGCCACGCTGGCCGACCCGGATTGCTCCCTCTGCCGCGAGGCCGAAAACCATGCCGCCCGGGGCGACACCATCTTCTTCGTTCGCGATGCGAGCCCGCGCAAACCCAACCGCACCCTGGCGCTTCCGGTGGCCCATGGCAAGGGACAGCAGGACCTGGCGCACCTGGCCCCCGAGCAGCGCACGATGCTTTGGAAGGCTGCCATCGCGAAGGCCCAAGAGCTTTGGCCCGGCCAGTGGGGCCTGGCCGTCAACTCGCCGACCGTGCGTACCCAGTGCCACCTGCATGTCCATATCGGAAAGCTCAACGACGGCGCGGACGAATCCATGGGCCGCCTGGTCGCAACGCCCGAAGAGATCCCCGTGCCGCCCAACGGCGTCGGCATCTGGTTGCACGCCGCGCCGGGCGGCCTCCACGTTCATATGGACCGCGAGATCAGCGAGCCGGTACTGATGCGCTGAGCCTGGATCACGACATGACCACGACCGCCACCGCAACCGTTGTCAATCCGTTCCTCGATCCGCGGCGCTTCGAGGAGCGCGCTCCCGAGTGCCTGCTGGTCATCTTTGGCGCCAACGGCGACCTTACGAAGCGCAAGCTGCTGCCGGCACTCTACTCGCTCGCCCGCGAGCGCCGCCTCTCCACCGGCTTCGCCGTGATTGGCATCTCGCGGACGCCCCTCAGCGACGAAGCCTTCCGCGACAAGATGCGCGAGTCGGTCGAGCAATTCTCGGGCGATGGCCAACTCGACCGCGAGATCTGGGAGGGCTTCTCCCAGGGACTGTTCTACGAGGCGGGCAACTTTGACGACCCCGGGTTTTACCAGCGCCTCGCCGCCCGCTGTGCAGCCGTGGCCGAGACGCGGCATACCGCCGGCAATGTCCTGTTTTATCTTTCGACCCAGCCGAGCTACTACGGCGAGATCGCCCAGCAACTGGGAGCCGCCGGCCTCGCGCACGGCACCGAGGCCTTCTGGCGCCGCATCATCATCGAGAAGCCCTTCGGCCGCGACCTGGCTTCGGCGCGCGCCCTCAATGCCGAGCTGCACCAGGTCTTCGCCGAAGAGCAGATCTACCGCATCGACCACTACCTCGGCAAAGAAACGGTGCAGAACATCCTGGCGCTCCGCTTCGCCAACGGCATCTTCGAGCCGCTGTGGAACCGCCGCTATGTCCGGCAGGTGCAGATCACGGCGGCCGAATCGATCGGTGTGGAGGGCCGGGGCGGCTATTACGAGGAGTCCGGCGCCCTGCGCGACATGATCCAGAATCACCTGCTGCAGGTGATGGCCACGGTGGCGCTCGAACCCCCGGCCCGCTTCGACGCCGCTTCCACACGCGATGAGCGCGCCAAGGTGCTGCGCTCGATCCGCCCGCTGTCCCATGACGAGGTGCCGGCTCACGCCGTCCCGGGCCAGTACGGACCCGCGCGCCTGGGCGGAAGCGACCTTCCAGGCTACCGGCAGGAGTCCGGCGTGAACCCCGCGTCGCAGGCGAATACTTACGCGGCCGCGACCTTCTTCATTGACAACTGGCGCTGGGCCGGGGTGCCCTTCTATCTCCGCACCGGCAAGCGGCTGCCGAAGCGAGTCACCGAGATCGCCGTCGAGTTCGCTCCCGCTCCCCACCTGCTCTTCGCCGACCACGGTCCCGCGGCCGACCCCAATCTGTTGCTGCTGCGCATCCAGCCCGAAGAAGGCATCTCGCTCAAGTTTCAGTCGAAGGCGCCGGTGGCGGGGATGCAGCTCCGCGGTGTCTCGATGGACTTCAACTACGGCGCGAGCTTTGGTGTGCGCCTGCCCGAAGCCTACGTGACGCTGCTGCTCGACGCCATTCAGGGTGATGCGACGCTCTACACGCGCCAGGACATGGTGGAGGCCTCCTGGGTCGCGGTCGAACCGATTCTGGAGGTTTGGGGCAATACGAAATTCGCGTTTCCCAACTATGCCGCAGGCTCGTGGGGTCCCGCAGAGGCCGATGAGATGCTTGGCCGCCACGGCCATCGCTGGCGCCAGCCATGATCGATCCCGTCAAACTCGGCCGACGCCTCGACGAGGTTTGGACCCTCCTGGGCCAGGACGCCTCCGCCCACGGCCACGAGGTCATGCGCGCCTGCGCGCTGACGTTCATCGCGGTCATCGACGAGGACCCGGAGGCCGATGCGGCCGCCGAGGTGCTCGCCGAGCTGATGCGCGAGCACCCCAGCCGCACTATTCTCGTTCGTCTCGCGGCGGGGTCTGAGGCGTTGCTTGAAGCCGAGGTGGACGCCCGCTGCTGGATGCCGCTGGGGGGCCGGCGCCAGATTTGCAGCGAGCAGATTGTGATTCGCGCTTCCGAAGGGACGCTCGCCGAGATTCCCGGCGTCATCCTGCCTCTGATCGTGCCGGACTTGCCGGTGGTCCTGTTCTGCCCGAGCGTGCGGGGCTGGCGCTCGCCGGCGTTTGGCGCGCTCGCGGCTCCCGCCGGGCGTCTCATCCTCGATACGTTTCAGGCCCCGCGTCCGCTCGAGGCGCTGGCGGCCGTACTCGACCAGAGCCGCCGGCCGCAGCCGTTGCTCACCGATCTGAGCTGGACCCGGCTCACGCGCTGGCGCGCTCTGCTCGCCCAGGTTTTTGAGAACCAACTCTATCGGGCGCAGATTCGCCGCTTCACCGCGGCAGTGGTGTACTACGAAGGCACCGATGCCTCACGGCTGCCGCCCACGTGCCTGCTGCTGGCTGGGTGGCTTGCTTCGTGTCTCGGCTGGTCCGCCGAGCAGGCCCGCACCAAGCTCCGTTTTGAACACCAGCTCGCCGAGAATCCGGGGGGCAAGCTGGCGGGCTTCGCCCTCAGTGTCGAAGAGGAGCCCGCCGTTCGCGTCCTGATACGGCGGTGCGGCGCCTCGTGCGCCGAACTCCGCGTGGAAATGGGCCGGACGGAGCCCGTGATGAACCGTGTCTCGCTGACTCCGAGCGACCCGGTGCTGCTGTTGAGCGAAGAGCTGGGCCTGCACGCCGCCGATCCGATTTTCGCCGAGAGCTTGGAGTGCGCGGTACGCCTCGGCCGCCTTCTCGAAGCATGAGCGTCGCGTGGCACAGCCTTCCGGACCGCAACGCCGCCACCCACGCTGCCGCCGGCTTCCTGATGGAGCGCCTGGTGGAGGCCGTGGCGGCGCGTGGCCAGGCGACGCTGGCCATCTCCGGCGGCAGCCTGCCGCGAGCGTTATTCAACCATCTCGCGACCGATCCGCTCCCGTGGGACCGGATTCACCTGTTTTGGGTCGACGAGCGGTGCGTGCCGCCCGACCACGCCGACAGCAATTACCGGCTGGCGCGCGAGTCGCTGCTGGCTTCGGCTGCGATTCCGGAGGCGAACATTCATCGCGTCCACGGGGAGCTCGCCCCGGACGAAGGGGCGGCACGCTATGCCGAGGATCTCAGCGGCTTCTTCCATCTGGGCGCGGGGGCGCTGCCGGTCTTCGATGTCATCCACCTCGGCCTCGGTCCCGACTGCCACATGGCGAGCCTGTTTCCGGGCGAGCCGCTGATCCACGACCGCGCTGGCCTCGCCGCCGCGGTCTATGTCGAGAAGATGAAAAGTTGGCGTGTAACCTTGCTTCCGGGCGTGTTGCTCGCGGCGCGGCAGGTTCTTTTCTTCACCGCGGGCGCGGAGAAGGCTGGCGCCGTGCAGGCTCTGCGGTCGGGAGCTTTCGATCCGATCCAGTTTCCGGCGCAGTTGGTGATCGGGGAGCATCCGGCGGTGGCGTTCTTTTTGGATGGACCGGCAGGTTCCTCCGGCACGTAGTGGATCGCCGATTTGTCGGAAAATGGTTTCATGAAGGTCACCAAGGCCAATACGGGGCGAACGCGGCGCCGGCCGGACCACACCAGGCCCGACCAGCCGTGGCGAAAGGCCTTCGGTGGTCTGCGGGACCTCCACCGTGAAAACCTCCGCATCGATCGCCTCATCGCCGAAGAATTTGAGCGGATCGAGCCCGACGCGCATTCTCTGCCGCGCTCGAAATTCACTTAACCCAGATCGTGGCGCAGCCGGCAGCCGAGACGCCCCCGACGCGCCAATCGACGGACTGGGCTCCGGCACGCAGACCTGCCGGGACGATCGCGTTGACCTGGTAGAGGCCAGCGAAGCCCGGTGTGAGTCCTGCGAACCGGACCTCGGCGCTGCGCCCGCCGATGAGCACCTCCGGCTGGAGCGTGCGGGCCAGCGGAGAACTGGGGGCCGCAGTTCCGGCCGGCACAAAGGGGTCAGCCGGACCGAGTCCCGAGCCGTAAATCTCCAAAGCTTCACCGGGTCCGGCCGGGTGCTCGCGATCAGCCAGGGTCGCAGTCCCGCCATGCAAGGCGGCCGCCTGACAGGAACCGCCCGCGATATCGGAAAAGATGGCGGGCGCTACGGCCTGGACCGGGGCTGCTGCCGGGGTGGGCTGGAATCCGTCGGCAAAGCGGAGCTGAACAGCCACGGCTCCCTCGCGCATCTCTGGAGGCAACTGGGCGTTCACTTGCCAGGGCGTGACGGCCACGAGCGGCGCCGGCCGGCCGTTCACTAAGAGCGAAACACCCGCCAGCGAATCCGGCAGGGGGAAACGGGAGGCGGTGGTCATGGTGTCTGACGCGAGGTTGAGACCGTACGCGCTGAGCAGCGAACCCGGCGACGGAGAGGAAAACCCGATCACGCCATTGACGCCGTCCCGGTTTAGCGCTCGCGGAGCGTAGACCGGCCGCAGGTTTTTGCCGTCGGTGTCGACCGCATAAATCGCGCCGCGCCCGCCGCTGCGCGGCCCCAGGCTGAAGACCACGTGCAAGCCGTCGTCACTCATCACCGGATCTTGCGCGGCCGAGAGCTGGAAGGCCGTGAGCGCCTTCAGGCCGGTTCCCTCCGAGCGGACCGTGTATACTTGCCCGGCCCGCACGAATGCCACGGTGGAGCCGTCCGCGGAGATCGATGGCGCCTGGCTCGGCTCGCCAGAGGTGAGCGCCCGAAGACCGGTGCCGTCGGTCCGCGCGATCCAGATCTGGGTGGCGTCGTTCGCCCGATTGCGCTCGAAGGCCACGGTTCCGCCGTCGGCGCTGATGGTGGCGTTGGACGTGAAAATGGAAGTATCGCTCCCGAACTGGGTGACGTTCCGCAACTGGGCGCCGTCCAGTCCCAGGATGTAGACGTCGGTGGCGGAGGCGGCGAACGTGGGCCCGCTGGGCGCGCTGCTTGAAAAGGTCACCAGTCCGCTTCTGCTAATCACCCGCTGCGGGCTGGGCGCAAGAGCCCCACTATAGACCGGCAGGCGGGTCAGCCCGGTGCCGTCCGCGTTGACCACACGAAACGGATCCTGGCGGCGGACCGCATACAGCACCTTCGACCCGTCGGGCGAGACGTGCGGGGAATTCACGCAGTAGAAGAAGCAGTTGGCGCAGAGCGGCTGGATGCATCCCTCGGTGTCGACTGCCAGGGTCCGGTCGGCGCCGGCGGCGACATCGATCAGGTGGACTTCCTCGGTGGAGCGCCCGGCGGCGGAAAGTGAGGCCGTGAAGGCGGCGCGGGCACCATCTGGTGTGACTGAAACCGCATTTACGCCCTGAGGCGGAAAGCTGATGCCGGCCAGCTTCGTGAGACGTCGCAGGCCGCTGCCATCGGCGGCAGCAGCATAGAGGTCCGTGGTATCGGAGGTCGTCCCGCTCGCATCTACGGCCGAGGCCAGGACTACGGTGCGTCCAGAGGCATCCAGAGCCGGTGGCAGGAAAGGGATCGTGCGCCCGAGGAAGACAGGGCTGGTACTCTGCGCGGCGAGCAAGGCCGGCCAAAGCAGGAAGACAAGCCAGACCATGGCTTCCAGAATCGCACGCCGGCGGGCCACCGGCGGTGAGATTCCTCACGGCTTCAGTTGGCGTAAGGATTCTGTATAGGGCGCGCGCGCTATGCCGCGCTCGGTGATGATCGCGGTGACATAGCGGTGCGGCGTGATGTCGAAGGCGGGGTTCTCGACGCCGACCCCGTCGGGCGCGATCGGGACGCCGGCCAGGTGGGTCACCTCGGCCGCCGCGCGCTGCTCGATCGGAATCTGGTCGCCGCTCGCGAGCGTTAGGTCGAGCGTCGAGATCGGCGCGGCCACGTAGAACGGCACGCCGTTTTCTTTGGCCAGCACCGCCACCGAGTAGGTGCCGATCTTGTTGGCGACGTCTCCATTGGCCGCTATGCGGTCGGCCCCGACCACGACACAGCCGATCCGGCCGGACTTCAGGAAGTGCCCCGCCATGTTGTCGGTGATGAGGGTCGCCGGGATGCCGTCCTGCGCGAGTTCCCACACCGTGAGCCGCGCCCCCTGCAGGTATGGACGCGTCTCATCGGCCATCACATCGATGTGCTTGCCCGAGGCCACTGCCGCCCGGATTACCCCCAACGCCGTGCCATATCCCGCGGTCGCAAGCGCCCCGGCGTTGCAGTGGGTCAGGACGGTTTTCGAGTCGGGAATGAGCGGCGCGCCCCAGCGTCCCATCTGCTCGTTGATGGCGATATCCTCGGCGTGGATGGCCAGGGCTTCTTTCACCAGCGCCTCTCGAACGGCGTCCGCCGATCCTCCCCGTACCCCCTGATAGACGCGCTTCATCCGGTCAATCGCCCAGAACAGGTTTACTGCCGTGGGACGCGTCGCGGCCAGCTCCGCGGCGATTTTCTCGAGCGCGGCGTCGAGCTCGCCCGGCGGAGCGGCCTGCATCCCGAGCGCCACGCCCATGGCGGCCGCGACCCCGATGGCCGGCGCCCCCCGGATAATCATGGCGCGGATGGCGTGGGCCACCTCCTGGTAGGTCTTACAAGTAACGTAGACCTCTTCGCGTGGCAGCCGCGTCTGGTCGATCATCACGACCCCTTCCGGCTTCCACTCGATGGTCTGGACCATGCGCCTGGCACCCTCCTAAAAGTTGAACTGGTGGAATCCTTTGCTCCCGGCGTAGAGGCCCGCGAAGAGGGTGAGGTTGTATCCGGCGTGCAGGAGCACACACGGCGCCACCGACCCCGACACGGCCCGGACGGTCCCGAACACCACCCCCACGTAACCCAGCAGCAGCAGGTTCTGCCAGGCTCCGCCGTATTGCTGGGCATGAACGGCCGCGAACAGCAGCGCGGTGCCGACCACGGCGGCGGCGGTGCCGTGCACCCGGGCGATCACGGGAAAGAAGAAGCCGCGAAATAGTAACTCCTCGACCACGGGCGCGATGAACACGCCGAAGCCCGCCAGCAGAAATCCCGACATCGGGTCTTTGAACAGCTCCTCGATGGGCAGGTGGCGTGGGGGCGTGGGAAGCACGGCCGCAAGTCCGGCCACCGACAGCGCCAGCAAAACTCCCCCGCTCACGTAGTAGGTGAACGGACGGGCCGGGCGGATCCACCGGATGGCCGGCCAGAATGGACGCGGGTCGCGCGCCCGGACGATCTTGCGCACCAGCCAGAACACCACGAGCCACCAGACCGTTTGCACCGGCAGCAGGAAATTCACGTTCCTGACCGCCTCGTCGTAGCCGAAGGTCCGACCGCGCGCCTGCTGGAATAGCAGCGCCACCAGAAGCCCGAGGAGGAAGATGACTACCTGCGCTCCCAGGGCAAACACGATGACGATGCCCACGTCGGTGTAGGTCCAGCCCTGCTCGGGCGGCGGCTGCGGCTGGGATTCGGGCGCGGCTGGCTCGGGGGTCGCTGCGAGGACGGGTTCGGGGGGCTGAAAGTCCGATGCCGGGTCCACTCAGTTCCTCGTGTGGCGCAGCAGGCGCCGCAGCGCCGCGGCGGTGTGACCGCGCCCCGCGCGCACGATCTGTTCCGGTGTGCCCGCGGCCACGAGCCTCCCGCCAGCCTCGCCGCCTTCGGGCCCCAGGTCGATGATCCAGTCCGCCGTTTTCATGACGTCCAGGTTGTGCTCGATGACGATCACGGTGTTGCCCAGGTCGGCCAGCCGGTGCAGGACGTCCACGAGCTTTTTCACGTCGTCGAAGTGCAGGCCGGTGGTGGGCTCATCCAGAATGTAGAGCGTTTTCCCGGTCTGGCGGCGGCTCAGCTCGCGTGCCAGCTTGATGCGCTGGGCCTCTCCGCCCGATAGCGTAGTGGACGATTGCCCCAGGTGCAAGTAGCCCAGC